>CAYOQQ010000006.1:0-44837 GCA_964406165.1 uncultured Candidatus Saccharibacteria bacterium
CTACTACTACCTACTTAACTGCAAACACAGTAACTATCGGTACTTCAACGGTTACGGGTAACGAGACAGTGGGAGGAACATTAAGTGTAGGCACAACTACTTCATCAGCCACTCTTAGCATCCAAGGAACAGGGGGGACTAATCCATTAAACATAGCGTCATCGTCTGGGGCGTCGCTTTTCACTATCCTGCAGAATGGGAATGTCGGTATCGGATCATCATCACCTAATTCTTTGCTTTCAATTGTTGGAACAAGTGTAACAAGTGGGAGCGCTAACAACGTATTAAATGTTTTAGGAGGAAGCTCAAGTGCAGGGGGTGGGGTAGGCGGAGGGATTAACTTAGTCGCAGGGGGTGCACCATCAGGTGCTGGAGGGAGTGTAAACATTTCAGCCGGGTCAGGTCTTTCAACTGGAGCATTAACCTTAAGTGGTAATGGAGCAACTTTTTCAATGCCATCTAACACAGGTGGAGCAGGTGGAGGTATTAGTCTCACAGCTGGTGTAGGAAATACAAACTTTCCTGGAGGGGCTCTTACTTTAACTGGAGGAGTTGGTGGTGTTAATGGCTACAGTGGAGGGGCTATAAATATTACAGGAGGGTCAGGGGGAGGTAATACAGCAGGCTCATTTGGAGGTAATGTGGTAATCAATGGTGGGTTAAGATCAAGCGCATTGTCAGCAGACGGAAATGTTATTTTTGCAAGTCTCCGTGGCTATGTTGGTATAGGGACTTCTACTCTTGCAACAACTACACCAACAATGCTCACAATCGTCGGCACTACAACAGCGAATCTTTTAAATGTGGCTTCCTCAACTGGGGCGTCACTCTTCTCTATTCTTCAAAACGGCAACATCGGCATCGGCTCATCATCCCCAGTCTACACCCTCGGTCTTGCTGGAACTCTCGGTGTTACTGGTCAAAGCACACTTTCCACCGCATCCGCTACCGCTTTAACTGCAAACACTCTCTATGCAACTGTTGCTAACCTCGTTAATGCATCTGCTACCAACCTCACATTATCAGGAGGTCTTTATGATAACGCTAACTCACTTGGTACCTTAGGTATGGTACTTCAAACAACAGGCACCTCTACACAATGGGTAGCAACTTCATCACTTGGTATCACAGGTGGAGCAGGGGTAAGTGGTGGAACAAACGGCTTCCTTGCACGCTTTACTGGAGCAACATCACTTTCAACTGGCATCTCTATCGATAACGGAACAGTAGCAGGTATCAATGCTACATCATCAAGTTATACATATACTGTACAAGGATCAGCTGGAGTTAATCCATTCAATGTAGCGTCATCGACTGGTAACCAACTCTTCACTATTAGTCAATTTGGTGCTATCACAAGTATTGCTGGAGCAACCACCACTATAGATGCCAATTTTTATGTAAATGGAGGAGCAGCGACAACTACAGCACTTCGTAACATTGGTATAGGATATCAGACATTCAATGGTATCAAACAGGGGGCTACAGATAACATAGCCTTTGGACATCAGGCGCTTAACGGAAACGGTGCTGGGTTAATAGGAGCAAATAATTTTGCAGCAGGATTTCAATCAGGAATCAATACTACTTCCGGGTACGATAATACATTCATTGGGTATCAGACGGGGTATTCTAATACCACTGGACACAGTAATACATTTATTGGAAGGGTTTCTGGATACGCTAATACCACTGGTATTGAAAACGTATTTATAGGAGCCTATAGCGGGAATGCTAACGTTTCAGGTAATGATAATATTGCTCTTGGCTTTAGCTCTCTCCAGTATGCCTCCTCAACGTCTAACAATATAGCAATTGGTAAAAGTGCCGGTACTGGTGGTTCAGGTATAATCAATAACGAGCGTTCACTCCTAGATACGTTTGCAGTTTTTCTTGGATATCAAGCAACTCGTGAAGCAACGATTGCTTCAACAACTGCCCTTACCAACATCGTAGCAATTGGAAAGAATGCAAAAGTTGCTCGAAGTAACAGTATTATTCTCGGAGGCACATCAACAGATGCAATAAATGTTGGTATAGGAACATCATCCCCTAATTCGACACTCACTATAACCGGAACTGGAGGAACCAACCCACTTCTGATTGCATCATCAACAGGCGCTTCACTCTTCTCAATTCTTCAGAATGGAAATGTAGGGGTAGGGTCGTCATCCCCGCTAGCACTTCTTACTTTGGTTCAGTCTAATGCAACAGGGACACTTGCAAATGCGATTACTGCAATCGGTGGTAACAGTTTAAGTACAGGAAACGGAGGAGGGTTCTCATTTATAGGCGGAAATGCAAACGGTGGATCTCAGGGTGGAGGAAGTTTCTCATTTATAGGCGGAACAGGAGCTGGTGCAGGTGGTTCGGTGACTCTTACCTCTGGCGCAGGCGCTGAAGGGTGTTGCGGTAACGGTGGTGGCGCTACATTGTATATAAATGGAGGAACGTTCTCTGGCAATGCTGGTTACATAAATTTAACTGGAGGTACTGGAGCTAATTCAAGAATCGGTGGGAGTGTTACTTTAAATGGAGGGCAAGGATCTGGAGCAAACAATCCAGGTTATGTTCTCTTATCTACAGAACGTGGCAGTGTAGGAATCGGTACCACATCTCCAGATGCAATGCTTACCATCCGTGCAACTTCAACAGACCTTCTCTCTGTTGCTTCGTCATCTGGTACGTCATACTTTAGAATTCTTGCAAACGGCAACATCGGCATTGGCTCATCATCCCCAGTTTATACACTTGGTGTAACAGGAACTCTTGGTGTAACAGGTCAAGCTACATTTGCGACAGCTTCTGCTACAGCTATCACGGTATCTGGTAACACTGTAGTCGGGGGGACACTTGATGTAACTGGGAAGACGACACTTGGTCTCGCGTCATCTTCTGCTTTAACTGCTAACACTCTCTACGCAACTGTAGCTAACCTCGTTAATGCATCTGCTACCAACCTTACACTATCAGGAGGTCTTTATGATAATGCTAACTCACTTGGTACCTTAGGTATGGTACTTCAAACAACAGGTACTTCTACCCAGTGGGTATCTACCTCTTCCCTCGGTCTCTCAAGTGGAGCAGGAGTAAGCGGTGGACAAGTCGGTTATGCAACAAGATGGCTCTCAACAACAGCACTCGCCACTTCATCTCTCATTGATAACGGATCAGTACTTGGTATTAACGCAACTTCATCACTCTACACCTTCAACCTTCAAGGTAACGCAGGTATCGATCCATTCAATATTGCGTCATCAACCGGTTCATCTCTCCTACTTCTTTCACAAAAGGGTAATGTGGGTATCGGAACTGATGCTTCAGGTGAGAGATTGGAGGTGTCTGGGAATATTATTAGTAAAGGACTTGAGTGGACAAGTAGAACAGCCGCAGATAATGATGACTATTGGCTTGGGATAACATATGGTAATGGATTATTTGTAGCAGTTGGTCAAACAGGAGACAGTGTTATGACATCCCCAGATGGTATTACGTGGACTCCTCGTACTGTGCCTGAAAGTTTGACATGGATTTCAGTAACATATGGTAACGGTCTCTTTGTTGCTGTTGCAAATGGTGGAGTTGGGAATCGTGTTATGACGTCTCCAGATGGTGTCTCTTGGACTGCTCGATCTGCTGCTGGAAATAATGATGGATGGACATCAGTTACCTACGGTAACGGTCTCTTCGTTGCAGTTGGAAGTACAGGAGATCGCATTATGACTTCTCCAGATGGTATTATATGGACTGTTCGATCAGCTGCTGGGAATAATGATTCATGGAAAGCTGTTACGTATGGAGCAACAACTGAAGGCGCACGATATGTAGCTGTGGGGTCGTCTGGAGACAGGGTTATGTATTCTACAGATGGTATCACATGGGCCACAACAACTGCAGCTGGTAATAATGATGGATGGTATAGTTTAACCTACGGTAATGGACTTTTTGTTGCAGTAGGTTATTCGGGAGATCTTGTTATGACTTCACCTGACGGTTTAACGTGGACTGCACAGAGTGCAGCAGGTGATGATGATGCGTGGTTCGGTGTTACTTACGGTAATGGACTCTTCGTTGCAGTTGGTGATACTTCAGGCGTAGTTTCTGATGATTATGTTATGACTTCACCTGATGGTCAAACATGGATAGCTAGGTCATCTGCTCAAGTTAATGATTGGTATGGGGTCGCTTACGGAAATGGAATATTTGTTGCCGTATCAGGAAATGTCGCAGGAACTGCTGTTATGACATCAGGCAAATCCGATCAAACTCTCACCGCAAATAACAATATCTACCAAGGTGGAATGTCAGTCTTTGGTGCGTTCTCTGTTGGCTCTTCGACTAATACTACCTACCCATTCTTAGTCGCATCAACTTCTGGCTCATCACTTCTTGCAATTGATACAAATGGTCGTATTATCTTAGGTACAACAACGGCATCGAATGTATTTATAAACGGTGGGGCAACAAGTTCAATCGTTGCCAACTCTAATTCAATCGCGATTGGTAATCAGGCACTTAGTTATACTTCAACATCTACAACAAATCTCCAAAATATCGCACTCGGGTATCAAGCACTCTTTGGGTCTTCTACTTCACGGATGTCAGGAACCGATAACTTTGCAGCAGGGTATCAGGCAGGATTTAGTAATACGACAGGTGTAGCAAACATATTTACCGGATATCAGGCAGGGTTTACTAATACTACGGGATCTAATAACATATTTTCTGGTGTTCAATCAGGGTATCTTAATACTACAGGCTCATACAACTCTTTTATAGGTAGTCAAGCGGGACAGTCAAACACTACAGGTTCCCATAACTTATTTTTAGGAAATTCTGCAGGTTATTTTAATACTACAGGAAGTAATAATTCATTCACAGGTTATCAAGCTGGATACTTTAGTACTGGTTCCGACAATATTTCAATTGGAGCTCGTTCGCTCTATAATAGTGGTTCTGGCAACGCCAACATCGCCCTCGGTACTTCATCTCTCTACAACACCACAGGAAGCAACAACCTCGGCTTCGGTGCATTCGCAGGAAGTGTAAACACTTCCGGTAACTCCAACACCTACCTCGGAGCATTCGCTAACGCTTCTGCTTCAGGCTTCTCATCTTCAACAGCTATCGGAGCTGGAGCAATCGTCGGAGCATCGAATGCTCTTGTACTCGGAGGTACAGGTACAAGTTATGTAAATGTGGGTATCGGTACTACTACTCCGTCATCATCTCTTACTGTGCGTGGAACAGGTATAAATAATCCATTCATGATCGCATCTTCAACGGGAAGTAATCTTTTCTCTGTAGATATCTTTGGTCGTACTTTATACGGTACAACAACTTCAGCAAATATTTTCCTCAATGGTGGAGCAACAAATACACAAATTCTTGATTCTAATTCTGTTGCAATTGGTAATGAGGCGCTTAGTTACCTCTCAACCTCAAGTGCATCACTTCAAAATATTGCATTAGGCTTTAGAGCACTTTTCGGGTCTTCAACTGAGCGAATGACTGGTATAGAGAACTTTGCAGCAGGAAACATGGCTGGCTTTGCAAATACTTTTGGATCTTATAACTTATTTATTGGACGGTGGGCAGGATTATCTAATACAACAGGGTCATATAACTCATTTGTGGGTGCACAGTCTGGTTCTGCAAATACTACAGGTACTTATAACATTTTTACAGGACGTCAGTCAGGTTTATCTAACACCACTGGATCAAATAACTTTTTTGCAGGCTATCTTTCAGGAGGTCTTAACTTTACCGGATCAGATAACATCGCTCTCGGTGCCCAGTCTCTCTTTTCTAATAGTACTGGTAACGCCAACATCGCTCTCGGTACTTCAACCCTAGGTAACACAACAGGCTCTAACAACCTCGGCTTCGGTGCATTCGCAGGAAGTGTAAACACTTCCGGTAACTCCAACACCTACCTCGGAGCATTCGCTAACGCTTCTGCTTCAGGCTTCTCATCTTCAACAGCTATCGGAGCTGGAGCAATCGTCGGAGCATCGAATGCTCTTGTACTCGGAGGTACAGGTACAAGTTATGTAAATGTGGGTATCGGTACTACTACTCCTGTAGCATCTCTCACCATCCGTGGCACAGCAGGAAACAATCCGTTCTTAGTTGCATCATCAACCGGTGCATCACTCTTCTCTATACTTCAGAATGGAAATATTGGAATAGGAACCTCTACACAAACAGCTAAGTTCTCACTTATTGGAACTTCAGGGTTTGATATCTTTAATATTTCTTCTTCAACTGGTGCATCGCTTTTCTCTATCTTACAAAATGGTAATGTAGGAATCGGAACTTCCACACCTGTTGCACCACTTGCTGTTAACGGTGAAGTGTATGCAACATTCTTCACATCTGCTTCAACAACTGCGACTTCAACATTTGCCGGTAATGTAAACATCGGTGGAGGAAACCTTTTCTATAATGCTTCTACGACTGTTACATCTATCTCATCTCTTGAGCTTGGGAACTTGGCGTTTGATTCTGATGCGGGGGTTATCTCGTGGATTAATCTTCCTATTACAACTACCTCAGCTACTGGTACGGTACAAAGTTATTCTGCCCAGATAGGTGACACATCTATCTTAACTATTTATGGCGAAGCTGACGGTCAAAATAGCATCACTTCTGGAACTGGTCGCATTGGTATTGGTACCACCACACCACTTTCAACACTTGCTGTTGTTGGTTCAGGAACCACTTCACCATTTACTGTTGCTTCTTCAACAGGTACAACACTCTTCTCTATCCTTCAGACGGGAAACGTGGGAGTAGGGTCATCAACACCTGGCTCATCACTTGCTATCACTGGTAGATCAGGTATTAACCCACTTACTATTGCATCTTCAGCAGGGTTTCAACTTTTTGGTGTTGATACATTCGGCCGACTCCTTGTCGGTACAACATCTAACCCTAACAGTAGCTTATTTGTAAACGGCGGGCCAGCTTCTGCTCCTATAAGTAACCTCGCTTCTATCGCTATTGGCTATCAGACGATGACTAACGCATCGACAACAGTTGGCAACCTCTACAACACTGCGCTTGGGTATCAAGCACTCGTCGGCTCTTCAACAGGAGCGGTAACTGGTATCTATAACACCGCTATTGGCTATCAATCACTTAACTCTCTCACAACAGGTCAGAGTAACTTCGCAGCAGGATATCAAGCACTTCTAAAGAATAGTAGCGGAGGGTCGAATATTGCAATCGGAGAGAATGCCCTTACCTATAACCTGTCAGGCAGTTCTAACGTTGCTTTTGGAGCTTCAGCAATGCTAGGTAATTCTTCAGTTCTTGGTACAGGGGTAGGGAACTTCGCAGCTGGAGCTAGCGCTCTTTCATCGTACACTTCTGCGTCATATAACGTAGCAATTGGGTCTAATGCCTTACAGTTTAATAGTACGGGTTCTAGTAACATAGCACTTGGCTATCATACGTTATTGAATTCTCTCACAGGAGATAACTTTGCTGCAGGAGAAAGCGCTCTTGAATATCAGACAACTGGAGCAGGTAACATTGCTATTGGTCGATCTGCAGGAATTGGTCTTACTTTAGATAATCGTTCCGTAATAGATACGTATGGAGTTTTCTTAGGATACCAGTCATCACGTGACGCAATGATTGCTTCTACGACAGTACTCAGTAACGTTGTTGCTATCGGAAAGAACGCCCAAGTCGGTCGCTCTAACTCTATCATCCTTGGAGCGTCTTCAACTGCAACTGATGTAGTGAATGTTGGTATCGGTACAACTTCACCTAACTCAACACTTACAATTCGTGGTGCATCCGGAGTTAATCCTCTTATGGTTGCATCATCAACAGGTGCATCGCTCTTCTCGATTCTTGCTAACGGAAACATTGGTATCGGGAGCTCTACACCATCTCGAACCTTGACAGTTAACGGATCCTTCGGCCTATCTGGTGGATTCTTCGATGGTTCATCAGCCTCTGGAACACTGGGACAAGTTCTTCTCTCAACTGGAACAAGTACACAATGGGTCTCAACATCATCTCTTGGCATTTCAGGTGGTTCACTTTCTGGTGGTATCACAGGACTCATCGCACGCTGGACTTCTGCCTCTACTCTTTCAACAGGACTCTTCCAAGATAACGGAACGGTTGCTGGAGTTAACGCAACATCTTCAACATATACCTTTAATGTACAAGGTACAGCAGGGGTAACACCATTTAATGTGGCGTCTTCAACTGGCACATCGCTTCTTTCTGTTCTTCAAAGTGGATCACTAGCCGTTGGCACAACTTCACAAGTATCTCTTGCAAAGATTCTTATCGATAGTACTATTGCTGCAACGACTACAACAACAAACGCTGTTGCTGGAATCTTCGGATCATATAAGTTCAACCCAACAGATGGTGGTACACAATTCGGTAATAGATTTATAATAAATAACGCACCAACAACAGCAACTAACACAGCGGTAGGTCAGACGATAAGAATGTCAGATGATACTGCTCTGGCTAACACAGTGCGTGGTCTTGAAGTAGTAGCATCTGTAGGAAGTAATGCTAACGGTATTAATACGGGTATTCGTACAACAGGTGGAACATTTGGTGTACAAGCTTTCACAACTGGACTTGCTGGTGGATCAGCAACCCCAGCTGCACTCTATGGAGAAAACACTGGTACAACTCAAGGTGACATCCTTAGACTTTACACAGGAACGATGACATCTGCTCCATCGATAGCTAGTATCTATCAAGAAATTTCTACATACACTGGCACCGGTCTGCTTATGAATCTCGGAGCTAACGGTGGAGCGTTCACCGGTAACTTCATTGATCTCCAGAAGAACGGTACATCACAATTCGTAGTCACCAACGCCGGTAACTTAACTCTTAATGGTAATATCGCTGCAACTGGAACTCTTGCTATTGTCGGTAATTCAACACTTGCTAATGCATCAACAACTAACGTTACAACATCAGGTTCACTCTTCCTCTCTTCATTATCTGCAGGGTCAATTGCATTCATCGGCGCTGGAGGTGTCGTATCACAAAATAACGCAGGACTCTACTTCGACAACAGTAACACTCGCCTTGGTATAGGAACTGCTACCCCGTCAGCTACACTCTCTGTTCAAGGTGTTGCAGGTGCTAATGCATTCAACATCGCATCTTCTACTGGACTTGCTCTTTTAACAGTTACTCAATCAGGTAACATGGGTGTTGGTACGTCTACTCCATCATCACGACTAGATGTATATAGTAACGTCTCAGCAACAAGTACAGATATCTTCCGTGTTATTTCGGACGTGACATCGGTAGGGAATACTGTCTTTAAGATCAAAGCTAACGGAGACATCTTTACTGACGGAAGCCAGACAATAGGCACACCTGCTGACCTTGCAGAAATGTATCCAGCAGGTGAGCCACTTGCAAGTGGCATGGTTGTATCGTTTGCAACAAGTACCGAAGATTGGTCATATGATAATAACGAAGTAGCCTCAAGTACGTTCGCGATGGCGACAATTCGAAAGGCTATATATGGTGAAGAAGCGCTTGGGGTTATCTCAACTCGCCCTGGAATTTTGCTCGGAGGGAATACTAAAAATGGTACACCTGTTGCGTTCTCGGGTCGTGTACCGGTGTATGTAACTAACGAAAATGGACGAGTTATGCGAGGAGATTCTCTTACAGTATCTTCGACAACCCCGGGATATGCGATGCGTGCTACTGATAATAGTTATACTATCGGTCGTGCTATTTCAGATGCTGATGAAAGTGCAACCGGCACAAAGGTGCTCATGATTGTTGAGAACAAGCAGAAAGCTCTCACACTTTCAGGTATCGAAGGGGTAGGTGCTATTACATCAGCTGCGTCATCAACTTATGTTACAACAACAGTTGCTACAACGCTCATTGAGAAGATCGCACGTGGTGGTTCAATAGTTACTGAATATATTTCTGTAAAAGTAAGTGCTGTCGTTGGATACTTTGATAAACTCTTTGCACGAGAAATTTATACTGACAAAGTATGTATCAAGAAGTCTAATGGTCAAGATGTGTGTCTTACTGGAGATCAAGTTGAGAGTATAATGAACGCTTCACAGATTCCACTTATGAGTCCAACGACAAGTAATAACCAGGGTGGGGCAGGTGCAGCTGGAGGAACAGGTCTTCCAACTGACGGTACAGTGCTCGGTACATCAACCGATAGTGGAGTAGGGGGCGCAAGTACAACAACTGATCCAGGTGCTACTACAACAAGCACAAGCACTGATCAATCATCTAACACGACCCCTGACCCGTCTCCAGCATTAGACCCAACTCCAACTGAAACTAGTACAACAACTCCCTAACATATATGAAAAAAAGCCTTTCACAAATATATATTAAAAAATTCTTAGCACTAGAAGTTAAAATCTTTAACAATATAAAGATTCTGACTTTTGGTGTCCTGCGTTTAATATTCTTTTTATTTTTTACACTTTTTTTTCTGTTTCCTGGTAACACTACTTTTGCTTTGACTTCAGTGAATACTTCTACGGCTGCTGATGTGCGAAGCGGTCTCGTCGGTTGGTGGACATTTGATGGGAAGAACATGACTAATGCAACTGCGACTGACATGAGTGGGAATAATGCTCATGGTAGATTAACCAATATGACGGCAACATCATCAAAGTCAGCTGGAAAAGTTGGACAAGCGCTTACCTTCGACGGAGTAAATGATTATATTGAAGTTGGTCAGGGGAAGTACTCATTTACTAAAACAACACCATTTTCTGGTTCTGCATGGGTTAAGATTTCCTCAACATCAAGCCAAATGATTATGAGTAACTATCAATATTTATCAGATCCTGGGTGGCATTTATTTGTCTCACCTGCCTATGCTAGAGGTAAGGTAGTGTTTGGTTTAACAGATGCTATATCAAGCGGAAGATTTGTATATGGATCAACAACAGTTACAGATGGACTATGGCACCATGTTTCATTTTCATATGATGGGTCTAACACGGCAGGAGGTATTAAGCTTTATGTAGACGGAAGAGCAGAAGCATTAACTGTATATTTAGATACTGATCCAGGGAGTTTATACGATGCATCATTTATGATTGGGAGCGTCTACGGAAGTACTTTTTATTTGAAAGGTGCAATTGATGATGTTCGTCTCTATAATCGCACTATTACCCCACTTGAGGTGCAGTCACTTTATAAAGCAGGTGGAGGCACAGTAACAAATACTTCCCCAGGTAAAACTTCCTCAGGAAATAACGCTGTCGGAATTAGTGGTGATCTTGTTGGTCATTGGACATTTGATGGGAAGAACATGACTAATGCAACAGCAACAGACATGAGTGGGAATGGTTATCATGGAACACTTACTAACATGACTACAGCATCATCTAAGGTTATGGGTAAAATAGGTCAAGCACTTACATTTGATGGGGTGAATGATAATATTATTATTACAGGGTCTCCAAACGTGCAAAATATTTCATACTGGATAAAGCCCTCTAATGATAAGTATTCAGTTGCACTATCTGGGGCAAAAGCATATGTCTTAAACAACGGTCTTTATAGTGGAGCAGCTACTTCAACTCGTTATATTAATGGTGTAATACCGACATCTGAATCATTGGGAAGTGAATTAATTACCGATGGAACGGCTGAGTCAGGGGGTACGGTTAACTGGAATTCATATTTTGAAGCTGCTAATAGTGCCGCAGGTAGTGAAGGGGTTACTTCATCGTCTCCGTACGCTGGAACATATTCATTTGATATTACAATAACCAATGCAGGGACAGGAAATAGTAATGATGTCCAGTTTGGGTCGGTGGTAAGCCCTTTTTCTGTTACTTCAGGTGCGTTATATAAGGTACAATTTGCTGTAAAAGGTAGTACCAGTTTTACTGGAGCAAGTGTCAACGTTATGCAAGACGGGAGTCCGTATACCTCAGCAAGTTTAAATTACGGGTATAATATTTCCACAGGATGGGTACTTCATACCTTTTATTTTTATTCCGAACGTACGGGGACAAGTGATTCCAAAATTAACTTTAGATTCGGTAATTCAAATACAGGTCACGTGTATTTTGATAATATTAGCGTAAAACGGGTTAATTCAGTTGGTGATGTAACTAGTAATAAATGGAATTTTGTTTCTGTAAATTTTAATACACCTGTTACGTCTGATAGTATTAATATCGGTAACATTAGTTCAAGATATTTATCTGGAGCAATTGATGATGTTCGGTTATACAATAGGACTTTATCTTCAACCGAAATCCAATCTCTCTACAAAGCAGGTGGAGGTTCACCTGTTGCGACTTCGCAATCTGTGTCAACAAAAAATATCGGCATCAACTCCGGCCTCGTCGGCCACTGGACATTCGATGGTAAAAATATGACAAGTACAACCGCACTTGATAGTAGTGGTAACGGTAGAACGGGTACGCTTACTAACATGACCCAAGCCTCATCAAAAGCAATTGGTAAACTAGGCCAAGGTCTTAGATTCGATGGTACAGATGACTATGTGTCTATACCGTATACTGGTATAGATTATGAACGAACACAGTCGATCACTATTGCTGCATGGGTGAAGCTAGACAATGTTGTTCCGTCAGGAGGTTATCAGACAATTTTCGGGAGAATGTCTGGGAGTACTCAAGGTATGACGATTAGTTGGTGTAAAAATGCTGTCACTAATCAGTGTGTTTCTAATAGTTACGGGCTTATACTTTCCGGCGGCCCTTCTAATAATTTTATTCTTTTGTCTACAAGTGCCGACACTGGTTCTCCAGGAAAATGGGCACATGTTGTCGTTACGTATGGAGGGAATTCTCTTGCTAGCGGTGTAAAGATGTACGTGAATGGGGTCAGTCTCCCGCTAACGGTTTACTCAAACACACTTTCTTCCACTGTTACTAGTACTACCAATTGGCGAATTGGTGACGATGGAACCACTGACTATTCCTCAGGTATTATTGATGATGTGCGTTTCTATAATCGTGAACTATCTGCTACTGAGGTTAAAAAACTCTATAAACTCGGCACACAATAATCTCTCTTACAGGTTTATGCCATACTCGCATTTACTATCTAACTACGAGAGGGTCCCCATAAGTACAATAAAGCACATCCAACAGGACGGACCGCTGAATCCAACAGGTCCGTCCTGTTGGATTCATTGTCGAGCCTTATTAAACGTCTTCCCCTCTTCCACTTCGTTGAAGCACTTGCCTAGCTACTGAAGTCTGTCTTTAAGATCTATCCATACTTTAAGATTTTTGATTACATCACTAGAAGATAAAAAATATTCAGGAAATGCTTCTTTACTTAATATTACACTTTCCTCTCGAGTAATTCCTAAGTAATCCTGAAGACTGGAAAAATAATAAGATGTAACAAATTTAAAATTCTCTGCTTTTTTATAATCAGAATCTTTTGACCAATTGGCAGGGTTGATTTTAATTGGGTTAAGATGGATGTATGCATATAAGTATTTTAAATAGTTGTCAGAATTTGCATGTTTTGATTTAAATCTTCCTTCGAATAGTCCGCCAGTCCTTGAATACTTTATATTAAAATACATAACATATGCAGTTAGAACTTTTTTCATAAACAAACTTATACCGTTATCTTTTTCTTGTTTTACTAAAATATGAAAATGGTTCGGCATAAGACAGTAAGCACCAATAGAAACAATTCTATCCTTATCATCGGCAACCGATGAAACTTTATTCCTCACCCTGCTGTTCTTGTCTGTGTTTAAACTAAATAGCAAATGTTGAAAGTAATGTCTGTCATCATTGTTATGAAAAATTATTTGCTTGTTGTTGCCTCGGTTATAAAGGTGATAAAATTCCCCAGAAGCTAGGTTCGTATTACGATAGGGCATATAGATAAGTGTAGTAAGACATCTTGTCACAATCAATCTATTTGTGCACACAGGACGGACCTATAGGACTATATCCAACAGGTCCGTCCTGTTGGATATAGTCCTGTTGAGTGTACAGTAGTAAATTATTTAGATGTTATACTTCTTAATAAATTGGAAGAACCACTATGATGCTAAAAAAAATCCTCACACTTACTGTTTATGCGGTACTTTTTGTGTCTGTAGTTTATTCGAGCGTGCAGACACTTAATGCTGAAACCGTCACTGGTGGTGGGTATACTATCGAACAAGTGATCACTCCTATTCAAGGAGCAATATCAGGGAATGGGTATGTTATTCAACAGTCAGCTCAGCAGGTAGGTAAACAAGAGTCAGGTGGCGGGTATATTATTACCAGTGTGTATGGTAATGGTGCAACATCATCTACCTCTACCCCGGCCACTCCACCACCAACGAGTAACAACATAGTAAGCGGTGGAGGGTACTTCGTCTATCCAATTATTCCAGGTACCACAAAAGCGAGCTCCACCTCTCACGTTGTTGTGAGCACTTCAACAGGTAATCCAATAGTTGTTGATACTGGCAGTACGTGCAGTACTCGCATAACATTTGGTGGACCAATTGATGTTGGAGTTTCTACGAATGATAAAGAAGATGTGAAGAAGCTTGAGATATTCCTTAACACCTACGAGAATGAAAAGCTTCCCGTTAATGGTATCTATGAAGCGCGTGATATAGCTGCAGTAAAGAAATGGCAAAAAAAGTATAAGTCATTTATCCTTGACCCGATGCTTCTTAAACAACCAACAGGTACTATTTATACTCTGAGTCAACGGCAGATTGAACGCCAAAGTACAAAGGCGTGTGGAGTACAGGTTGTTGTAACTGCGTGTCCCTTTTTTAAGGAATACGCATCGTACGGAGATAGGGGGTCGAACGTGAAGAAAATACAGCAGTTCTTAAATGTAGTACGAGGTGAGAAGTTACCGGTAAGTGGTGTGTACGGTCCACTAACAAAAGCAGCTACCAAGCGTTTTCAACAGGCTTACAGAAAAGATATTTTTAATCCACTTAAGTTTAGTTTTATTTCTGGTAACTGGAATGAAGCGACGAGAGTTAAGGCTAATCAAGCAATAGGCTGTGATATAATCAAGTAAAGATAACATTAATTTTGTAAACGTTATGGACCTTAATCAATTCGAAAAAAGAAATACTACTCAAGAACAAATCATCCATGGTGAAGCTCTCGGTGAGACTGAGGCTTCTTTTGCACGAGGTGAAATGGAAAAGATAAAACACAAGCTTGAGTTAAAGAAAAAGCAACAAAAAAAGTTAAAACTTATTTTTGGTGGGTTCGTTTCTACTATTATACTGTTAGCACTTATCGCTGGATATTCACAGTACAGACTACACACACTTTCAAGAGACGAAATGGTTGTATCTGATGGTCCAAAGGTTGTCACTGCATCAACTACTCCTGAAGAAATAGTCGCTATGCTGGGTAGACATATTCTTCTCCCATCAGGGAATCCTCAAATCGCTGAGGTAAAAGACATTGAGAAGTTGCGTGATCAGCAGGCTTTTTTTAAGAACGCAGAAAATGGAGACCTTATTATTCTTTATGAAACAACTATCTTTATTTATAGACCATCTAAAGATATAGTGGTGGCAACCGCAGATATATCTGGGCTAGGCCAAGTTAAGCCGTAATATACAAAGAGCCTCGTGTATAAAAAGCAGGATAAGGGGCGCCCGTAGGGCGCCCCTTATCCTCACCTTTAAAAAAGTGACAGAGCTCCCCAATTATGCTAGAATATTTCCTACGTCACTGTATAAAAATAGTAACGAAAATGAATTTTAAATGAGTGTTTTATTTAACAACGCTCTAAAAATATTGCCAGTAATAGCTCGATGAGCGACGAAGATGTCGGGAGCCAGCAGGCGTACGACACAGTTGGTAGATTGTTCAAGTAAGCACTTGGTCCGCAGGTAGTAAAAATATAATAAGCCAGAATAGCTCAAGCAGCTCGGCTGCGCAGATGTCGAAAGTTAGTAAACTTTCGACGCAGTGGTAGACTGTCAAAGCGTGCACATAGTGAGTCGGTGAAATAAATAAAATATTGCCAGAATAGCTCAGTTGGTAGAGCAACGGTTTTGTAAACCGTAGGTCCTCGGTTCGAGCCCGAGTTCTGGCTCCATATAAATATGCGGAGCATGTTTATTGCGCCAGAAAAGTTTGCCATCTGCTTGGCAAACGGCGGGCGAGAAAGCCGGAGCGTTATGAGGCTAGCAAGCCGAATCGCGAGGAGTGGTCCGCGAGTTTTGTGAGCGACGGCGAGCAAAAACTTGTGGAAGAGACCCCGAGTTCCAAATGTAGCCACTAGTCTTTATCTATGATCGACACGAAAAAATACATTTTCACATTTTTTGTTACTGCTGCGATTTTCGCAACAGCTTTTTTCGCTTCAACATTTTTTTCAAGCAAGCGGGTTGAGAATGTAAAGTTTATTCAGGATAATATCGCTATTGATATTCTCTCGAGTGAGACACAGTTCGATCTTCTTAAAGAGGTGCCTTGTCAAAACGTTAGTGGTTCAATGCTCTCTCCTGAGCTTAATGAGCTAGGGGACAAGTTATCACACACCGAAAGTGAACGTGGGGGCACAGATCAGGATGTTATTTATCTTAAGAAATACTACTCACTCCTTCAGATAAAAGATTATCTACTCTCTAAGAAAGTAGCAGAAAAATGTGGGTCAGTTAAAAAGCAAGTTTTTATTATTTATTTCTACTCTAACAAAGAAGGTACTTGTTTGGACTGCCAGAAGGAAGGGTACGTCCTTACTCGCTTAAAAGAAAAGTACCCAGAACTACGAGTGTATTCATTTGATTTTGATTTAGACCTATCTGTAATTAACTCTCTTAAGGCTATTTATAAAGTAGATTCTGCGCTCCCAGTACTTATTATTGAAGACAAAACATACTCAGGTTATAAATCAATCGCTGACCTTGAAAAACTTCTTCCAGATACACTTAAGGAAGCTACGACAACTACCCAGGTATCGTCTTCCATACAAGTAAAGAAAGCTAAGTAAACTACTCTCTATAGTAGAATATACTTAGCTTTTTCGGCTTCACGTACCTACATACACCATGATTGAACACATTCTTCAAGCCTTCATGTATCCGTTTATATTTCTTTCTCTGTATTTCCAGGTGCTTTTACTTATTTCTTTTTTTGAAAATAAAAAGAAAATAAAAGACGAAGAGACTCAACCACTCGAGAGATATCCAACTGTTACGGTTGCTGTTCCGTGCTGGAATGAAGAGAAAACTCTATCTGGAACTCTAGACTCACTCTTATCACTTAATTATCCAATGGATAAGCTGTGTATTATTGTGGTTGATGACGGTAGTAAAGATAAAACCCTAGCTATCGCAAAAGAATATGAAGCCAAGTATCCAAACGTAGTGAAAGCTATCACAAAAGAAAATGGTGGTAAGCATACTGCAGTTAACTTGGCGCTATCGATGTCAACTTCAGAAATTTTCGGGTGTCTAGATGCGGATTCATTTGTTGAAACAAATTCACTACGTATCCTCGTTTCGTACTTTGAGAATCACCCACAGGCGATGGCAGTAACTCCATGTATTCATATCAGAAGTCCAAAAACACTCATCCAGCGAATTCAGGCAGTGGAGTATCTCTTCGGTGTTTTTTTGCGAAAAAGTTTTGGACAGCTTGATGCTATCCAGGTTACACCTGGTCCGTTTTCAATGTTCCGTAGAGCAATTTTTGAAAAAATTGGTGACTATCGAAAAGCGCACAACACAGAAGACTTCGAGATAACGCTTCGCATGCATAAAAATCATCTTAAGATTATGAACTCTCACAAGGCGCTCGTCTACACAGTGGGGCCTTCTACCTTTAAAGGTTATTTTTATCAACGTTTACGATGGGCGAGAGGGTTTCTAGAGAACTCTGTTGATTATCGAGAACTTTTCTTTAAGAAAAAGTATGGTAACTTCGGAATGTTCACTTTACCAGCTGCGCTTGTATTTATGTTCTACAGTTTATATGCGGCTATCTTTTCTGCATACGCAATTATTAAGCATTACACGTCAGTTGCCCACAGAATTGCTATAACTGGAATCGATATTCGTATGCCATCGTTTGATATTTTTTATTTTAATACGAATCTGATTGCGTTTATTTCGATGGTACTTTTCAGTAGTTATCTTATTATGCTCTATATTGCAAATACGCTTTCTGATGACAGACAAGAGCTTCATCGTAATTTCCCTTCATTTATTCTCTCAACCCCAATACTGCTTCCACTTTTTATTCTTCTTTTTTCAAGAGCAATTTTTGATACACTTACAAATCGGAAGACAGAGTGGGTGCTGCAAGATACCAAGAAGTAGACTTTAGCCATTAGACTGTAGCTTTTAATACTACACGTGACCACGAAGCTCCCGATTTTTTAATCTGTAATCAAATTCTTAAAATCGCAGTACTGGTGGGTGTGGCTATGCTTTGAATTGTATTAGACTACAAGATACAGTCTAAAGTCTACAGTCCTGTAACCAACGCTTCTTAATCTCTTACAAATCTGATAATATATACTAATGCCTGGCCATTTCCACCCAATTACACAAGCAGTAGATAAGGTTTCTAAGATTTTTACCGATATCGGTTTTGATGTGGTGGATGGCCCTGAACTCGAGAGTGAATGGTACAACTTCGACGCTCTTAACACTCCGCGTGATCACCCGTCACGTGATATGCAAGACACCTTTTGGATTAAACCATCTTCTCGTGAGAAAGGAGCTCTGACTGACGCAGAACAACGAGCTTTTACTAAGTACGGCTCACTTGGCCATGTTCTTCGTACGCATACTTCAGGTGTGCAGGTTCGCACTATGGAAAGGTGGATTAAAGAGGGGAAAGAATTTCCTATTGCAGTTGTTGTGCCAGGGAAAGTATTTCGTAACGAAGCAACTGACGCACGTCATGAAGCGCAGTTCTATCAAGTAGAAGGTCTGATGATTGGTAAAGATGTAACACTTTCAAACCTAAAAGGAGTGCTTGAAAATTATTTCTCTAAATTCCTCGAGCGTGACACGCCAGTACGATTCCGTTCATCTTTCTTTCCATTTACCGAGCCATCAGTAGAAGTTGATATGCAGTGTTTTAAGTGTGATGGGACAGGAGAAAAAGATGGTGTTCGATGTTCAGTGTGTTCTGCAAGTGGCTGGATAGAAATCATGGGAGCGGGCATGGTGCATCCTAATGTGCTTCGTAACGCAGGACTTGACCCTGAGGTATACCAAGGGTTTGCGTTTGGGGGAGGTCTCGACAGACTTATTATGCTTAAGACAGGAATTGATGATATTCGAATGCTTTATAACGGTGACCTGAGACTTATCACGCAATTCTAGGTGGAGAGTGGAAGGTGGAGAGTGGAGAGTAGTAAATGCAAAATACAAATACATATACATGTCAGAAAGTTATAAAAACTTAAAAATTTGGAAGGATGCTGTTACTTTGGCTTCTGATATTTATTCCGTTACAAAAAAATTTCCAAAAGAAGAAATATTTGGCATTACGTCGCAGTTACGTCGTGCCGTAGTTTCTGTTTCTTCAAATATCGCAGAAGGCTCATCCGCGACCTTCAAAAAAAGATTATTCACGTTTTATTGATATAGCTATTGGTTCGCTACATGAAGTTGAAAGTCTTCTAGAAATTGCTAATAATTTAAAATACCTTTCACAAAATGAATATGTTAGAATAACTGAACAAACGAAAGGTCTTGGAGTGTTGATTGGAGGTTTCAGAAAATATTTACAAAAATAAAGTTATATGAATTTCTCCACTCTCTACCCTCCACTTTCCACTAACAATCTATGAAATTCTCAAAGTCGTGGCTACAAACCTATAGTAAGGAAGCATTACCAGATACACAAGCACTCGTTGATGTTGTTACATTTAATGCATTCGAGATCGAAGAAGTCACACAGGTAAATGGTGATGATGTTTTAGACATTAAGGTACTTCCTAACCGCGCTCATGATGCACTCGGTCATCGTGGCATGGCGCGAGATGTATGTGCGCTCACTGGTACAACATTCACTGACCCGTATACCTACTACCAAGGCGAGGGGGATACTCAAGTACAGAAGCCAACAATTACAATTGCCGACACTTTCGCATGCTCAAGATTCATGAGTGTGCGTATTGATGGTGTGACGATTACCCCATCACCTGAGTGGCTCAAGGTGAGACTCGAAGCAATCGGTCAAAAGAGCATTAACTCAATTGTTGATATTACGAACTTCGTTCAGTTCTCAATTAATAAGCCGATGCATGCGTATGATGCAGCACTCATCGCAGGCGCGACTCTTTCTGCTCGCTATGCAAGAGAGGGTGAGACACTCACCACGCTTGATGAGAAGTCACTCACGCTTGATGATTCAACATTAGTCATTGCTGACGCTGATAAGCCGCTTGGTCTTGCTGGCATAAAAGGTGGGAAGTACTCTGGAATTTCAAATACAACAACGTCTGTTATTCTTGAGTCGGCGAATTTCAGTGGACCACTCATCAGGAAGACTTCACAGAAGTATGGCATTAGAACAGATGCTTCTAAGCGTTTCGAGAATGTCATTAGTGATGCTCTTGTTGAAGAAGGGCTCAGACTTACTATTGCTCTTATCTTAGAGTGTAATCCAGGAGCAACTGTATCTGAGATTGTGGATGCCTATCCAAAGCAGGAAGAAGCAGTTCAGGTGTCAGTATCAGTAACGCAGATTAATAAAGTCCTCGGCACTACTCTTACTTTAGATGACGTAACTAAAGTCTTCTCATCGCTTCTTTTTAGTTACACCTTAGACGGAGATGTTTGCACAGTAACTGTTCCTGCTGAGCGACTCGATATTCGCATAAAAGAAGATCTCATTGAAGAAGTTGCACGTGTGCGAGGGTTAGCTTCTATCCCGTCAGTTCTTCCATCACTTACTCGTAAAGGTGTCGTCCATAAACGAATGTACTACGAGAATAAAATTCGCGCGATACTCTATGAACATGGATTCTCAGATATTATGACATACTCTTTTGGAAACGTTGGTGAGGTTGAGATTATGAAAGGTCAAGCAAGTGATAAAGAAAAGTTACGAAGCACTCTCGGTGAGGGGGTGAAGCAGGCATTCCAAATGAACATGCTTAATGCACCACTTATGAAGCTTGAAACAATTAAGATGTATGAGTTCGGAAACATATTCACCAAGGATTCAGAGTCACGTCACTTCGCACTCTGCATAGATGACGGTAAAAAGAAAACATCATTTACTGAAGAGGTGGAGATGCTTTTAGGTGAGATAAAACGAACGCTTGGTGTAGATGAGATAGAGTACGATACGGTGTCAGTTAAACCATACGTTATTGAAGTTGATTTTGATACACTGATACAAACGCTCCCAGAGCCAACAGGGTATGAACCTCTTATACAAAATCCACTTATCTCTTCTTACAAAACAATCTCTTCTTACCCGTTTATCACTCGCGATGTTGCTATGTGGGTATCTGATAGCACGACATGGGAGAGTATCGCAACTCTTTGTGCTCAAGTGGGGAATCCTCTTGTTGTTCGTACTGATCTTTTCGATGAATTTAGTAAAGAAATAGATGGTGTAAAGAAAACGTCGTTTGCATTTCGTCTTGTTTTCCAGAGTTTCGAAAAGACACTCACTGACGAAGAAGTGAATAGTATGATGGAGCCATACTACGTGGTCTTTAAGGAAAGAGGGTTTGAAATTAGATAACTATGAAATTACGCGAGTATAAACACGTACACTGTATCGGAATAGGAGGTATCGGACTCTCTGCGCTTGCGAGATACTGCCACGCACAAGGTGCACGTGTTACAGGGAGTGATGGTTCACCATCAAAGATTGTCGATGACCTTATGAAAGAAGAGATAGTGATTCATGTGGGTCATGATGCTCAAAATGTAGAAGAGGGTACTGACCTTGTTATCTATTCTATTGCAGTTAAGGACTCTAATCCTGAGCTTCGTGCTGCAAGTGAGAAAGGGGTTACCTGCATGACCTATCCTGAAGCGCTCGGGCTTCTCACACAAGAGTACACAACTATCGCAGTCTGTGGTACTCATGGTAAGACTACGACTACTGCCATGCTTGCAAGTATGTTTAAAGCGCTCGGTAAAAGTCCAACTGTAATTGTGGGTAGTTTACTCTCAGATGGTGGAACAAATTTTATCCAAGGTGATAGCGAATATTTAATTGTTGAAGCCTGTGAGTACAAGCGGTCATTTTTAAATTATAATCCAACGCATATCATAGTTACCAATATCGATGCTGACCACCTAGACTACTACAAAGATTTAGATGACATTAAGAAAGCGTTCCAAGAATTCGTAGATAAAGTTCCTGAGAAGGGGACACTTGTCACTCATGCAGACGTTGAACTTGTTACAAAGGCTACAAAAATAAATGCGGACTATATTGATGCTTCATCAATTGAGCTTTCAGTATTAGGTGAGCATAATAAACGTAACGCCCAGCTCGCACTTGCATTATCTGATGCACTAGGATTTTCTCAAAATGAGGCAAGAAAGGGACTACTTATGTTTAATGGCACTTGGCGACGACTTGAATACAAAGGTGTCTGGCACGACATTGCTATGTATGATGATTATGGCCATCACCCAACAGAGGTTAAGGCTACACTTCAGGCACTCCGAGAAAAGTATACACACGATAAATATAAAGTCATTGCAGTTTTTCAACCACATCTCTTCTCACGAACAAAAGAACACTTAGATGAATTCGCTCATTCATTTGTTGATGCTGATGTGGTATGTGTCTTACCTATATATGGCGCACGAGAAGTTGATGATGGAACTATTTCCTCTCATGACCTTGTAGAGAAGACTCAAGGAGCGATATATATGGAGACATTTGAAGAAATAAAAAAGTACGTGCTTTCTAAACCACATTATCATACAGTGCTTATTACTATTGGTGCAGGTAATGTGTCAACATTTCATAACGAGTTAGAGCATTAGTATGGTAAAGTAGTAGCATGATACAAGATCTCTACGCAGAATATTTTTATGGGAAAAAGGTAACCGTCATGGGACTTGGTCTTCTAGGGCGAGGGCTCGGAGACACACAGTTCTTGGCAGAAAATAAAGCAGAACTCATTGTGACAGACATGAAAGATAAAGATGCTCTCGCTGAGTCTGTTAAAGCTCTTGCTGGTTATCCTGATATTACCTACCATCTAGGTGCGCATGTCCCAACAGATTTCGAGCATCGTGATTTTATTTTAAAGGCAGCTGGAGTGCCACTTGATAGTCCGTATATTGCTCATGCGAAGAGTTTAGAAATTCCTGTTTACATGTCAGCAGCCCTTGTGTCACATATTGTGATGAAGGCTAATCTTGGTGTGACTATTATCGGTATCACTGGCACACGAGGTAAAAGTACCGCAACACAGCTCATTGCATATATCTTAGCGTCATCGGGGTTGCGAGTTTTTCTTGGAGGGAATGTTCGAGGTGTAGCTAACCTGCCACTCCTTAAAGCTCTTGAAGAAGGGGATTATCTAGTGCTTGAACTAGACTCATGGCAGTTGCAAGGGTTTGGAGATTTAAAGATAAGTCCGCATATTTCTGTGTTCACTAGTTTCTTAGATGACCATATGAATTATTATAAAGATAATGTTGAGGCGTATTTTAATGACAAGTCACACATTTATCGTCATCAGAAAGAATATGATGTACTCATTGCGAGTCCGCAAGCAACAGAAGTAATTCATGCGCATGATAAAAATGTAAAAGTGACCGTACCCGAAGAGTTGGTGTTTGATATGAAGCTTATTGGTGAACATAATCAGATTGCAGCACGTCTCGCTTATGAAGCGGTATCACAATGTGGACTATCTGATGAAGAAATACGAAAAGCAATCAGTGAGTTCCCAGGGGTTGAGGGACGTCTCCAGGATCTAGGGTTATTTGGTGGTGATAAAAAGATTCGCGTCTATAACGATAACAACGCAACAACTGGGGATGCAACAATTGCAGCAATCGATGCAATCAACGATGCATATAATAGAAAACCAATTCTTATTATTGGTGGTGCAGATAAAGGTCTGTCACTTGATTCACTCGAGCAAAGTATTTTGGTTGGGGTAAAGAAATGTATTTTTTTGGAAGGCACAGGAACAGCCAGACTTAATCTACCAAAAGAGTATCTTTATGCGACACTTCCTGAGTGTTTAGAAAAGGCTTTCGAGATAGCACACGAGGACGATATTATTCTATTTTCTCCAGCATTTGCATCTTTTTCAAAACAGTTTAATAATGAATACGAAAAAAACGATGCATTTGTGGAAGCTCTGAAAAAGTACAAATAGGTACTCTTGGATTCTTCTATAATTTATAAAAGAAAAGCGCCAAAAAAGTCCTCATTTATAAGGATAAATTGGCACGTTTTCCACTCGCAATTTTAGTCATAAAATGCTATAATTATAGGATTAATTAATCAACATTTATGGCAGAAAAAGCACCAAAAAAAGCAGTGTACGACGCAAGTTCAATTCAAGTTCTTGAGGGGCTAGAACCGGTACGAAAGCGACCAGGTATGTACATTGGCTCTACTGGGCCTGATGGACTTCATCACCTTATTTGGGAAATCTTCGACAACTCTCGCGATGAAGCGATGAATGGTCATGCTAATCGTGTTGAGGTTGCGCTTCTTCCGGATGGTTATGTTCGTGTGGTGGATAATGGTCGTGGTATCCCAACTGGCATTCACCCTAAGACAAAGGTGTCAGCTCTCGAAACCATCATGTGTACGCTTCACGCCGGAGGAAAGTTCGGTGGAGATGGATATAACGTTTCTGGAGGTCTCCACGGTGTGGGAGCTTCAGTTGTTAACGCTCTGTCTATTCATACCAAAGTAGAAGTGCATCATGAAGGTGGGCTGTTCATGCAGGAGTATAAGCAGGGTGTTAAAAAAGCTGCAGTTAAACAGATTGGTAAGAGTAAGCTTAATGGAACCATTGTTACCTTTAAGCCTGATGCAGAAATTTTTAAAGAAGGAACAGAGTTCACATGGGAGCGTGTTGTAACACATCTCCGCCAGCAAGCATACCTTGTGAAGGGGCTTACTATTCATGTTATCGATGCACGTGCTCGTGAG
Organism: uncultured Candidatus Saccharibacteria bacterium; assembly: GCA_964406165.1. Taxonomy (GTDB): domain Bacteria; phylum Patescibacteriota; class Minisyncoccia; order Phycocordibacterales; family UBA5272; genus UBA11704. The sequence continues at coordinate 25,113 of CAYOQQ010000006.1, forward strand.
GGGAAGCTAGAGCTAGAAGGTGAGACATATATGAGTGATCTAGGTATTGAAGAACCTAGCCAGACCTTCCACTTTGAAGGAGGTCTTAAGTCACTTGTTAAACACTACAACGAGTTCTCTAAACCACTTCATAAGAATATTTTTTATGTTGAAAAGTCACAGGATAATGTTGGTGTAGAAATTGCGCTTCAGTACATCGATGACCTTTCTACTAAGATCGCAGCGTATGCTAACAACATTGGTACTGCTGAAGGTGGAACTCACGTTACAGGATTTAAGACATCTCTTACTCGTCTTATTAATACATACGCACGTAAGGCAGGTATCATTAAAGAAAAAGATGAGAACCTTACAGGAGATGATGTACTCGAAGGTCTTACTGTGGTTATCTCAGTAAAGCTTCGTGAGATCCAATTCGAAGGACAAACAAAAGCGAAGCTTGGAAGTATGGAAGCACAAGGGGCGGTCGCAACAGTGTTCTCTGATGCCTTCTCTCTTTTCCTAGAAGAGAACCCAGATGATGCAAAAGAAATTATTAATAAAGGACTTCTTGCACTTCGCGCACGTAAGGCTGCTAAGGCTGCGAAAGATTCTGTGCTTCGAAAGGGGGCACTTGAAGGATTCTCACTTCCTGGAAAGCTTGCGGATTGTCAGAGTAACGACCCAGCTGATTCTGAACTCTTCATAGTGGAGGGAGATTCTGCGGGTGGTACAGCTAAGATGGGACGAGATCGTGTAACACAAGCTGTGCTCCCTCTTCGAGGTAAGATTCTTAACGTTGAAAGAGCGCGTCTGGACAGAATGCTCGGCAGTGAGCAGATTAAGAACCTCGTGCTTGCGATGGGGGCTGCAATTGGAGATACATTTGACCTTTCAAAAGTTCGTTACCATAAACTTATCATTGCTACAGATGCGGATGTTGACGGTGCACACATTCGTACACTTCTTCTTACTTTTTTCTATCGTTACTATCGACCAATTATTGAGTCTGGGTATGTGTATATCGCACAACCACCACTCTATAAAATTGCTTTTGGGAAAGAGGTGCACTACGCGTATTCTGATGATGAGAAACGTGAGGTGATGAAGAAGTTAGGGTTCAGTGAAGAAGATGCAGAGGTGGAAGAAGAGATTGAGTCTGAAGAAGACACAACTGATGACAGTACAGAAGAGACTGAAGCGAAGGCAGTTAAGAAGTCTAGTAAGAAGCCATCTATTCAACGTTACAAGGGTCTTGGAGAAATGAACTCTGATGAACTCTGGGAAACAACTATGGACCGAAAGACTCGAACACTAAAGATTGTATCTGTGCATGAAGCTGAAGAAGCAGACAAGGTGTTCGAAATGTTGATGGGTAATGAAGTTGGACCACGAAAGAGTTTTATTCAAACCTACGCTAAGCAAGCTAATTTGGATATCTAGGTACAGATTATAGGTAACAGACAGTCTGACCCGCTACGCTAACAGACACCAGACTAATACAGTACTTATCTACACAAACCACTTGTGTAGTAAAGTAAGCCAATTTATAATTCAATGTCTGAATGTCTGAATGTCTGAATGTCTGAATGTCTGAATGTCTGAATGTCTGAATGTCTGATTGTCTGATTGTCTGATTGTCTGTTCTCTATTTTTATAGTAGAGTTATATCGGCCTCGTTCTTTTAGTGAAAGGAAAAGTAAAATGCCAAAGTCACAAAGTGTTCTACCGGGCTTCCGTGCCAGGGATCCAAAGTGTCGCTTGACCGAATGCGCAGACGGATTCTGTTCTCATAATTGTCCAACCGAATTTGTTACAAGATATGACGGTCGTGCGATGAGCGGACTTGGTGCAGGTGACGGTGCACATCTCCCGAGCGGAGAGCCGGGTGAAGCAGGGGATCCAGATGACTTTTTGGCTGGTCGTAAACCTTGGCCGGCGAGACAGTTTCCTGACCCGCATGATGGTGATTTTAATGACGACAGACTCGGTAAGTGAATATCATGAGCATCTACACTGGTAATTATCCAACGTTTATCGGTTGTGCTCACCAGATTCAAAATCGTGGTGAAAGCTATGGGCTCATCAATGTTCCACCAGGAAGTCACTCTGCTATGAATGATTCAGGACTTGTTCAGGGTAACAGTGTGCGAGGTGTGTACGCACTTACTGAAGTTGCTGTTGCTGTTAAAACAGTCTGGAGGCCGGCCACAGCTCACGAAATCCCAAAACATTTGGTCGCTACATTTGAAAAGAGTAACAATGTCACAAGAAAAAAATGAACCTAAGGTCGTAGTAGCTCAGGAACAAGTTACTGGAAAGTCAGACCCTTGGTGGATGTTCCAGAGACCTCACTATGTAGGGATGGAAAGATTGCCGCCACTTGCAAAACCAGAAAAGAAAGAAAATCACTCGAGTCAAAAGTGATGAGAATGACAAATCCGCATCATTGCGGATTTTTTTGTTGCAAGTTTTATAAAAAAGAATAGTATAGAGATGTGTAAACAATGAAAGGATTAGTTAATGTACGTACAGCGTAAGATTCCAGATGTATTTAAGCATCACTTTGAAGCAATACATCTGCTTGCAACAGTTCTTTATTCAAAAATACAGTCACAAGAAATCACTGAAGACATTGATATCTTCAGGTGCCCTCACACTATGGCCCGTGCTTTCCAAAAACTCTTCCCAGCATTTGAGGTGTGGGATGGAGTGGTGTCACGTTTTGGTAAAGAGATGAACCGGGTTGAGTATGGCACGAAGGGGTATCTTCATTTTGAAAGTACAGGTCGAGTTGCAATTGTTGGTCAGTTTAGACCGATTGTGCACTCTATCTTGGGTTTCAAAGAAATAGCACAACAGGTTAATGGTCAAATAGTGAGACCTTCACTTGCGATTGATGTTCTCCCTCTTGGGGGTGTAGCCGGGATGGCATTTCCAGTTCCAATTTGTCTTGATGAGCAAGGGTTACCTTTTGTGAGACGTCCACTGTTACCAACAGAGGCACTCATTAAGATGAAAGAAAAAGAACTTGCTAAGAATGTGAGGCGAATACTTCCGCTTCTCAAAGAGATCTCTACTGAAAATGCTGAACAGATTTAGAATTTCTGAAGGAAGTAAATACAAAGGCCGGCGCATGCGCCGGCCTTTTTCTTTACCTATTTCTTCTCCTTAAATTTCTGTAATCAGTTTTTCAACCAGATCATCTATTTTATTTCTTCCCCTCATTATTTTCTTGTTGGTAGATTTTTCTTGCTTTTAATCTGTCGATGTAAGGTTTAATCTCATTAAAGAAAAGGTCAATAAGTACCCGAGACTCTTCACGATGTTCCCAGATGTACTCCAACATTCGCTCAACATCTTCTGGTGGAGAAGAAATAATCTCATCCGCGATTTTTTTGGCTTCACTTTCAAGATTATTCTGTTCCTCGAATCTCTCTAAAGAGAAATTTCTTGGGTGGTGATCATGGTATCTTGTAATGAGTTCGTTGTTATCGGTAAGAGCAGCTTTAATTGTTGATTTTAAAAAGTTACCCCTAAACTCTTCAAATGTATGAGACTTAGTAAGATGTAACTTACTCCTCACCGCAGTTGGCATTGGGTAATACAAAGAGCCAAATATGAATCCACGCAACTCGTCTTCTATGTTTTCCTTTTTGTTGTAGTCTTCATCTATTGGGTGTCGTAGAAATGGTTGTACAACAGTTCCCCCTTGAAAATCTTTATTTTTTATAATTTGTCCAACTGAGTGGGATAGGTCATGAAAAAGGGTGCTGAAAATAATGGGAATGTTTTTTGATTCAGTAAGTGATGTGATTGCTTCTCTTTTATTGTAGCTATGTTCGAGAGCCCCTTCATATTTACGACTATGAGCGCTTAATATTCGCTTTACCACATGAAGGAAGAAGATTCTGAAGTCTTCTTGCTCTTGTTTACTAATGAGTTTTGTTGAAGGGGTAAAATTACCATTTTCATCAACATTATACAAACCAAAAAAAGCAACCATAGCTTCTTCAATGAATTCAGGTGTCGCCACTTTTTCTAAAAAGTCTTCAATAGGTTTTTTCTCTTCTCTGTGCAAGCTTAGTTTAGGCGCTAGCTCTTTCATACTATTTCTTCTCTTTAATTTCTGTAACCAGCTTTTCTACAAGTTCATCAATTTTCATCTCACCAATCTTACCAAGAGTTCGATGTTCAAGAGTAACTGTACCATTAGCTACCTCGGCATCTCCAATAACTGCCCAGTACGGAGTCTTCATCTCACGAGCTGCACGAATCTTTTTACCGAGCCCATCTTTCGCAAGTTCTGCATCAGCGCGAATGTTGCGTGCTGAAAGTTGTGTAAGCACGTTATTAGCGTGAGCATGATGTGCTTCAGCAATTGGAATGATTGCTATCTGAGTAGGGGAAAGCCATAGAGGGAAGTTTCCAGCAGAGTGTTCAATGTACACAGACAAGAATCGTTCGAGTGATCCAGCAACTGCACAGTGAATCATAACTGGCATATCACGTTTACCTTCTTCGTTGACATATTCAAGTTCGAAGTTAGTTGGTTGCACGAAGTCGAGCTGTATTGTTCCAACCTGGTGGTTTCGTCCAATTGCATCTTTGGCCATAAAATCAATCTTTGGTCCATAAAACGCAGCTTCACCTTCGCCGTCCATCCAGGTGCCTGGTGCACGCTCTCCAAGGAGTGACTTAATCGCACTTTCTGCTTTTTCCCAGAGTTCAATATTTCCTTTAAACTTTGGATCATCATCACGACGAGAAAATCGTGGAACAAGAGAATTAAAACCAAAGGCGGAATAGAATGACTCAATAAGATTCCAGATGTTATTCATCTCCTCTTTGAGTTGTGACTCGCGACAGAAGATGTGCGCATCATCTTGTGTAATAGAAAGCACTCGTGAAAGACCATTTAACTCACCAGACTGTTCGTCACGATATACCATGGTCGTCTCGCTGTAACGAATAGGGAGTTCCTTGTATGACCTTAATTCACTAGCATAAATCTGCGCATGGTGCGGGCAGTTCATTGGCTTGATACATAACTCATGACCATCACGAGTTTTTACCTTAAATAAATCTTCGCCATACTTTTCATAGTGTTGACTTTTAATATAGAGGTCAGGCTTAGTGAAGTGGGGGATAGTTACTCTTCCGTAATTATATTGCTTACGCAGCTCTTGTACGAAATTATCAATCTCAGTTCGAAGAATTGTTCCACGTGGAGTCCATAGTGGAAGACCTGGTCCAACAAGTGGTGAGAAGATAAATAACTTAAGCTGTTGCCCGAGCACTCTATGATCACGCTTCTTAGCTTCTTCCTGCTGAAGTGTATATGCATCAAGAGATGCTTTGTCATCAAATGCTAGTCCATAAATACGAGTAAGCATTGGATTCTTCTCATCACCGCGCCAATATGCTCCTGCTACTTTTTCTAATTTAAAACTATCTACAGGGATATCTTTTGTATTAGCTACATGTGGTCCTTCACAGAGGTCGAAGAATTCAGGTCCAGTGTGGTAGAGTGTCACATCTTGTCCAGAACTTTCGATACCACCAATAATCTCAAGTTTAAATGTATTATCCTTAAAAAGTTCTTTTGCTTTTGTTACTTCGACAGTCTCAACTTTGAAATCTAGATTTTTGCTTAAAATTGACTTCATTTCTTTTTCAAGAACAGCTAAATCATCTGGTCCGATTTTATCACCACCAAAATCAACATCATAGTAAAATCCTGTTTCCGTAACAGGGCCAATTGTTGGGAGCGCTTTTGGGTAATGCTTATGAATTGCCATTAAAAGCACGTGTGCCAGGGAGTGGCGACTTTTAAATAAATTCGTTGTTTCTTGGTGTGACGACATAGTCTTCTTATAGTATCAGAAAAATGATATTTTGTGGAAGTTATTAAGAAAAATGAACTACAATAATGCAACATTTTTAAAAAGTGGCAAGTTTATGCCCACAGTAAAATCATTGACTTCTACACCTGTTCTTGTATTATTAAGGTACCTCTAGGTGGACGAAATAAATGAGCACCGTGCCAAACAGGTATAATTACATTTATTGAATATTAACTATTTACACTATGAACATTCTTTTCGGTCTTATTATGCTTGCGCTCGTTGGTTCTGGATTATTTAACATTGTTCCTTGGTCATTTAACATTCCAGCAATTGCTGTACTTTTCGTTATTTGGCTCGTGATGATGTATAACTCACTCGTTACACTCACTCAGCGTGTTAAGAATGCTTGGGCAGATATCGATGTACAACTAAAGCGTCGCTATGACCTTATTCCTAACCTTGTTAACACAGTTAAAGGATCTTCAAATTTTGAAACATCTACTCTTGAAAAAGTTATACAAGCTCGTGGGCTAGCTATGGGGGCTGGAACAATGGCTGAGCACAAGGAAGCTGAAAACATGCTTACAGGGGCTCTTAAAAGTGTTTTTGCACTTGCAGAAAGTTACCCAGATCTTAAGAGTAATCAGAACTATTTAGCACTTCAAAATGAGCTTTCAGATACTGAGAATAAGATTCAGGCAGCTCGTCGTTTCTATAACTCAAACGTTATGGAGTACAACACACTTATCAGTATGGTTCCATCAAACATTATCGCGAAGATGTTTTCTTTTGGTGAAAAAGAATTCTTTGAATTAACTGAAGGGGAGCAAGCCGCAAAAGAACCAGTTGAAGTAAAATTCTAAGAGGAAGGTAGAAAGTGAAAGTTGAAAGTGGATATATGATAACCCACTCTCTACTTTCTACACTCCACCCACTATAATATGACATTATATTCTAACCAGTCAGCTAATATCAGAATGACATGGTTCATTATGACCACGTTCTTTCTCCTTGTTATGGGTGTTGGTTTCGTGTTGTCGTACCTCTATGGTAACCCTGGTATCCTATATGTAGCGATTGCATTCAGCGTTATTACAAACATCGGTGCGTATTGGTTCTCAGACAAGATGGTGCTTCGTATGGCAAACGCCAGACCTATCACCTCAAAAGATGAGTATCCAGATCTCTGGAATACACTAGAGAATCTTTGTATTACTGCAGGGCTTCCGATGCCGAAGTTATATGTGATTAACGATCCAGCGCCGAATGCCTTTGCTACAGGACGAGACCAAAATCATGCTGTTGTTGCGGTTACAACCGGACTACTTCCACTTCTTAGTAAGTCAGAACTCGAAGGGGTACTTGCTCATGAGCTAGGGCATATCGGTAATAAGGATATGTTACTCCAAACTATCGTTGTTGTTTTTGCAGCAATGCTCACTGTTGTTGCTGATGTTGCTATCCGAATTTCATCATTTGGGGGTGATGAAAAAAAGAATCCTATCATGGTTATTCTTGGTATAGTTGCACTTATCTTTGCACCTCTTGCTGCCACTATTATTCGCCTAGCAATTTCACGTCAGCGTGAATTTTTAGCAGACGCAACTGGAGCTCTCATTACGAGATACCCAGAAGGACTTGCTTCTGCGCTAGAAAAAATTAGCAGCTTCCATCAACCGATGAAAATTCAAAATGATGCAATCGCTCACCTCTATATCTCTAACCCGTCAGGAGTGAATGATGCATCTGAACTTAAAGGGGAAGAGAAGATGTCCTTTACTCAGAAACTCTTTATGACTCACCCTCCGGTAAAGGATCGTGTCGCAAAACTTCTTCAAAAATAAATTAACATTCTAATTATTAATAAACATGAAAAACAAAATTATCATTGGAATCATAGTAGTAGTTGCTCTCCTTGGTATCTGGGGTGTTTCTTCTTACAACAGACTAGCAAAAGCTAATCTTGCAGTTGATACGCAGTGGGCACAGGTTGAGACTCAGTACCAGAGGCGTTTTGATTTGATACCAAATCTCGTCGCGTCAGTACAAGGAATCTTTACTCAAGAAAAAGAAGTTTTTATAGCAATTGCGGAAGCACGAAAGGGGTATTCAGGTGCGAAGTCGGTTGATGAAAAAGCTGCAGCTGCTGGCCAGATGGAAAGTGCGCTTGGGAGACTTCTTGTAATCACTGAGAATTACCCACAGCTCAATTCTAATCAGACACTACAGAACCTTATGGTACAGCTTGAGGGAACTGAGAATAGAGTGTCTGTTGAACGTACTCGATATAACGATGTTGTTGCTACATATAATGAACAGATTATTACTTTCCCTTACACTATTGTTGCTCCACTGCTCGGCTTTAAACAGCGTGCATTCTTTAAGGCAGATGATATCGCGAAGACTGCACCTGCTGTAAAGTTTAATCAATAATATCCATGAAAAAGATAGCACTAACATTCGCTATCTTTCTTGGTGTCACAAGTTATGTGAGTGCTTTTGTTGCGCCTACTAAACCAACAGGATATGTAAATGATTATGCAAATGTGCTCCAATTAGATACGAAGAACCAGCTTGAAGAAATATTACGAGCATTTGCCGCGAGCACCACTAATGAAATAGCTGTAGTTATCATTCCTGATTTAGGTGGGGATACAATTGAACACTATGCAATTAAGCTTTTTGAGTTATGGAAAATCGGAAATGCAAAAAATGATAATGGGGTACTTCTTCTTGTGGCGATTAACGATCGAAAGGTACGCATCGAAGTAGGCTATGGGCTAGAAGGAGCATTACCTGACATTACTGCAAAAAATATTATTGAAACACAGATTACTCCAGCGTTTAAGCGAGCGGACTATTCGCTTGGTATTTTACAAGGGGTGCGAGCTATTGTAGAAGCTACTCGAGGGGAGTATATGTCAACTGGAAAAGTATCTAATTCTTTTGATTTTAGTGTTTTAGAATTTATTCTGTTTGTAGGATTTTTTCTACTACAATTTTTCTCAGCAATACTGGCACGTAGTAAAAGTTGGTGGGCAGGAGGAATTATGGGCGGGGTACTAGGAACTATTGTTACTTTTTTTGGAATATTTGGAGTTACATTACTTTTCGGAAGTATTATTACAGTTGTACTTGTTGTACTTGGGCTTTTATTTGACTATATTGTTTCTAATGCATACACAAGTTCTGTAACTCGTGGAGGAGGTATACCTTGGTGGGCAGGTGGTGGAAGCGGACGATCTTCGGGTGGATCATTTGGTGGTTTCGGTGGCGGTTCCTCAGGTGGTGGAGGTGCGTCAGGAAGTTGGTGATATACTGTGTAGTATTATTTATCAAGTAACATTTTCTTTATAGTATGCAGATGTTTCAATTAGTCCTAGGGGTAATGCTTGAACTTGTTGTGCTCAGTTCGTATCTCATTGTTATTTCATTCCTTATTTGGATGTTTGTTGATGCGGCTAAGCAAGACAGGTTCTGGTGGGTAGTAATTATCTTAGGAGTACCAGTTGTTGGAGCTGCTGTGTACTATCTTACTGAGAAGAAGCATGAATATGCGAAAGCTCCATCACACCATGTGCATGATTCAGAAACTGAATCTCAGCACGAGACTGCACCAAAAGAGCATCACCATCATCGAAAAGAAGATAGTGTTGCGGCAGAGGTCACTGAAGAAAAGAAAGAGCGTGTAGAAGAAAAGCATCCTCATGCCAGAAAAGAGGATAAACAAGAATCTGTAGAAGAAGTAGTTGTGGAAGTGAAAGAAGAAAAAGTGTAGTATTATATTGCTTCAGCTTTCTTAGATTATACTCAATCTTTTTGAAATCGCAGTCCCGAACAAAGCAGAGGGTTCGCATAGCGGTCTAGTGCACTACATTGTTCCCAATTTGTTAGACTGTACTCAGTCTGTACAAATTGCAATCCAGACAATCTGATTTTCTTTTATGCGGAGGCGTCGCATAGTGGTCTAGTGCACTACCTTGGAAAGGTAGCAACGGGGTAACCTGTTCGAGAGTTCAAATCTCTCCGCCTCCGCATAGTAGAAAATCGATTGGTCGGAGAAAGGTAGCAACTGGGCAACTGGTTCGAGAGTTCGAATCTCTCCGCCTCCGCTTTGAAAATAATCCTACTACTTTTCATCAAAAATAGAGTGTGTGTAGTGGTTTATATTCTAAAATCATTCGTGATAATATACTTTCTATATGCAAGAAATTCCAGAATTTAAAATTACGCTTATCCCTCAATCTGAAGAAGCTGCAGAAAAAGTTGGGTTTAAGTATGCTTTAGAAGATATTGGAGCTCGTTCAAAGATTGGTGGTGCACCAGATTTTATACAAGGGGATGATATACCAACATGCCCAGAATGTCATTTAAAAATGCATTTTTATTCTCAACTTGATTCCATTGGGGATGAGTTAATTTTTGGTGATTGTGGGATGTTGTATACATTTGTATGTTTTAAGTGTTTAACTAGTAGCTCATTTATCCAGTCGTATTAAGTACAATCAGTGTATGACCCTGTTCCAAGCCAAAGTCCTCTCCGTTGTTTCCAAAATCCCTTCAGGGAAAGTGCTTACCTATGCACAGGTAGCAGCTAAAGCTGGGAATCCAAAAGCGTCACGTGCAGTTGGCTCAATTATGGCAAAGAATCAAGATAAAAACATTCCATGCCATCGAGTTGTAAAGTCTGACGGTAGTATTGGAATGTATAATGGTCTTCGGGGTATAAGTAAAGAAGCTATTCTTAAAGCAGAAGGGGTGAAGTTTAATGTTAGTGGGAAAGTAGTATTACTGTAGTAAGTAATGATTACCTATTGAGAATTATTTTTGTGCTATGCTGAAAGTATGTACAAGAATATAGCTATAAGTTGGTCCATTGAATTTGGGCCAATAGTTGTCTTTTTTATTGCTCTTCATTTTTTGGGAAGTACTGATAAAGGATTTATTACTTCTTCGACTATCTTTAGTGTACTCACTGCAGTTGCTCTTGTTGCTTCATATTTGTACGAACGCCGTATTGCGTGGTTCCCGCTTATTGCCGGGCTATCAGTTATAGCTTTCGGAGTATTAACTGTAATCTATAAAGAACCAGCACTCTTTATCTTAAAGGACACTTTATATAATGGACTATTTGGAGTGTTTCTATTAGGTGGGGCATATATGGGTAAGGGATTGTTAAAGAAATTATTTATCGCATTGTTCGATATGAGTGACAGGGGTTGGTATATTTTGTCCCTCAGGTGGGGAATCTTTTTTATGATTCTTGCTATTTGTAACGAAATCTCATGGCGAGGATTTGGGCGAGATGTCTGGGTGATGTATAAATTTTGGTCTACGATTGCAACCGTTGTATTTGGTTTTTATCAAATAACACTTTCTAAAAAGTATCGTAATGAGAGTTCTAGTCCATGGGGTATGAGGACGAAACCATATCACGCAAAAACGATTCTTGATTAGTCTGTGTTTTTAAATATGCTAGTATAAGCAGATGAAAATTGCAGTCTTAGATAATCTCCGTTCAGTCTATAATGTTGGGTCTATTTTTCGCACCGCAAACGCAGTTGGAATTGAAAAGGTATATCTCTGCGGGACAACACCAACCCCAGTTGATAAAAAAGGCGAGAGACGGAAAGACTTCGCTAAAGTAGCTCTTGGTGCCGAGGATACTGTTGCTTGGGAATATAGAGAAGACACACTTGCAACACTACAAGAACTTCATGTGCACGGAAGTTATATTGTTGCACTTGAGCAGGACAAGAAAGCTGTCGATTATAAGGCAGTTATGTGTGATGAAAATAAAGATATTGTTTTTGTCATTGGTCCTGAAGTTACTGGGATGACTCAAGAAGTACTTGATGAATGTGATGTAATTGCAGAAATTCCAATGCTCGGTACAAAGGAATCACTAAATGTGACGATAGCTTTTGGAATTGGGGTGTATAGAATTTTAGGGCTATAGCAGGTATACTACCAGTATGAAAAATTCAGCATTATTATTCCTTATTAGAAAAAGTAGCGGTGTTACTGATGTGTGTTTAGCAATGAGAAAGCAAGGTGATAGAAAAGGGCGGTATAACGGTATTGATGCAACGGTAGTAGAAGGTGAGACTCCTGAGTCAGCACTTCGTACAGCTGCAGAAAAAGAAGTTAGCGTAACTGTCGATACTATGGTTAAGCGTGCTGAGATTTCTTTTATGTTTCCACACGAACCATCTTCTAATCAGTTATTCCATATTTATACAAGTGACGATTTTACTGGTGAACCAATTGAAAGTGAAGACATGAATCCAGCTTGGCTAAGTACAACATATATTCCGTACAGTGAAATGTGGCAAGATGTTATCTTTTGGCTTCCTCAGATTCTTGATGGTAAAAAAGTGAAAGGGAAGTTTGTATTCGGAGTTGGTGATGTCATCACTGAGAAAGAAGTAACAATAGTTGAAACAGTCTAAATGGATACAATCTATCTAAAAAATTATGTAGTTGTCGCTAAGCACGGTTACTACAAAGAAGAGCATGCTAAAGCACAGCGTTTCATTGTAAGTGTAGAAGTCATGTGTGATGTGAAAGATGCGGGTCATAACGACGACCTTGCCTCAACACTTAATTATGAATTTATTCGCACGTCCGTACATGATATTTTAATGAAAAGTCCTCATGATTTAATCGAGTCTCTCGCTGAAGAGATTGCAGAAGTTGTACTAACACACCAAAAGAGTAAAACGGTGAAGGTGGATATTTCTAAACCTGATATTTGGACTGACTGTGTTCCAGGTGTGGTTATTCTAAGATCAAAAGAGTAAATCTATGCATCCATACTGTAAGTATGTACAAGATATACAGGATAAGAACGATGTAGATAAAATCTACCACGATCTACACTATGGGGTTCGTATAGAAGATGATAATGAACTCTTTTGTCGGCTTGTCATGGAGATTAATCAGGCGGGCCTATCTTGGCGCACCATATTAGTGAAAGAAAAGAATTTTAGAAAGGCTTACAATAATTTCGACATTAAAAAAGTGGCAAAATATGGAGAAAAAGATTTCGCTAGGCTCATGAATAATGCTGGGATAATTCGTAATAGGTTAAAGATTAATGCTGCGATACACAATGCACAAATGTTACTTGGGATTCAAAAAGAATTTGGAAGTTTTAGGAAGTGGCTGGATATGGAGGATGGAAAGTTGAAAGTGGAAAGTGGAAAGAGTGCAGATATAAAAGGACGGTGGCTTAAACTTTTTAAAAAGAATTTTAAATTCGTAGGAGGGGAGATTGTCGGGGAATTTTTAATGAGTATCAATATGTTACCTGGAAGCCACGGGAGAGAGTGCTGGCGCTATAGATAAAAAAGGTTTTTTAAGTGTGGGTATAAGGTAAGGTGTTCAGGTGAAATAAAAATAATTGTCAGTTGTAGTAGTAAGTGTGAGGGGAATAATGAAAGATTTTAGACCTCACATGTAGTATCAATTTGGTAACATGTATCGTTACTATAATTTATTCTTACAAATAGTAATTATGTAGTATGAGAACTAAAAAGAAATACCTAAGCATGGCTGCAGTGCTATCAGCAACAGCACTTACCTCGGTATTTGCTTCAGATGGGCAGTCGTCACACAATGTGCAAGGAAGAAAAGACAGGTCTAAAAACACAATAACGAGGACTGAACTTGAAACAAAAGATCATGTGCAGGCGCTTGCGGTGTCACTGGCAAGTATGCTCGGAGTTACAAAGGACATAATACTTGAAAAAATAAATAGTGGATTATCACCACGCGAAATAATTCGTGAACTTAACTTAAACGAACTCTTTATCCAAAAGAAAATTGTTGAAAATCAGATACAAGATGCGAAAGATCATCTTGCTAACAAGTTAAAAAATGGAGAAGTTTCTCTTGATTTTGCTAGTGATATTCTTACACGTATGAAAAATAATTTAACGTTACAATAAAATAAAAATATACAATTACATATTTGAGGAAGGTGGTGTAAGAACCACATGCTCCAATAATGCACCCATAGAGGTGTATTGTTGTTTATGGTAGACTACATCATCATGACTACAAAAACACTTCCACTTACTCAGAAAGATTTTGCTTGGGTAAATATGACACCAGCTTTAATGAAGAAACAAGCTGATGCATATATTGTTCATAAAAAGAAAGTTTACAGTGAGATTAAGAAGATTCTTCCTGAGAATCGTACATTTCTTAACACGCTCTATGATCTAGAAAGATGCGATGATTCTTTTGATAGTTTTTTTAGTAAGATGGGGCTTCTCTCAGAAGTGTCACCTAAGAAAGAAATTCGAGATACTGCTCACGCCATTGCAACCGAGATGTCACAGAAGTTGGTAGATATTGAATATGATCGAGATCTTTTTATTGCGCTCTGTGAATATTATGAAGGAAATTTTGCAGATGAAAAGAAGAACCTCCGAAAGGAAGATATAAAACTTCTGGAAGAAACTCTTCGTGAGTATCGTCGAATGGGGTTCAATCTTCCGACAGAGAAACAAAAGAAACTTAAGACGCTCATGAAGAAGACTTCAAAGCTCTCAATTGCTTTTCGTCAGAATATAAATGACTACCAAGATTATATTCTTTGTACCAAAGAAGAACTCGCAGGTCTCTCAGAGAGATTTATTTCTACGCTTCCAAAAGACACAAAAGGTAAATATATTGTGACGCTTCAGTACCCACATATCTTTCCATTTATGGCAGAAGCAGAGAACAGAAAAAAACGTGAAGAACTTGCGCTTAAAAATCTTAAGAAAGGAGGAGTGAAGAATCTTAAGATTATTGAAGAAATTGTCACGCTTCGTCAGGAGATTGCGAAAATTTTAGGTTATAAGCATCATGCTGACTTTAGAACTGAGAACCGTATGGCGAAGAATGCTAAGAATGCAGAAGACTTCCAGAATTCGCTCCTCAAGACTCTTGCTCCAATGGCTAAGAAAGATGTTGAGTCACTTCGTGCTTACGCTAAGTCACACGGAGTAAAAAAACTTGAGCATTATGATTTAGGGTTCTTCGCTACAAGTTTGAAGAAAAAGTTGTATGACTTAGATCCGGAAACTGTACGAGCATACTTCCCGCTTGAACATGTGAAGCGAGAATTATTTAGTCTCTGTGAGCAACTCTTCGGTATAGTTATTGCAGAATACCCACAAAAGCTTTGGCATAAGGATGTTACGACATACCAGATAAATGATGCGTCTACAAAGAGTGATCACAACCTTATTGGGTATTTCGCTCTTGATCTTTTCCCGCGTGAAGGGAAGTTCGGTCACGCTGCGATGTTCGATGTTATTGTGCCACATGAAGTAGGGTACAAGACAGAAGATTACTGTGCACCATTTTCTAGTATGGTGTGTAACTTCCCTACTCCAACAAAAAAGACACCATCACTTTTAACTATCGGTGAAGTTGAAACACTCTTCCATGAATTCGGCCATCTTCTTCATATGACACTTTCTCGTGCGCGACTTGAATCTCAAGCGGGAGCAAATGTTGCATGGGACTTTGTGGAGACGCCTTCACAAATTATGGAGAACTGGGTATGGGATAAAGAAGTAATGAAGAAACTATCTAAGCACTATGAGACAGGGAAGCATATGGATGATGCGATGATAGACAGGATTATTAAGGGTAAGACGTTTCAGAACGCATACTTCTATACTAGGCAGCTTATTCAGGGGAAACTCGATCTTGATCTTCATACTGGAAAGGTAAAAGATGCACGTGCTGCATATCGTAAGATGAACAAGATGTATTTTAATGTAGAGCTTCCAGAAAAGGAGACACTATTTCCGGCAGGGTTCGGGCACTTGGTTGGATACGATGCAGGATACTATTCATACCTGTGGGCACTTGTGTATGCATGTGATGCGTTTGAGTCATTTAAGATAAAAGGTAATAAAAAAGTAATGACTAATACTGAAGTAGGTATGAAGTGGCGTCATGAAGTTCTCGAGAAAGGGTCAAGTGATGATGAGATGAAGTTAGTTAAAAACTTCCTCGGCCGTGAACCGAATCAGAAGGCGTTCCTCAAAGAGGTGATAGGGGAATAGTGTCCCCATGTAAAGGTTGTATACTTATGTCTATGGAACCAAACAATAATTCACATGAGGTAGGGGTAGCATCACCACAACAAGTAACAACTGAGTCAATTGTAGCGAATCAGCCGACGGCATCAACAAGTCAATCAGAGTCACAACCATAGACTCTACAAGTTAGTGGGAGTGATAGATATTTGCCTTATGTGTTCGCATTTTCTAATATTATTTTCCCCCCACTTATTTTACTCTATTGGATTTTGATATATTTTAATTATAAAAATAAAAAAGAAATATACAAAAAAGGTATTACTTATTTTTTACGAGTATTACTAGTAATACTATTATTAGCGGGGATATATGTAATGGTTGGTTTTGCTTATTGCGTTGTGGAAATATCAAATTTAATGACCCCAAAGTACTAACTCTAAGTCCAACACTTATCATTACAAAAATTTATTTGGGAATAAAAGGTTTTTGATTTATAACTACCTCAAATTTTTTAATAGAAAGCTAAGTTAGAAAGTGTTTTTGAAGGAAGTGTTCGGTAAGTAAATAAAAAAGAGCGCATGCGTAGCATGCGCTCTTTGCTTTCCCTGTGTTACAGAGTAATAACTTCACCCTCACGAGCGAACTGCACAACGGTATCAAAGGCAATGAGATGGTTCTTAATCTCTTGTTCAAAGATATAGAGATCTCCAGTTGTACGTGCAGGGTCGAAGTGTCCGATGATGATTTTCCTCGGTGGTACTTTACACTGAGTGAGCATTGAGAACAACATTTCTGGTGTTCCATGACCCCAGCCAACACGAGACATTTTCGCTCCACCACAGATACCGAGTGTACCATCGTACTCTGCTTGGCGATATTGGATATCGATGTACAAGAGTGCAGACCCAGAAATAAATTCAGCCATCTTTTCTACATGGATACCTACAGGTTCTGCATCAGTTGATATTACAACATCACCATTAGGAGTAGCTACTCTATAAGCAACTGAACCACCAGGATGGTTCTGAAGATGTGTCTCAACAGGGAGCTGGCAGAGCAATGTGTTCCCCGGTTCAAACTCAAGTATCGGAATATCACGCGGAGCAATTGGCCACGTCTCTTCACTGAAATCTCTTTCGATAATTTCTTGGAATGATCTGTAGCACAATCTCGGTGCATTCATCGCTTTAACAAGGCCAGGCATGAACAAAAGCTTATTGCCGTGAATACCTTGCCTGTGGTCACCGTGGAAGTGCGTCTGAAGTCCGTACACTTCGGTTACCTTTTCCCCAAGCAAGTAGGAAGCGACTTTAGAGATGCCACTACCGTTATCAATGAAGATACCGGTTGTTCCAGAGCAGATACCAAATGCTGTCGTCATGTTCCCGAATTCATTCCGGGAGAATTCTGGGCTGCTCGATCCTGAGCAACCACCAACAAAGAATGTTGTCTTACTCATACAGTTCTCCTTCGTGAAGATGTGTTAACAATGAACTAACCCTGAGTACATCCTATAATCTGGCAAGGGGGAGCACAAGATATTTTGTCGAAAAAGTGGACATAATTTTTATATATGCTACAGTACCCATATATGAACAATTTAGTTACCATATTAAAAAATATTGGGCTATCAGAAAAAGCAGCTAAGGTATATTTATCAACGCTTGTACTAGGAGAAGCGACTGTGCTCGCTATTGCTAAACATTCTGGTGTTAAGCGTACGAGTATTTATTATACGCTTAATGAATTAAAGGAGCTTGGGGCAATTACAGAAACGAAACGTCAGCGAAAAATTTATTATCTTCCTGTGGAACCAAAAGAACTTATTAAAAGGGTTCGAGAACGAGTGTTCGAAGCAGAAGATTTCATAGATGAACTAGAAAAAATTAAGCACTCAGTTTTTAAGAAACCGAGGGTGTACTTTCTCTATGGCCCAAGCGGGTTTAAAAAAATCTGGGATATGGTATTTGCTTCTCGGGATAAAGAGTTTCGTATTATTACAGAAGGGCAGAACTTCTTGGACTTTGTACGAGAAAAATATATTCTCGATGACATTATTAAACAAAAGAAGAAGCTTAATATTTCTAGTAGGCAACTTATCTCTGACTCTCCATATGCGCGGCAGATTATTTCTAAAGACCTTGCAGAAAATAGAAAGTCTAAAATCCTTCCAAAGAATTATAAGTTACCATTTACAGAAATTATTTGTTCTGAGTTTGTGGCGTTTATTTCTCCACGATTTGATAATAACTTATTCGTAGTAGAAAATGAGCGCTTCGCTGAAACTAGAAAATCAATTTTTGAAATTACTTGGGAGTCTATTCAATAGTGAAATGGTGCTTTATGTGCTCAACTGTTGTGAACATGTACACATAGTTATGTATAACCATGTATACTTAAGCAATGGAATCTATAGTAGCAACAGTACATAGTGAAAGTAGTATAGCTGGTTCACAACAACCAAAAGACATTACTGTACTTGAGTGGGTGAGAATTTTCACAGCGTCTACTTTTGTAGTGTTTATTGCATATAACTATATCGTACGACTGGTATCTGATTTTCTTGGTGGTACAAGTGGTACACAAGACGCAATTATTATTCCAATTACTATAGTTATTTGTTTAGTTGTATTTTGTGTAACCGCATGGGCAACGTTACAACTTTTCAAGTATAAGCAAGTAGTTGACAAAGAAGCGCAAGAAAAACTAGAATCAACCAAACAAGTGGTTTCTCCTGAGAAAGAAGCAGATCTTAGTTTTGTTAAAAAATGCTATTGGACAAATGTGCTAGTTGCACTTTTTCTCTTTCTTGTAATTACTGTTTACCCGTCTCCTAATGATGAGATGGTGTACTATCTCTACGGCCTAGTATATATTTCTACTTTGGTTATGATTATTCTTTTGCCTGTCAAAAGTGTTCGTGCAGGACGAGGTTACTATATGTTGGGACATCTCTTAACTTTCTTAGTATTACCTTTATTTATTGGCTTTGGGATATGCTCACTGGCGATTGTGTTAGCGTCAGCCCTTCAGGGGTAGCTATTAAAAAATATAATCCAGTGTATACTTATAGTATATGGATGAGACACATTCACAGCCGGTAGTGCCTACAGAAAATAATACGCAAGATACCCATGAATGGGTCTATGATGAGTCTCTTGATAGTTCTGCTGATACGGTAAATGATACTCAAAAACAAGAGACGAAAGGAGAAGAAAAAGTTGCAGATGTTTCTAAAAGTAAGGAGAACTTTTTCGACAGAAATATCAGTTTCTTTGTCGCTATTTCATGTATCTTTCCATTCATGATTATTGTTAACGTTGTACTTGCAATCTTTAATTTCAGAAAGAAGCAAGCGGAGATTTTCAGAGGTATAGGGTATTATTTCTTGTTTTTTATGGTATTGGCTCTGATCGGTTTCGGATTATGTATGCTTATTGTGGCAGGTCTAGGTGGCAGGTAGCTAACACTTTTCATGCATATCCATCTTTTTACTGACTATCTTTCCATATTTATTGGGATGCAGTTGTATTATTCTTTGAACAAGAAAAATAGTCTAGATACTGACCAAAAAATCTGGTACATACTGGGAGCTTTGCTGGGTGCTCTTATAGGCTCTCGGCTACTTGCGGCACTTGAAGACCCATATTTATTTTTCCACCCACCTGTATGGCTATATTATTATGTTAACAAAACAATCATAGGAGGAATCGCAGGAGGAATACTAGGTATCGAGGTTGCGAAAAAATGTTTAGGAATAAAAACAAATACCGGTGACTCAGTTGTTGTGCCGCTTATGGTTGCGATTATTATCGGTCGCATTGGGTGTCAGTTAACTGGAGTAATTG
>CAYOQQ010000007.1:0-41215 GCA_964406165.1 uncultured Candidatus Saccharibacteria bacterium
AGAGGGACGTGCGGTACGTTCCCCGTATAGATGGTTGGCAATTACACAGATGGTTACTCTTGCAGCTATTGTGATAGCTGTACTCCCAGGATATGTAACAACTCCTGATGATGCTAAGAGTAATCCATACTATGAGACAGATAAGCAGATTGAAGCATTCGAGACTCAGATAGACGAAGAAGACTCTGCGCATAGTTTGCAGGACTATGCTTTGTAAGTCCATCATTAACTAGATTTTGGTCGATTTTTATACTATAGTGTACACACATAACACCATGAAGAAACAATTACTCACACTCACAGCAACACTCCTCTTTGCATTTCCACTTTATGGATTCGCAGAGGAGCTACCATCTACAGCGCTTGGCGTTGCATCAACTACAAAAAATGAAGAAGCTTCTTCTACAGATGCCACACCCGTTAAGACATTTACCACTTGCTCTCAAGAAGCTATTGAGGCAAGAGACACCAAGATAGCCACATCTCGAATAGCGTATAACACAGCTATGTCTAATGCTCTTACAGAAAGAAAGAACCGTGAGAAGGCAGCTGTTGCAATCGCCGATGAGGATGATAAAAAAGATGCAATCAAAGCTTCTGTCGACACCTACAAGCATCAAGCTAAAGCCGCACAAGCAACTCTTACCCAAGCTCGTAAGTTAGCATGGCAAACATTTGATAATGATATTAAGGCATGTCGTGATCTTGAGCAGATAACAGAAGATACAACAGCAACTCTTAAGTCTGACAATGAACAAGCGCCAACAGCAAGAACAATGATGATGAAAAAGGGGGCAGAGACTGAGATCACAGAAACAAAACCAGTTGAATCAAAATCTTTCAAAGATACTATAAAGGATAAATTTGAAAGCATAAAATCTTTGTTTAACTAATACAAGTAAAAGACCGCCTTGTGGCGGTCTTTTACTTTCTAAAGAAAATGTGAACTATGCTTTTTTAGCAATAAGTTCATCAATCGAATACTTTCCACTTCCAACGATAAGAGTTGCAATTGATAGCCCAATAACAAGAAGGTGATATTCGAACCCTTCACCTTTTTGCATACCTGACCAGTTCATGAAGAATCCATTTGATAGGTGAGCCACATTAACTGCACCAATCATAAGTATAATCATAAGGGCAGCCCAAACACGACTCGCGAATCCAATAATAAGTGACATTGCTCCAACTGACTCAATCATAATTACGATAAACGCAATGATCCAAGGGAGGTGAACAGTGTTAGTTAGGAATCCCATCGTACCCGAGAAACCATATCCTCCAAACATTCCAAAAAGCTTCTGGAGTCCGTGAGGAAGAATAATAATTCCCACTGTTAATCGAGTAACGAGCCCAACCCATTCATCTTTTGTAGCTAAAATACGTTTCATACTTTTTGTATTATTTATTTGTAATATTTACAGAGTGTAGCATAATACTTTACTATGTAAAGCATTATGCCTATCACATGCACATGTTTTGCTATTTGGGGTACACGAGGTATTCTCGGCACAAACTCTCTGGAACAACCCTCATCCGTGTTCGCAGTACCGGGTGAAGCCTGTGGATAATGGTTGTGATTGCATCACCGCTAGGTAACTGAATCGTAACCTTAGCTTCATTCTCACTTCCAAAGACTTTTTCTTCTTGTGTAGCTAGGCAATTAATGATGAGAGTGCCTGCGACTTGCTTCATCTTTTCAAAAAGTTCCAACTGATTACTAGTTTCTATGTGATGAATTGCAGTATAAGGAGCAACTATACAATCAAAACGCTTACCTTCTGAAATACACATTTCCAGGTATTCACTAAAGTCAGAGCAAACAAGTGTCGCATCTAAGTCTTTCGCGAACTTCAACATTTCTTCTGCAGTGTCGACTCCTACGTAACATACACCAGAGTTCTTCTTAATGTACTCTCGCGCAAATCTCCCATCCCCAATACCGAATTCTAAAATTGACTGCGGATTAGCAGATTCAACTAACGCAATTTCTTTTTCTAGATATGCATTTATGTGAGACTCACGACAATATTCCTCATATACAACTGCTAAGGCATTATAGAACTGCGAGGAGGGGAGCATCTCCTCATTATATCGTACACTCAATCGTTGCCGGTGCATGGTCACTCCCTAAAAAGTCATCCATGATGGTAGCATTTTTGTATTTGTCATGGAGAGATTTACTCACGAAGACGTAGTCAATTCTCCAGCCGACGTTTCGAGCACGTGCTCCGCTTTTCTGATCCCACCAGCTGTATCTCACCTCCGTAGGGTTTAACGTTCTGAACGTATCGATGAACCCTGCAGCAATAACTCTATCTACCCATGCACGCTCGATAGGGAGGAAACCAATCTGATTAGCATTTTCTTTTGGCCTCGCAATATCTATCTCACGGTGTGCAACATTTAAATCACCACAAAAAATCACGTTGGTATATTTTTTCTCAAGTTTCTTAACATGCTCAAGAAACTTATCATAATACTTTAGCTTGAACTGAAAGTGCTCTTCGTCGCGACCACCATTTGGAAAATATGCTGTCACGAATGCAAAATCCTTGAAGATAAGAGTGAGACATCTTCCTTCTATGTCGTAGTCATCTTCACCGAGCCCGTAATGGACCTCCGCGGGTTTGACTTTTGTATACACTGCAACACCAGAGTACCCCTTACGTTCTTTTGAACTATCAAAGTATGAGAGATATCCAGGAGGGGAGATAATATCAGTACTTAGTTGATCGGGAGTGGATTTTGTTTCTTGGACACCAACAATATCAGCATTAAGCGCCATCAGTTCCTGAAACGCACCTTTCTTATGAGAAGCACGAATACCATTAACATTAAAAGAAATAATTTTCATGTACTGAGTATACCAAAGTCCGCTTAACGATAACACAAAACAAAAACACAGTATTTCAAGAATATGTACTTGAAATACTGTGAGTGGTTCAGTGCACAGACCTAGTGAGTTGCTGCTTTCGGAGGGAAGACGACACTTCTACCTGGGACAACTGTAGAAATTGCATGTTTGTAGACCATTTGTGTCACGGTGTTGCGAAGAAGTACAACGTACTGGTCAAATGATTCTATCTGCCCCTGCAGTTTGATTCCGTTCACCAAATAAATCGAAACAGGTACATGTTCCTGTCTCAACAGATTTAGAAATGGGTCTTGTAGAAGTTGTGCTTTCTTCGCCTTGTCTGGCACATTTTCTTGAAGAGGCACACCTCGCTCAAGAGCACTATTTGATTGACTACTCATAATTACCCCCTGATTGAAAGAATTGAATCGGTAAGCAAAACGACTTACTAAGGTAACTCTACTATATATGAAACATACTATCAACCATAGAAAACAAAAACTCCCCAGGGGGGAGTTTTTGCATTGTGTTTCTACTACTGAAGATCGCTTTTTGTTACCTGAATTCTCTTTGTTTCTTTATTATTTCCACCACAGTCATACGTAAGATCTGTTGTAAAACCTATCTGTAACGTCTTTCTACCTAATGCTAACCAGTCGGTATTTATATGTCCTGGAGCTACTGTTTTAACAGCAACACTAATAAGACGAGATGTCTCTGGGTCGCTTGTATCTGTCTTTTCTGTTTGAAGTACATTGTTTATTGAACTTTGGAATGCTGACTGAGCAGGGGTACAAGCATCATTTGGACACACAACCTTCGCGGTAAGAGTACATGCATTACTTGGGAATTTTGTTTTCCACGAAGTTGTGACTTTGCCGTCCTTACCTATGGTAATAGGAGAAACAGAGAGTGAGATAGCGGAAGCGGGTGGAGTTGCATCATAGAAACGTGCAACCTGATCTACTACCGTTCCTTGCATACACTTGATTGTATAGTTACCTTCTTGGGTTACATTAGGAATAACAACAGGTCCAGTGTAAGGAGTGGTGGCCACAAAAGGTGCACCGTTAAATGTAACACTGTACGAATCAGAGTTACTACAGGTAAGTGTAATCGTTCCTGGTGGATAATATTCTCCTCCGACTATTGCACTATCAACATGTGGGTCAGCACACACCTTACCATCTGTGTCATATTTTCCTGAAGCACATGTTACTGAAACAGTTACATTACCTAACTCAATAGCATTGTTATAGAGTCTGTAGGTTACAGAACCATCTGCTTCATATGGAACATTTGTAGCCTTACTGTCATTGTTACCAGAAAAAAGAAGTCCTGGCGTACCATCACGAGTAATTCCTGAAGTACCTTGTGGGTTAGTTGTTGCCCAGGTAAGAGTCGACTGACAACTAGATGCACCTGTTGCAATCTGGCACGTAAGAGGGGAAGCATTTAATGTGCCTGACATTGGAGCTGTAACAGTTATAGTTACATCGTCATACGCCCAACAACCTGGTTCTATTGAAGAATTAACCAGGAGTCTAAGCACATATGTACCCGGCACTAGTCCAGAAGCTGTTGAACCTATTGTGCCAGTAAACGTACCTGTAGGAGTAAAGCTTGAGCCAGAAAATGTAGGAGTATTAGGACCACTTACATACATCCAACCAGTGTTTGGAGGTGATTGATACATCCAAACAGAAGCATACCCATTAAATGTTCCAGACAATGAAACAGAAGTTCCGTTTACGGTTAGATCTGGACCTGCAGCAATGATAGGTGAACCTGCTAAACACATGGTACCTGCTCCTGGAGAGCCACTGGTTGTTCCATTTGGATCGGTACCGCTTGAGCCACCACAACTACCACATCCAGTACCTACTGAGTTTCCACTACCATCAGAAACTGTACCTCCTGACCCGTCACTAAGAGCCGGACCATCTCCACCATCATCAGCATACGCTTTCTCAACTAATGAATATAAAATAGTTTCTAAAAATGAAACCTTCTTTTTTTCTAAAATAACCTTAAGAGGTACTATTTTCTGTTTTGCTTCTTCGATTGTAGATGCCTTCACCATAACCGCAACTTTCAGCCCCAACTTGTCAGCTTCAGGAGTTTGGATGAAGAAAACAGATTGAATGTTCTTGAAATTCTTTCCAATAGATACATCGAAGTAGGAGATTCCGTTTTCTTCTTTGATGAAGCTAACTTTTTCTTTTTCTACTGTAGAGGAGGCCATGACTGCTCGAGACTTAGCAGTTGCAACAGCGTTACGAGTTACAAACTCTGTAACTGGCATTTCTTTCCTCACCCAAAAAAGAGTTGTCATGGTTTTACCTAATTCATAACAAATCGCTCGTAATCCAGTCTGCTTATCATTAACAAAGTAGAATGGATCATTATAACAATTAGTCTGATTAGCAAATATTACATCAGAAAAATCTACACCAAGTGTTTTACCAGTTGATAGTAAAATTGAAGGGGGTGTTTTTGTTACGGTTGTTTGTGTAACTGGTTTAGTGTAGGTTTTACCTCTCACTAAATACCAATAGCCTAAAAAGCCCCCAAGCACAACTAATAAAATGACACTACCAATAAGTACTTTTTTCATATACATAAAGTATACCCCACATTAACCATTCATCATTTATCAAAAAGAAAAAGCGGGGGATAAAATCCCGCCGCCTTCGTCATTGTAGGACCTGCTTCAAAGTCAGAATGTACTCTCTCGCACTCTCTACGGTTGGCGCCTTCACCATAACCGCAACTTTCAGCCCCAACTTGTCAGCTTCAGGAGTTTGGATGAAGAAAACAGATTGAATGTTCTTGAAATTTTTTCCAATTGAGACATCGAAGTAGGATATTCCGTTTTCTTCTTTGATGAAGACTAGGATAGGGGTCTCACGAATGTCAGTTCCTGGTTTTGGTGCCATCGTCTTTGCAGTAGCAATAGCATTTCGTTCCACAAACTCATTCATCCCTATCTCTTTCCTCACCCAGAAAAGAGTTGTCATCTTACTACCAGGCTGGTACCCGTAGCAAATAGCTCGCAGTCCTGTATTTTTATCTCCATAAAAATACATTGGATTATCGTAACACTTCTCCTGCTTCGCAAAGAGAGGGTTCGAAAAAGAGACCCCAAGCTTGGCACCAGTTTCAAGAAGTATCTGTGGCACCATTTGAGTATTGTTTTGAGCAAGTGGTGGATTACTTACACAGCCCCCAAGAACACACATCATCAAAAGCATTGCGATAAGCTTTATGCGATTAAACATGAGCATCTCCCAATATGACATAAGAACAAAAAAGCTACCTATATTTTACAACACAAAAAAATATTAGTCAATACTATCAACTTTATCTTTTCCTCCCTTCTTCC
This sequence comes from uncultured Candidatus Saccharibacteria bacterium, assembly GCA_964406165.1. Classification (GTDB taxonomy): domain Bacteria; phylum Patescibacteriota; class Minisyncoccia; order Phycocordibacterales; family UBA5272; genus UBA11704. Next base: position 6,243 of record CAYOQQ010000007.1, read on the forward strand.
CATGGAACTTCTCGAATTGGTCGCGGAGGAATTTGTTGGTGACATTGGTATAGATTTGAGTTGTGGCAATGGACGCATGGCCAAGCATAAGTTGTACGGTACGAAGATCTGCTCCGTTATAAAGGAGATCAGTCGCGAAACTGTGACGAATAACGTGTGGTGTACACTTCTTAGCTATACCTGCTCGCTCTGCATATTTCTCGACGATTCGCTCAACACTTCGTGGGGTAAGTCTCACTGATTCTTCTTTTACCATTCTGGCGTGAGCGCGAGGGGAATGATCAACAAACATCGCTTCGTCGATATCAACTCTATTTTTAAGGTATTTTTGTACTGCCATGAGAGCTCCACCTGAGACGAAGACCACTCTAATTTTCCCACCTTTACCACGGACTGAGATCTCTCCAGTTGAAAGTTCAGTATCCCGATCTAATGAACAAAGTTCAGAAACACGCAGTCCAGTTGAGAAAAATAATTCTAAGATTGCCTTATCTCGTAAACCTCCAATAGTTGATTCATCTGGCGCAGAAAGAAGATTCATCAGTTCACGCTCAGAGATGAGGTCAAGCTCTCGCTGTTGCGTCTTAGCTAGTTCTATTCTTTCTGGGTCATACCCTTGTATTCCTTTTTTACGAATGTATTTAAAAAATGCACGAAGTGCAATGAGATGATAGTTCTGAGTTTTTTTATCTAATGTTTCTTGTGCTTGACCCTTCTTTGCCTCACGCGCCGGATGACGATTAAGGAATATTCGATATTCGCGCATCATTGGTTCATTGATGTCAGCAGGGGATTCAACACCCGAATGTTTATTAGCGAAGTCTAAAAAGCGTGTGAGATAGTGATCGTAGTTTCGCACAGTAAGGGCACTTCGACCTTTTTCAATTTCGATATATTGGAGGAAGTCTTGTTTGAGAGAAAAGAGGGAGTTCATGTGTAAGAAAGTGGGAAGTAGAAAGTAGACGGTAGTTAAATACATTTATATCTTGCATGTATATCTTCTACTTTCTACACTCTACCTTCCACGCAGTATATCCCAATGTCGTACAATATTCTTGGGGAAATACGCAAACAAAGAAAACACCCATCGCGATATAGCTCTTTCGGAGGGTGTTTGTATCAGATTACTCTGTTTTACTTTTAAATGAATACTTGTTTCTTTTTGTGTGAAAGATTTCCAGTAATCCTTGGGACCGATTTTATTTTTGACTGATTCGACTTTAGAGGTCGAGGTTCATCACCAAAGGCGAACATCCTGATCATTCTTTGCAACTTAATTGCCAAAAAGCCGATTCGCATTTCTTCTCGAGCTCTCTTGTCTAACAGAGTTCGAGGGGACTTTCGATGCTTCATACTCGTATTCATATCTACTTCTCCTTATAAAAAACTCCTATAAGTAACTGTACACCTAACTTAAGAAAAAAGAAATGCCGGCTTCTTAAGAAGCCGGCACCATTTTGGAACAAGTGTGAAGTCATCACAAGAGACAGTCTTGGTCTCGTCCCTAAAAAAATTACAAAAGAGAAACATCCCTCCTATCGAAAACGACATGACTACAATCGTTTCTCTTCTGTAAAAGAATTCTATGAGAAGACATCTATGCAATCGTCCTTTGACAAACTCCAAGTCGTCAACTCATAGAAAAAGATTTCACAAACAGCGCAAGCTGTTTTTCGTTTAAGAACATTGCACTCTTCGCGCTATTTGTGAAAAAGTGTAGAGAGACATTCACCTATTCATGATGGAACAAATCCACATCCGTCTCTCTACATAACCAAAAGTAAAGAACAAGAGCGGAAGAAAGACACTCATCATGTCGTAGGTAACGTCCTTAAGGTCGTCTTTCTTCCACAAAAAAATCTATGAGAGTAACATTGGATACTTCTAAAAACAGACCGACTCACGTTACTCTTACAGAAAAAGGTAGCAAGGAGACAGCGCTCTTCTCGTAAAAAACATAAGCAACTTCGTCTCCTTACCGAAATAATCTTGGCTAACCTATGCCAAGCGGAGGACATCCAAACCATCGTATAAAACAATGCTCATTTCGTCCTGTTCACACACTACCACCTACTGTAGTCTTAGTCAAAAAAAAGCCCCGGCGCTATGCGCCGGGGCAGGTGGACATTGTGTTCATCTTTAGTAAAAGGAATCCCTCGTCCACCTAAACCTATCTATGCAACCTTTTGTTCGGTTGTACTTTCTACAAACTCTTCACCCGTCTTAAGGTAAGGAAGGTTGGGCAGAGATCTCCCTGCTTCTGTAGCCTTCCACGCATCATATAACCATTCAACGAACTTCGTCATCGTCCGCCATGCAACCATACGGTTGATGTGGGCAGGGTTAAACTTTGTAACACCTTTGAAGGTATGTTTCACACCCTCCAAACTGGTCACTTCCCAGCCGCCTTGAATACGTTTACACATACCTTCAGGAAGCTTAACCTTCATAGTCACATTCCCTTCAGCATCCTTAACCCACACTTCGGGCACGGGATACTTTTCTTGAAAACGTTTTTTGATCTCCTGGGCAACGAGCCCCCAAGGCGAATTCTTTCTGTACACCATGAATTGATCTGCAATCAAGTAGAGTGCTTGTCGACCTTCTTGACTCCAGTTGGACAATTGTCCTTGGCGTCGACGGGCGAACTTACTATTTGTTGCATCTGGTCGTTCACCTTTTTGGAACTTACTCCCATCAGGTTTCAGTGTGTGAACGCCCAAGAAAGCTTTCAGTTGACTTGAGGATGGAAAACGGTGAATGTCACCGATTGCCATAATAAGCGGTCCTGCCGTAAATTCTCCAACACCTGAGATCGGCTCAAAAACTTTCCACACAGGAAGACTTCGAAGCAGCTTCTTAAGTTCATATCCGATCTGGGTTTCTTCTTTTTCAAAAAGATTGAGCATTTTGTCATTTGCAACACCTTGCTCAATAAAGAGCTTCACACCACCTTCAGGATAGCCTTCATTTACACAGTAGGCAGCTTTTTTCATACGCTGACGCACACGTTGTGCACACGCCATACGAACATCCATTGCTTCTCTACGTCGACGAACCACATCTCCAAGCAAAATGAGATCACGTTCACGTGATGAGACTCGATGAAAAGAAGAGGGGTTGACTGCAAAAAGTGAAGGCAGCGCAACATGATCAAATGTCATTTCAGTGCGACGACCGCCATCATCGATGGCTTTTACTTTTGAACGATCAAACTTGTACTCATCACACAGCCGTTTAAAAAGTGTTGACCCAATCCAATAGACACCTCCTGAACCAAGCTTTTCAATCTGGTTAGAGAGCGCAAAAGCAAAAAATGATACAGATCCGCCCATAACCAAAAGAACAACATCTCCAAGACGAAGACCCGTATCAACAAAGTCGATCTTAGTTTCCTTGCCACCTTCTTTTTCAGAAGGAAGTGTCATGGAACGACTAAGCATAAAACACATTTCGTGATCTTCGGTTGGAAGTGTGAGTTCTTTGGATTTCTCTCCTTCGAGAATAAGGACCATCGTGGGACGCTGTTCGATAACAACACCCTCACGCATAACTTCCTTATCACGGTATGAGATTGCAATAAGGCGCCCAGCATGCGGGGTGATTGTAGCAACCGACTGAAATGCAGAAGAACCATTTTGCTGTTCCATGCGAAACTCCTTTATGTTGTTCGTCCAAATATGTTAGGACATGCTATATAACAAAGAGCAGGGTGAGGGTGAAACAAACAATCTAGGCATCGTCAAAAAAGACATGGCTCGACTCATAAGCATCACCCTCTTACAAAACACTTTTTATAAAATGTACTGTAAGAGGGTGGGGAGCGTCTTACGACGCTCCCCAATTTGAGAAACAACTCGAGCATCGTTTATACATAAACAATTGTTTGATCGTCTCTCAAAAAAAGTAGCAGGGAACACCCTTTCGATAGTCAACACAGACATCGGATATGTCGTTCCCTGCTACATAAACAATTAAAGAACAAAAAGCAATGAGACACTACCAATTTAGTAATTACAAGCTGGTCATCGTCTCACTGCCTAAACTAAAGAAGAAGGGTTGCAGGAAGAGAACATCCTTGTCTTCATAAAACACAAACCCCCTCGTTCTCTTCCTGCAAAAAAGATTCTGTGAGTATGACATTTCACTTTTCGTCAAACAATGCGTATCTCGTCAAACTCACAGAAAGAGGTGGTGGGGAGACATCAGCCCACTCATTTAGTCGGAATAAAACATCAATCGTCTCCCCACCGAAACTATTTTGGCCACTTGAACCAAGTACCGTCACTGAAACAGTATCATATAATAATGTGTACATCATGCCTGCTTGTCACACTATCATTTTTTATAAATATGTCAAAAAGTAATTGCTGTTCATTTTCATAATAGATAGATATATAAAAAAGCCCCATGACCATCAGGTCATGGGGTGGGGACGAAGAGAAGTATTCTTACTTCTTCTTTTGGCCGGCTTTGGGCTTTTCGTACGCCTTCAGCTTTTCGAGAGCTTGCGCAAGGTCGCGCTCACCTTGGGCGACTCGACCTTTCAGCCGAGTATTCTCAACTGCAAGGACATTCTTCCGCTGAATCTCAAGAGCAAGATCACGACGAAGCGTTGCAGTGGAAGCAAGCTCTTTTTCAAGGCCGGCAATCTTTTGACTCTGTTGCGCAACCTGACTGGTCAACGTCTCATTCTCGCTCTTGAGGGAGTCGATATGAAACCAACTTCCCACACTAAAGATGACCAAAGCTGCAATCACAGTCAGGAGGATCAAACGAGGCAACTCACCTGATTGAGGTGAGCCAACAACTTTTGCGTCAACATCCACAACATGTGGAAGCTTTCCCGCATAGGGAATAGAAGCATTCATGTACCTTTTTCTCCAAAGAACATCTCGAGAAAGTTTGGGTAGAATCTACTTTACCTTTCTCATAGATAGTAATACATACTACAAGGAAAAGATACATTAGTCAATAAACACAAGGAAAAGTCTTGGCTAAAAATAGGGTACATCAAGCCAGCATGGAGGGGTTGCAATTTTATAAAATATGTGCTATACTATGTCAATAGTTATTAAATACTTTATTTTATGCTTACACCTCGAAAAAAGGCAACAGCCATCAAAAACGTTCAAATTCATGCAACTGACACAGGATCTCCTGAAGTACAGGTGTCTATTTTAAGTAAGAAAATTGCTGAATTAACAGGACATCTCAAGGTCCATGCTAAGGATAACCACTCACGTCGTGGACTTATCCAGATGGTGGCAGATCGCCGAAGTCATCTTAAGTACCTCGAAGCGACTAACAAGAAGCGATATACTGCTCTCGTTACAAAGCTCGGTTTGAAGTAATAAAAATTATTTCATTGACTTCGTTACGGAGCCTCTAGTTTTCAGTCAATGTACTTCTCGTACACCTCCTTCAAACGACTCTCCGTGCCTTGTCACTAAAACAATTTTGATTATTCAAAAAACATTTTGGTAGATAAGCGCCGCCCTTCGGGCGGCGCTTATCTACAGAGAAGGGTCAGGTTTGTATTTTCATAGAGTATACTAACTATAGTTTCTATTTTTAATATTTAATTCAAATTGAATTTTGAGTTAGCTATAGCTACAAGCTAATGGCTAACGGCTATTTATCATATGTCCGTAATTAAACACAGCGATCAGCGCGTCGCAATTTTTATCGATACACAAAATCTGTATCACAGCGCAAAAAATTTATACAATACAAAAGTTAACTTCGGAGCAATCATGGAAGCAGTAACAGGGAAGCGCAAGCTTATCCGCGCTCTTGCCTACGTGATTACTACAGAAGCAGGGGATGAAACTCAGTTCTTCGAAGCCTTGACCAAGCTAGGCATCGAAACCAAAACAAAAGACCTCCAAATCTTTTATGGTGGAGCTAAAAAGGCTGACTGGGATGTGGGTCTTGCAGTTGATGCAATTCGCCTTGCTCCAAAAGTAGACACCATTGTCTTAGCAACTGGAGACGGAGACTTCGTACCTCTTGTTAACTTCCTTAAAGAACACTTTGGTGTTCAGGTTGAAGTTATTTCATTTGGTCGTTCTTCATCTACAAAGCTCCGCGAAGCATGTGAAGACTTTATCGACATGTGTGATCATCCAGAAAAATATCTGATGGGATACCGCGTGCGACGACCTGCACCTAAAAAAATGAAAGCTCATTCAGCAGGTGGTGCTAAAAAAGTTGCACGTAAAGAATTCTCAGATGATGAACTTGGAATCTTTAGTGGAGACGAGGAACAGCCGTTAGCCAATAGAGGTTAGCTGTTAGCTTATACAAATACAAAATGCGACCACCTGTGGTCGCATTTTGTATTTATACCCTACATTCACTATAAGCTAATGGCTAAAGGCTAAAGGCTATACTATACTATACACATGACACTTAAAGTCGATACATTTGAACACGATATAGCAGATGAGATACGACGAAAGGAAGCGAACCTTGCAGAGATACAAGCCGTCTCAAAACAAAATAGTCCCAATCTTGATGTCATCCCTCAAAAAAAACTTCCGTGGATGATGATTGTTCTTGCTATTGTACTCGTACTATCTCTCTTAGGAATTGGAGGGGTTGTGTATTTCTACTATAACGATTCACTGCTTCCACCATCTTCAAAAGAACAAGAAGTAACTAAAAATGATATCCCTAAAGTAACTGCAGATCTTGCACTCCTTTCTCCAACTCTTGGTTCAGAAATTGGACGCTTTATTACCGATGTTGAGAAAAAACCTACAGGATACATCTTTACTATTTCTAATTACTCGGCTGTTTTTGGATACATGACACGAAATGAAACAAGTTACGTCGATGAACTCATTGGGCAGTTTTCTATATCAACAACCACACAAAGTATCGCTTCTTCCACTCCAGTAGTCACTTCATCTGGATCACCTGTTACAGTAACTCCACAAGTAGAAACACCTGCACAAGTAAGCACAACCTCCACCACAACACCTAAGACTGCTAAAAAAACTGTTGCAAAAACATCAACTACAACCACAGTAGCCATGAGCACAACCACCGTCCCGGAAGAGAAGCCTGTTGCTTTTGCTCCACAACCAGTTACAACATCTTCATTTAAGGATATAACCATTGCTAACCAAAACATGAGAGTATATAAAAAAGGTGAAGCAACTGTTGTCTATGCATTCGTTGGTGACAAGCATGTTCTTATTTCTAATACTCCAGACGGAATCCTCGCACTTAAGAGTGCTATACTCAGGTAATGAGTGTTGCAACCATCAACTCTGCACACATAGTCGGACTACAAGCGTCTCCTGTGACGGTTGAAGTCGATGTCTCTCGTGGATTGTATTCATTTTCTATCGTTGGACTACCTGATAAAGCAATTGATGAGAGTAAAGATAGAATCATTGCTGCATTAAAAAATATCGGTGCGAAAAATCCAAAAACTGAAACACAAAAGGTAATTGTTTCTCTTTCGCCTGCGAGTGTTAAGAAAGAGGGGTCACATTTTGATGTACCCATTGCGCTTGCCTATCTATGCGCTTCAAAGCAGCTTGGTGTTCCAAAAGATATAGGGTGGTTCGTAGGGGAACTATCTCTTACTGGAGAAATTCTTCCGATGCAAGGAGTGCTTGTTATAGCAGAACATGCTAAAGCTCAAGGTGCAAAAGCGCTTTATGTGCCATATGATAATCGTGAAGAGGCAGCACTTATCGAAGGTCTCACTGTGTATGGGTGTAAAACGCTCACTGATATTATTCTTCATCTAGGAGGAACCCTTGAGAATAATTCACAAGTCACTGAGATGCTTCCAGAACCAACAACAACAATTGTGTACACTACCCCGTCAGGATTTTTGGACTTTAAAGATATTAAAGGGCAAGTGAGTGCAAAGAGAGCTTTAGAGATAGCAGCGTCCGGTGGCCACAACATCGCATTATATGGACCACCTGGGACTGGAAAAACCATGCTTGCACGAGCTTTCACCGGCATACTTCCTCCACTTACTCATGATGAAGCACTTTCTGTTACCAGGATTCATTCTCTAACCTCTAAAGATACATCTCTTATCACACACCCTCCACTACGCAGCCCTCATCACACGTCTTCTCATGTATCGCTTGTTGGTGGTGGAACTAATCCTCGACCAGGAGAAGTAACCCTTGCTCATTTAGGAGTTTTATTTTTGGATGAATTCCCGGAATTCGATAAGCGTGTTATCGAATCATTACGTGAACCACTTGAGGAAGGGGTTATCACCGTATCGCGTGCTAAGGGATCTTTTACGTTTCCTGCATCGTGCACTCTCATCGCTTCGATGAATCCATGCCCATGTGGCTATATGGGGAGCAAACATAAGCGATGTATCTGTAAAGCTTCAGATATTGATAGATATGCGCGTAAGTTATCAGGCCCAATCATGGACCGCATAGATATGTGGGTACCAGTACTCCATATTGATTACGATACACTTTCACAAGAAGAACAGAGTGAGGGGAGTGATACTGTGCGGACACGTGTCAGTAACGCAAGAGCATTTGCTCGAGATCGTTTTAAAAAAGGAGGCAATACATTACTTTCAAAAAATAAAGATATGCGTGCAAAAGACATCGAAAAGCATGTACAACTTGATGAAAAAACTAATGTGCTCATGAAAAAATTAGCAACCTCTTCAACACTTTCACCTCGTGCATATCATAGAGTACTGCGTCTTGCTCGAACTATTGCTGACTATCGAGGGTCTGAGCATGTAACCGAAGCAGATATACTTGAAGCATTTCAATATCGCCCGAAGTTGTATCAAGACAGAATATAGAGTGTAGAATATAGAGCATAGATAATACATAAGGGCGTCCGAAGGACGCCCTTATGTATTGAATTATCTATATTCTGCAATCTATGTTCTATGCTCTTCTTAGAACGGATTTTAAAATCCTTTCTAAATTATCTGAGATACAAGGCGCGTAAAATTTTTGCAACCAAGGCGTACACCCAGTACGACGCGTGGCGCAAAAATTTTACGCAACGCAGTAGATTGGGTGATTTAGAAAGGATTTTTTGCTCCACGAACTTCGAAGTGTAGATGCGGCCCCGTCGACTTACCCGTATTACCCAGTTCACCAATTGTTTGTCCTTGTGTTACCGTCTGACCTTGTGTTATATAAATTGCATTTAGGTGACCGTACACAGTCTGGATACCTTTTTCGTGACTGATAATAATAAGATTTCCATAACCTCCGTTATAGCCACCGACTTTAGCAACAATAACTTTTCCAGACGCAGCTGCATAGACAGGTGTACCAATTGAAGAAGCGAGGTCAACACCGTTGTGTCCATGAATACCTTGTGACTTTCTACCTCCAGAAATTGGACGAATAAGGAATCCTGTTGGAGCTGTGTATGAATAGGTATTAAGAATACGAGGTTTTTTGGTGGTAGATTTTGGTTTAGTTGGAGACTGAACAGCTTCGATTTCACCATCTGGGACAATAACGGTATCACCAACAAGAAGTTGAGTGTCAACTGCTAGACCGTTATATGTTGCCACATCATCATCATCTGCTTTATATTTCTTCGCAATCGATGTGATGGTGTCACCTTTCTTAACTGTGTGTTTAATACCTGTAATTGGAAGAATGAGGAGGGTGTCACCTTTAGAAATAGTCCTAGTCTTAAGATTGTTTGCCCACATAATCGTGTTAACAGAAACATCAAAAAGCTTAGCTACATCTTGAATCGTGTCACCTTTTTTAACTTCATAGACACTAATTGCATCATTTGTAGGGAAATCAATATCTTCAGTAGAAACACGAAGAGGACCAGATACAGCCTGAAGCGAATCCTGCTCTGGGTCTTGCCCTTGGTCAGCACCGTAGGTGGTTGTTCCGTCCATCACCACAGGCTTAAAGAGAGCCATTGTTTGCGAAGTGGCCTGTGTTTGCTCATCTTCTACTTTTTCTGAAGCAAAAATTGCTTTGAATTTCTCAGTAATTACAGCAAAAGTACCCGCATGGGCGTGGTTAGGTGAAATCATGCCGAAAATACACAAGGCAATAATGGCAATATGTGACACCGACAATGGGTGTTTTTTGTTAGCTACTACTATACGTGGTAAGAATTAGAAACGTTGGTCTTTTTTGGAATATACAGAGAGATTTTTTTGAAACGTAAAGTGACCTAATGTGTGCACTTTGTCAAGAGTCATCTCTTTGTGAGTGCGCTTATTCATAGTAGCAGAATAACCACATAAGTACAAGAAAAAATACCTAAAAAACATGTGGAGAAGTCCTCTAAAAGTCTTGTAATATAAAGTATACTGAGGAAAGCTATGATAGACAAAACTACCCCTCCAGAAGAAGGAGACGGAGGGAAGCCAACTTCACGCATCACTTCTAACCCAGAAGGGACTTTTAGACCTGGAAATGTACGAAAACCGGGTAGCGAAATCTCACGTTCTTCTTCAGATAACCCGTCTGGTAAAATAAGCGGAGGAACCTTAGAGCAGTACGAACGCCGAGGAGAGGTGCTTGGAAGCATAGAGACGCTTTTAGATTTATCCAGCAGAATAAAAGAAGATGCGAAAGGTCAACTTCTAGAAAATCTTATCAATATAGAAGATGAGGTTAAAGGATTACGGAAGCAAATTAACGACGAAGGACTACTAGTTGATGAGGCTGTGCTTACTTTTTTAAATGAAAGTAAAGAGGATTTCGGGAAACTTGAAACAGCAATTAAAGATGAGAAGGTTAGAGAGAGGATGGAGAATTTCACTTCTCTTCTTGGCTCAGCTCGAGACTATGATAAATTTATATCTTTTAACGACGAAGTCATTTCAAAAATAAAAGAAGCAGATTCTTCAATCCTTACTGAAAAAGATGGCATCCTTTTTGAAATTGCTGACCTCAGTTGGCTAGATGACACCAACGAGGTTACTAAAAGGTTAGATGAAGGAGCCGTAGATGCGATGGACGTACGGTTAAGACTTAATGCTTTACTACTCAAAATAAACTCAGCAGAAGATGCTATTAAAAGAATTGAGGACAAGGAAGCCGAAGAAAGAGCTGCTCTTGAAACCACAAGAAGAGAAGGGGAGACACTTAAGGACACACTTCAAAGTCTCCAAAATGAATCACGTTTGCTTCGTGTACTAGATACATCTCTGATTTCTGAACGTGATACGTTAGACACACATCTTAAAAAAGCGATCAAAGAATTTGATGCTAAACCAGGTGATGCAACATTAGAAGCACTCGATAAGATATCTACAGAATATAAGGAACTAATCGAAAGAATGAAGGCGTCTGTTGTTACCACAATTACTCCTCCTGCTTTTTTGTCTGCAACAATCACAAAGAGTGACCCTGAACCAAAGAAAGCAAGTGATGCTCCTCAAGAAATCCCAAAGAATGAGGGAACACTAGAAGTAACAAATAATGAAAATACAGCGGGAGCAGTTGCATCCAAACCTTCACCAAACACTCAAAAGACTCAAGACACACAACCTACTCCTGATATTGTTGATGAGTCTACAGAAATACCAGGACTACAAGGTAATTGGCAGGTTGGGTATACCGTTAATCTAAAAGGAAAAGAAATTTTGATTGAAAATGTAAAAGTACCCGGTACTCTTCTTCGTTTCAATGACATTCTTAAGAAGGGACAAAATAAAAACATAGACTTCACGAAAGCGAACGAACTTAAAGAGGTCGTAATGCAAGCATTATCTAAAGGAAACTTTAGAGAAGCAACAGACAGCGCTCGCGCCCTTGGTGATGAACTCAATATCATTGTTCGCGAACACCTCACTGTTCCTGAAGTTATTATCGGTACAACTAAGCGATTTATCGATACTCAAAAGGACCCAGCTAACAGCGATGCTGATTTTACCGTTGCTGCCACCCTTAATGACTCAGTTCTCCTAGCGATAGACAGAGGGGACATTGCGCTTGCTGATACCAACGCACGCTCACTTGGTAAAGAACTTAATCGTATCGTAGAAGAAGTACGAACTAAAAAACTTTCTCAAGTTGATACGACAAAACAAAATACTCCTGCAGTTGCTCAAAATTTGACCTCAACCACAGCACCGATTACCCCAACTCCTGCAACTGCCCCTCAAGCACCATCTGCAAAGCGTAGTGGGGACAAAATTATCATCAAAGTGGGTAACGAAGAAAAAGAAGTTCCTAAAACAATCAGTGTCCTTGTTAATAGATTTAGACAACTATTTAATAATCCAAAATATAGAGGGGTTGATTTCGCACAAGCAATTAGTGAGAGGGAGAATCTCTTTCGTTTCATACAAGAGGGCAACATGACAGGGGCGGAAAATGCTGCCTCAGTTCTTTCATCTACGTTAGATGTTATTGAAAGTGCTAAACCACAAATACATGAACCAGGTAACACTCAACCAAAGGTAGTTCCTACTACCCCTCAAACCAAGGGTGCACCTGTTGCAAAAATGGATGATGAACCTTCATCTGAAGCTCCTCGCATAAAAGCGCACATTGTTGATCCACCAAATATCACATTTGATGTTCCGACTAAAACCTGGAAAATAAAGCGAGGGGATTCGTTTGAAAGAATGAGTGCACAAGAATACGAACTCTGGATGCCGATAAAAATGGTTCTTAGTAGTTATAGAAACTTCATGGACTCAAAAGATATCGCAAGTGCTTTCCCTTGGATTATCGCAATTAAAAATGACATCCTGACAGCACTTTCAGAGAATGACTTTAAGCAGGCAAGCACAAAATCAAAAGAACTTTTACGAGAGCTTGACCCAGCCTCTAAGTACTCTGCTGCGCAGATTCGAAATGAAGTTCGCCAAAATAATCTCAATAAACTTCAGACCAAGGAATCATATGAGTTACAAGATGACACAACAACCTTTGCATTCATTAGGACTCCACAAGAATCAACAATACGAGAATTTAGAATAATCAATCGTGAGACAGGGGACTGGGTACCACTTAATGAGAAAGACTTAGCATGTCTTGCTCTTGTAACGAATGTACTTACTAACTTTAAGATAAGAACTTCTTCACCTCGTGAGGTAATAGAAAAGAAGAACCAAGTCCTTAGTCTCATTAATGATTATGACTTTAAAGATGCTGAAAACGCTGCAAAAGAATATCTTGATCTCTACGCAGACACGAATAAAATCATACCCGAAACTCAACCAGTAACAACTCCTCAAGTTAAAGCAAGCACTCCTTCACAGGCACCTGTTCCTCAATCAGCAACTCTACACCCATCTTCAGTACTGAATGCCCAACCTCAGCCTGCAACACAAGCAAGTAGCATGGAAAAGAAAACAGAAGATCAGGTCTCACTCCTAGCTGAAGCAAATGAACTTTTTGGAAATGTCACCAGATACATTAAGTCAGATTTGGAAAAAACTGCATTTAAGAGACTTTCTGATGAATTAATAAAACTTGAAAGTGAGTTAGTAGCTAACCCTACTAAGCAGGCACTTCTAGTCTTCTCTGCGAAGATTCAGCGTTTCAAATCAGAGCTCGCTAAAAAAGAAAAGTTTATCAAAGCTCAATACGGTGAAGATGTTTTCGCTTCAACACCTACTTCTACTATTCCGGCAGGGGCAACTGTGATGCGTAATAAGCGCCTACGTGGAGATGCTCCACAAACTGAAACCATAGAGCAGTGGACAGCCCGCCAAGCACTAAAAGCTAGTGACCGAGATCTTGAACTTAGTCAAAAGCAAAAAGCAGAGGCAGAACTTTACGAAAAACACAAAGAGATATTCAAGAAGAACCCTGAACTCTATCAACAGATTTACCATGAAAAGAATAATGTTCGAGACAAGCTTACAGAAGACATTTCTAGAAAAGTTGCTCGAGATGTTCTTATTGAATTAACCAACAAGCGCCATGAGATTCTCGGTAGAAAGACTAAACTCCAAGAAGATGTAATGAACAAGGTTTTCAAAGGTAATTTCGATGAAGCAATGCGCCCAATCGCTGAAGAACTCGCCACTCTTGATGCAGAGATACGAAAGTACACAACAATTAATCTTTCTAAAATAACCCAAACACCAATAAACACCTCTCTACAGAGTGCGCGACAGGTCTACAGTCCTGCACAAGATGCATCACTCCTAGATACAACTCGCGGAATCGGCAGAAACTACACTCTTAATGAAAATTACGAACCAGAAAAGATTGACCGCGAATCTCTCACCGAAAAGCAGATTAAGGAGATGTATGCTCAAGAGGAACCCGAGAAAAAGCCAGATCAGGCAAGTGAATCTGAAAATAAACCAAGCCAACCAGGCTATATCCCATTAGCAGAAAAAGCTCAACTCTCAGGAAGTCTCTACCCGAATCATACAGAAGGGATGATGTCTTCACTTAATGCAAGAGAAGCCTCATATACTCCTGATGCCTATAGGGATAATAAGGAAACGGTGAGTTACGCAAAAGAAACGGAACAACTACTAGCTGAAGCTGCACAAGAAATAGCACAAGAACAAGTTGTTACTCCAGAAAATACTCAGGAGTGGCATGCATTTGTGAATAAACTAGCAGACACACTCTTTAGATTTACTTCAGTTAAAAGATATCCTTGGGGGTGGTTAGCAGCAGGGCTTGCAACTCTTGCAATAGGAACTTCTGCTGGAATATCTGTTGGTAGCGCAATGGATTCTCAAAAAGAAGCTCGAACACTTGCTGACCTTATCAAAAACCAACCTGACTGGAGAACATTAATTCCTGAAAGTGTTGAGCGAACCTTTGTGATGGATTTTAAAGGACCGAAAGAAAAGAGTTTCGAAGAACTCATGAAAGCTAATCTTCCATCATTTAACATTGGGTCAACTAATCCTTCTGCAAAAGATAAAGTTGCTAACCTTCTCTGTAAAAATGTCTACGATATAGAAGGTGCTAATGCTGGACTTAATGATTCACAACAACGTGAATGTGCGAAGGTGATTCGTGACCTTCAAGAGATTATGAAGGCTGTAAAAGCTCAGTCTGGTACACTCTACAGTAAAGATGTACGCTTGTTCGGTGATCTTACTGTCATGGAATTCTACGAGCAGGTACGCAAGGTTGTGGCAGCAGCTGACGCAGAGAAAGACAGAGTAGTTAAATCATAAATATGAACTTCGAAGAAATATACAAACAACTCATAGTGGATTTTAAACTAGAAGGTCTTCCAAAAGATGAACAGGAGGAAATGCTTGTTGAAATTTCCAAAACAATTCAAAAACAATTTTTGTTTGATATTTTCGACTTGATTGGTAAAAAGGACTTCGAGGCACTACAAGCTTCCGCAAATATGGGGGAGGAGTTTTATGCCACCACACTTAAACATCTTGTTCCTAACTACGACGAAGTCTTCATGGGTGCTCGAAATAAAATCATTAAAGCGTTCCATAATTAAGAATATAAAGGATGGGCCTGCAGCCCGCCCTTTTTATTTTTTAGTTACTAAGTACTACTAGCCACTAACTCACACTCACTATATACTGTCCCAATGAATGAATCCCTTAACCGTACTAGTAAAGTCGCCTTAAACCCCGCTCAACAGGAAGCCGTCCTCCATACGGAGGGACCACTCCTGATTATCGCTGGAGCTGGAGCTGGCAAAACCAAAACGCTCACCGAGCGCATCGTCACCATTATAAAAAATGGTACTGATCCTAGAAACATTCTTGCCGTGACGTTTACCAATAAAGCTGCTAAAGAAATGCGCGAGAGAATTGTTGGACGACTAGAAGAAGAGCACGTTATCGAAAAAGAAAACCCATACCATCCAACACCTGTCATAAAGACATTCCATTCTCTTGGATTAATGATGTTATCGGAACAATCACAAGCTCTAGGCCTTACGAAACATCCAACAATCCTAGACTCAGCAGACTCTCTTTCTATTATTAAGCATGCAGTTGAGCAATTAAGTCTTGACCCGAAGATTAACGACCCGTCGAAGATCCGTTCTATTATTAGTCGTGAGAAGAGCGATTTCGTAAGTCAAAGTGATTACCATAAAAAAGTAGCAACAGCGCAGATGGATATTGTTTCATCTGTCTGGAGAATCTATGAAGAAGAACTTAAGCGTCAGCGTGCGGTGGATTTTGATGACCTCATTGTAAAAACGGTTCACATGCTAGAAGATCACCCACAGATTCGAGTTTTCTACCAGAAGCGCTTTAGCTACGTGCACGTGGATGAGTACCAGGATACTAATGGTGCACAATATGCATTCATTAAACTTCTTGTTGATCCTCTAAAAAATAATATTTGTGTAGTGGGTGATACAGACCAAAATATTTATTCATGGCGAGGAGCTAATATCCGTAATATTCTTAATTTCGAAAAAGACTTTGCTGGTGCTCATACCGTGCTTCTAGAAGAGAATTACCGCTCAACAGGGAACATTCTTACTCTTGCCAATAATGCCATCAAGAAAAATACTGTTCGCACCGAAAAGAATTTATTTACTTCACAGGGTGGCGGAGACAAAATAGAAGTTACTCCTTGCTGGGATGAGGGTGCTGAATCTGAACAAGTTGCAAGAAGATGTAAAGCTCTCGTTGAGGCAGGCGAAGACCCGACACAGATTGCAGTGCTTTATCGTGCGAATTTCCAATCACGAGTACTTGAAGAAGGCTTCTTAAAAGAAAATGTAATCTATAATCTTTTAGGTACGAAGTTTTTTGAACGTAAAGAAATTAAAGATGTGCTCAGTTATCTTCGTGCTGCACTTAATAGATCTTCTCAGCCTGACTTGAGGCGAGTGTTTGATACTCCTAAGCGCGGAATAGGTAAGGTAACTATTGCGAAAATCTTTGCAGGGGAAGAACTTTCTACAAAAGCCGCCCAAAAGATTGGTGAAGTGTACGAATTTTTGGATAAGGTTATGATGACTCTTGAAACAGAGCCACTCTCACACGTTGTCCAAATGATTATCGTAGATAGCGGTATGGAAAAAGAAATGCTTGAAGGATCATCAGAAGATAGGGAGCGCCTTGAGAACGCTCGTGAACTTGTGTCACTTACTGTACGATATGATGGCACTAATGGAATAGATGCTCTCACTCAATTCCTAGAAGAAACATCTCTCCAGTCTGACCAAGATAACGACACCAAAGAAAAGAAAGGGGTGAGACTGATGACCGTGCACGCAAGTAAAGGGCTTGAGTTTAATCATGTCTTTGTTGTTGGGCTTGAACAAGACCTTTTTCCACATAAAAATATAGGCAATCGTAAGCGAAGTAAAGAAGAGGAAGAGGAAGAACGAAGACTTTTCTATGTAGCAGTAACACGAGCTCGTAAGAACCTCTACTTATCTTACGCAGAACTTCGCACCATCTTCGGACAAAAGCAAATTAATGCCCCAAGTGAATTCTTAGAAGACATTGATGATGATATCGCACTTCATAACGATATTTATTATAAGGAAAACGGTGGGGGAGTGGTCTATATATAAGTAAAAAGCGCGGAACCTTCGGTTCCGCGCTTCGTAACTCACCATCTTTTCTTAAGCACCTGGAGCATCTTCAGATATCTCATGGTCAGGTACACAAATGCAACCACTGATCCAACCAAAAAAAGAATCCACATGATTGTGATCGGCTTATCTGTAACCAAAAAACATGATGGTAATGCAACGATAACAGTGATTAATGAGGCACAGCTTGGCATAACAAAAGTATGCTCATCATTTGGCGTGAGTGACTCAGTTAAAAAATACATCCTAAGAAACATGAACCCTGAGATAAGAATCACAAACCCAATAACTGCCCATTCTGTCACCAAAAATGTGTAAGAACTTGTCGCATGCAACATAACTCCTCCTTACATGAATACATTACACTGCGTAATGTTCTACATCGAGACTAGCCTGTTTACACTTTTTCGTCAAACGTACTGCATAGCTGTGAAATAGAAAAAGGGCGCCTTCACATGAAGGCGCCCGCTGTGGCAAGGTTTTACTTGCAACTATATCCAACTCACACGAGCTGTCTGATGTGAGATTTTTCACCGCAAGCGCATGTAGTCAAAACCACGTCTAGGCTCTGTACCCCTAGCTCTCCAGTAATAACCATGCGTAACGTGCGACGTTGAATCGTTTTATATGTCCTTACTACCGAACCAGCAAAGTAGGAGTTCTTCACTCACGAAGACATATCTTAAACTACACAGGAAAAGTATTATATCACACATATATACAAAAGTCAATAGATGTGTTATACTTACTGTATGAATTATCACGCTCCAAAAAAGTCTCTTGGTCAAAACTTTCTTACATCCATTCCTGCACGAATTGCTATTGTAGAAGCAGGGGAATTAACTTCATCTGACACTGTTCTTGAAATTGGCCCAGGAAAAGGATTCCTCACAAAAGGACTTCTCGAAAAAGGGGCTCTTGTTGTGGCACTTGAAAAAGACCGAGAACTTATCCCGGTACTTAACGAAACCTTCGCATCCGAAATCGCTTCAGGACAGCTGAGCGTCACCGAAGGTGACGCTCTCGAATTCGATCCATCCACTTTCCACTTTCCACTTTCCACTTTCAAACTAATCGCCAACATTCCCTACTACATCACTGGAGCCATCCTTTCACGCTACCTATCCCACACACATCAACCGTCCATGATGGTAGTTCTTGTTCAGAAGGAAGTTGCTGTACGGGTATGCGCACAGGATAAGAAAGAGTCACTCCTTTCACTTTCTGTAAAAGTCTATGGCATACCAAAGCTTGTCTATAAAGTATCAAAAGGGAGCTTCTTTCCAATTCCTTCTGTAGATTCAGCAGTTTTACAAATAAAAAATATTTCTCGTACGAACTTTAAGAACCAGTACCACGAGGCGATGTTTTTTAAACTCATTCATGCAGGATTTGCTCATAAGCGCAAGTTCGCTATTTCTAATATTAAAGAAGTTTTTACGACAATTAATATTCCATCATTATTCCAAGCTGTTGGACTTTCAGAAAAGGCGAGAGCAGAAGATATCCCACTTGCTACTTGGTTATCACTTTCGTTACAGATCACCCTGACAGATTCTTCAAAATAATAAATTACTCTATGTAAAGGAGGGCGGCCTTCGGCCGCCCTCCTTTTCTATTCATAAGTCCGTCCTATGTAGAGAAAGATTCAAAGTTAACCACTCCCCACTTATCCTCCTTTTGTATCTCTTCACCTTCCATTCATACGATATACTCACTATATATATGAATGATCAGCAAATGACCACCAAAAAAGCGATTGCTGTTTTAGCTACGCTTGTATTTGTACTCACCATTAGTTTAATTATCCCTGCGAAATGGTTTGGCATAACCCCACAGAAACAAAAGGGGAGAGAAATCAACCTCAGCTATTCCCTTAAACAAAACAAAGTCGAAATTCCAGACTCCTGGAAAGAACTCGCTAATGCAAATATTCCACAAGCTGACATTAAAGACCTAGGTAGTAAAAAGCCAGACCCAGAAGTCATTGCTAACCTTAATGACCCGAACAACCTTACAGCGTCATTTTCTAAAAATCTCTACGTCGCCTCAACCTATCTTGCTAAGAATCCTGATAATAACGCCACCATGCAGAAGGAAATGATAGACACTCTTATTGCAAAGGAGGCCCTAAAGATAGTAGCGACAACTTATACCTATAAAGATATCCCTCTTACTAAGACTGACACTAAGGAAGTGGAGAGGGCATACGGTAACGCAGTTGCACCGATTCTTCTTAACCTCATTACTGAGCAATCTATTCTTGAAAACCTCGCCAGTATTCAGAATTACACAGACTCAAAAGACGAAAAAGACCTCACACTACTTATAAAAGACTATCAGCGAGTAGATAAAAGCATGAAAAAACTCGCCACTGTCCCGGTGCCCGCTTCTGCGGTTGTGTACCATTTAGCTGTTCTTAACCAAGTTGCAGCGTATCGAGATGCTCTCTATAACTTATCTCTTGCTGCGTCTGACCCAATACGTGCAACACTCTTTATTGATAAATATTCTAATCTCACCATTAAGACCATGCGAGCTCACAACGACCTTGCTACGTATTTTAATCTCAAGAATATTGTTTTTAAGTCTAATGAACCAGGATATTTCTTTATAGTAGGGTATACTAAATAACGACAGAAATTATGAAAAAGAAACTACTAACAACATTATTCGCAATCTCGTTTTTTATTTCAGGAACTTTTTCAGCAAATGCTATTTATTGTTCTAACTGTACCAACATTGGGCAGTGGATAGTTGATCATGGTACACAGATTGCTCAACTTGGTAAGGAGGCGATTACTTCTGGTGCAACACTGACAACTTCTGTAAACACAACCCTCATGCAAGTGGATCAGCTTATTTTAAAGCCAATGAGAGATGCCATGACGCTCATCTCTATTATGCAGTCTGGGAAAAACATTCAGAACCTTATCTCAGGATCCCTTGGAACAGATAAATTATTGGTTGATAACCCGCTTCAACTTTTTAATGACACAATGACAGAGGTTAAGCTTGGGGCGCTAGGTGAACTGGCAGCAAGTGGTGGACCTTTTTCAGACAGTATCATGGGGGCAATTTTTGAGGACGCAAAATTTGAATCACTTGATTTAGGTAGTAAGCTAGCCGAAATCAATACGTCAAACGTACCAGCAATGATGAGTGCTAAAATTTGTGACAATGACGCGTTTTTAACCTCATTAGTAACTGATGGTGGGGCTCAAACCGCAGATGAGATAGCTGCCAAAAAAACTGAGATTTATACTTTTGCTTGCAATGCTAGCCCGACAGATAAGGAGCAAGCGGAGAAATTAATTGCTCTTAATGAACAAAATCCCCAAATCCTTAATTCATCAGATAATAACAGCCCAACAATAGGGGATGGCTTATACGATTTAACTGTTCGAGGGAATAATCAGTACACAAAGGCAACTCTTTCTGTGGTACAAACTGATTTAGCTGCAAAGAAAAAAGAAGAGCAGGTAAAAGCAGATGTTAATGTGGTTGGTGGAGGCATTAAAAGTCTAACTGAGTGCACTAAAAGGGCACCTACTCTTCCTGGGATGAACCCCGACCAAGCACCGTGCCTTGAAACCTCAGTCATCCAAACTTCGAGTATCTTAAACGACCAGTTTAAAGATGCTCTTGGTGCACCACTTCAGACTCTCATCTCATCATTCGGTACAGGTGCTGGAGGTCTGATTGGAACCGCCTTTAATGCAATAAGTCTCTTCCAGGGCATTAGTAATTCTATTGGTTCATTAACCGGAGGTTCGAGCGGTGGATCAGGTGGTTCAGCAACTGGACTTGCCGCAACATTTAACAACCCACTTGTTGTTCGTGTTAATCAGACCCCAGTTCCTGACCTTGCAACTAACCCGCAAGCAAAAGCAACTCTAACCCAAACCCCATCTCAACAGCTTGATAACCATCTTTCAGTACTTAGTACACTTGCCACTACCGACCAAAGCTTCCTTGCCGCAATTTCTGGTTATCAAGGGCAGATTAATGGTATGAAAGGGTGCTTTGTAAGTATTGGAAATGACTTTGAGGGTGCGACAACATCTCCTCGGTATGTAGCAGCTGTTAACTACGCTAATAGTCTTACCAACAACAATAACACTCTTGTTGCCAAGATTAATAACGAAATCTCTCTCATTGGCACCACCCGCACTCTCATTGCAGATACTCGAACAAAAATCACTAATTCTCAATCAACCCAAGAAATCCTAGATGCATTTAATGCATACAATGATACAGTTAAGAATCAAGGACTCCCTAGTATGACCTCAGGCGGCTCTCGTGACGCAGAACTTATTTCGTTTAAGAGTGAAGCAGAACAAAATCTCATGGAAGGTGGGAATATTCCGTGGTACAACACTGACTGCACATCACTTCGTGCAGAGTTTCAGGCTGCGGTTAATAACGGCACTAATAATGTCGGAACACCTAGTACAAACGGTGGGAATAATTAAAAGTACCCTCAATACATAGCCATAAAGAGATGACTATACCATCTTTTGTTATATAACTTTGTGTTACACTGTGAACATGAAAAGACTTGGTGTCTATGCGTGTATGGTTGTATCACTAGTTGGTATGCTAGGTGGTTTTTTTGCACCAGAAAAGACACATGCACAGACAACAGGAACAGCAAAAACATTGGCACAATATGAAGCCCAAGGAAAAGCTCTTTTTGATGCACAACTACTTGCTTTAAATAATAAAAGAGCTGACCCGGCAGCAACTTCTAGCTTTCCAACCACCATAACAGTAGTAGACGCCCTCATACAAAGTGTTACAAAAGCTTCGGGTATTTTTTCGACTTCTATTAATGGTGGTGGGAGTGACTTAGCAATACTATACCGCAATGCATTAATAGCCGCGAAAAACTCAATTAGTGAAGATCAGCGTCTTAACCCTCAAGCACTTCGAACCCCATATGCAACGAATGTCATAAGCGCCTTCACTAGACAGCTCGAGGCTGCGGCATTTGATCCTTCAAAAACAGATGCCTTAATAGCAGGTGGGTACACCCCGACGCAAGCACAACTTCTTAGCGTAGACCTGAAAAATGCAAGAGCAGCTGCAGTGACTGGTGCAACTGAAGCAAAAAAACCAGAAACAAAAAAATGTTCAGTGCTTGGGACAGATGCCTTAATTGGCTGTATTGATCAGGCAGTTACTTGGATAATTAAAAACACCATACTACAGATTGGTGGTTTCTTCGTATGGCTCACTGCTAACATGTTTAATTATGCAGTAAAGATTGGTATTCTCCAGTTTGCTAAGTGGGCACCGGACCAACTCTATCCTATCTGGCTTATTGTTCGTCAGATAATTTCACTCTTTATTGTATTTATTGGTCTCTATCTTGGTCTCATGTATATCCTTGGTAAGGACGAGAAGTTCCAGAAGTACATTCCGTGGGTGATAATGTTCGCACTTTTCGTTAACTTCTCGTATCCACTAGTTCGAACCGCGATAGATATTTCTAATATCGTATCGCTAAAAATTTATGCAAGTGCAGTAGGGCCAGGAGCGCTGGACGAAAACCCTACGAACACAGCAGGGGCACAGATACTTGATAAGCTGGGCCTCCAGGGTCTACTTATGAGTGCCACAGCCACGAAGGACGGAGATGGTGGGTTACTTGGATCTATTGACAGTATTCCAGGGGCCCTCCTTGCTGTTATTTATGTCTTCTATGCTGGATACATCTTCTTTATGGTGACAGCACTTATTGTGATGCGCACGGCAGCTCTTGTCTTTTTAATAGTTGCCTCACCACTATTACTAGTAGATAGTGTCTTACCGATGCTTGGAGATAAAGCAAAGGACTTGCGCAAGATATTCTTTGAACAGCTTGCGGTGGGTCCAATATTTATGATTATGATGGCACTTACACTTAAGTTCTTAGATGTGTTTAAGTCCACAGGACAACTTGGTTCGGGAAGTATCAGCGGAACAATGGGTGCCGGGGGAATGTCTACGGTTGTAGTTTTCTTCAATATCCTCATGATGCTCATAATGCTTTGGATAATGTTAAAAGTGACAAAAGATTCTGCCGGGTCTCTTGGAAAATATGCAACAGATGCTTTTGGTAAAGTTGGAGGATTCGCCACCGGAGCTGCAGTAAGCGGTGCTCTTGCTGGAAGTGGGTTCCTTGCTCGCAAGGGAATAGGGGGGCTTGCTGCAAAGGCACGTGATAGTAAGTGGGTAACTAATAACCAGGATTCATTCATAGGGCGTCGCGCATATAATCTCTCTAATTCAGTAGCGAGTAGTACTTTTGACCTTCGTAACACAGCAGTTGCACAAAAATATGCTGGTAAGTTAGGTATTAGTAGTGGGATGGGAGCAGGGACAAAAATGGGTTACGACGAGGAGTCAAAAGCAACCCTTGAAAAACGAACAAAGGAAGCGCTTGCTCGAAGTGCAAGAATTAAGACACATCATGAGCGTGATGTGTATAAAGATAAACTTGATGAAAAAGGAAATGTCGTTTACGAAGATGTTAAGGATGCGAATGGAAATGTTGTCAAAAGAGTAAAAGCTCAGGAGCTAGTCCATAGAAAAGGTGACATCAATGCTGAAGGATGGGAAGCAAAGAATAAACTCATGGCTTCAGGTGGTGGAACCACCTTCTTTAGAAGTAAAGAACAAACTCAAAAGGTTAGAGAAGCAATGGCTAAAGACGAGGAAGAAAAGGCGGCAAAAAGAATCGCAGAGAATAAAGCAAATAGTGCTGCAGATATTGCAACCTACAGAGGCATTAATGGGTCAGAAGAGTTACCAGATGGCACAGTTCTTACTGCTAAACAATCAAAGGCAAGATTCCTTGCTGGTCTTGAAAAAGAGCTTGATGATTTAAAGAAGACTGACCCCACTATGCAAGGGAATCAAGCTCAGTCGCTCTTACAAAGTATTCAGAGTATTAAGAAAACTGAAGCCGCTGAAAATGCTGCGTTTGATAAACAGGTTAAATATGTTCTCTCTAACTACATGAATAAGACTGGTGCGGATAAAGAAAACTACCTTAGTAATCAAACACAAGAAGTTCATGAGGCGGTAAAAGCTCTTGCAGCTGAACAAATTGCTGCCAAAGATGCGGTCAAAAATGGCCCTCTTGATTTAGATCTAAGTGATCCAGTAGACAAAAAAGCTTCTGCACTTGCAGCTGCTAGTGCGCTAAGCGGTCAAGTACAAGCAGTTCTAGCAGATAAACCACAGAATGGAGCAGTACCTATCTATTCAAACGCTGTAGATGTTCCACTAGGCAGCACGAACGACTCAGCTATCGCAGCTGCCAGTGCGCTTAGTGGTCAAGTGCAAGCTGTACTTGCAGACAAACCACAAAATGGTGCAGCAGAACTACCAGGAGCGTTTAACGTTGCACAGATAGGCAACATGGACTTTGCTGCAATGAGAGCAGCTAAACTAAAAAGAAATGCTCAAATAGCTAATAGAGAGATGGAGGGTAACGCTTCTACTTTCACCACCCAGGTTCCTGGTACCCCAACCCCTCCATCAGGCCCACAACCTTCCGCTGCTAACCAGCCAAACATTAACAATGCTGCAGCATGGGCAGGAAAAGGTGACACAAATGTTCCCACATATATGAGAAAAAATGTTGCTGAAGCACCAGAAGAGCAAGCTGCATAAAAGTAACTAATTAACTATGAGCGTACCATCCTACATCGCGAATAATCCAGATGAACTCTTTGATAAAGCTTCTGTAGAAATACAGGACCTCATTAGTAATGGAGAAACTGCGAAAGCAACTGCTGAGTTAAGTAAACTATATAAAATAAAACCAGAGTATCAGACTGCGCTCTCTAATATTATTTCGTTCATCTTAATCGGCGCAATCGATACTGATGATGTAGTACAAGCTCTCCAGGATCTAGTTAACCTTAACCTAGATGATGCGATACATCTAGCAACAGACCTTGAACATGGAATTCTCGAGAAGGCACACATCTCACTTCTTAAAAAATCAGACGGCGCAGTTGCCACACTTGAATTCCAAGGAGACAAGAGTAAGACAGAGCTTCGAAAAGAAATTCTCGATACTACAAAACGCGAGAGTGCTCTTACAAAAAGCCCGCTTGATGCTATTCCTAAAAAAACCACTGTTATTAAACCAGGTTCTCGATCTCAACTCCTTGAGCAACTGCAAGTACTTGGCACCATTCCAAATGATGAAGAAATAACAACTCGCCTTAATCACATCCAAGAGCAGATGAAAGCTCTTAAGCAAGAGGAGGAGGACAGTAGTCTTAATTCTAAGATTGCACTAAAAAGCTTTATGTTCGGAGAAAAAGGGAAGGATATTGCCGACCCAACCATAAAAGCTACGTATAGTGTCCCACCAACCCGCTACACAGTAGACCCGTATCGTGAGATAGATGAAGTGTAGGGGGACTATTTGAACGCTTTGCTAACAGATAGTCAGACTGTCTGATTGTCAGAAAGTCTGTTGTCTTTCTGCATCGCCTGCTATACTATATTCATGCAATTTCGAGTACCACAATTCATCGACATGGAGGATAAGGTCTTTGGACCATTCACCCTAAAACAATTCGGTTACATGGTCGGGGCAGGGGGTCTATCGTTTGTTATCTGGACACTTGTGCCAATAAAAATGATAGCAATGCTTCTTATTGCTCCAGTTGTAGCACTCTTTCTTTCACTTGCTTTTGTGAAGTTTAACAACCGCTCATTCGGAGAAATACTTCAGAGTGCCTTTAACTACTACACCGGCTCACGTATCTTCACTTGGAAGCAACCAGAACTCCAGAAAGACCAAACCTCAGTGGATAAAGTTGTAGCCGACACCCAAAAAGAAATTATTATCCAAAAAACTAACCGCGATAAGATTCATGATATCGCTCTTGGTCTTGATGTGTACGAACACGTTGCTCAAAAAGAAGACGATAAGTAGTGATTCATCTCTACGAAACACACTTAGGTTATTTATCATAATGTGTACAGGTGTCATTCCAGACTTGATCTGGAATCCAGGTAGCACATAACGCATTAATGTTAAGAAATATACAGGTCTAAGATACATTCTCATGTATACTATGTATATATGGCGAAAGGTCAAGCTACACAAAACTTTGTTCCGATAGAAAGAGTACGAGATGGGGTGGTTATTTTAAAGACTGGTGAAATACGCGCAGTTCTCATCACCAATTCACTTAACCTTGGACTAAAAAGTGAGGACGAGCAGCAGGCGGTACTTTCACAATTCCAAAACTTCCTTAACTCACTCGATTTTCCTGTGCAATTTTTTATTGAGTCCAGAAAACTTAACATAAAACCGTACATGACACTCCTCCAAGAGCGAAGTGTTCTTGTAAAAGAAGATCTTCTTAAGATTCAGATTCACGAATATATGGGATTCATTAAGAAATTCACTGACGAAAGCAACATCATGACGAAGCACTTTTTTATTACTGTTCCATATTTTAATCAAACAGCCCAAACAGTTAATGCAGGTACTCTACTAAACTTAGGGGCAAGTGGACCTAAAAACCCAGAAGATGGTTTCGAGATGGCACGCATTCAACTTGATCAGCGTATCGCTACTGTTATCCAAGGTGTTTCAAGATTCGGACTTCGCGCACAGCGTCTCGGTACAGAAGAAGTTGTAGAGCTTTTTTATAAACTCTTTAACCCAAGTGAGGGGGATAGAGAGGCACCTAAAGTAGATACAAAATAAATATATGGGACTATTTGATTTTTTAAACAAGAAAAAAGAAGCTGCTCCTGAAGGACTCATAACACCTGTTCTACCAGAACAGGTGTATAAGATGGCAGAGATGCAACTAAAAGACATCATTGCACCCTCTGCGCTTGAGATACAATCTAAAGCTCTTAACTTGGGAAGCACTATTATACGTTCTTTTTTCGTCATTCAGTACCCACGATATCTAACAGATAATTGGCTAAGTCCAATTATTAACCTTGATAAGGTTTTTGATATTTCTATTCACATCATTCCACTTAACACAGGGGAAATCATGAAAACTTTCCAGCGAAAGGTGGCAGAAGTGGAGAGTCAGATAATGACCCGGGAAGAAAAGGGGCTAGTGCGAGATCCAACACTTGATGTTGCGTACCAAGACCTAGAAGATCTCCGCGACGGTCTCATTCAGGCACAAGAAAAAATGTTTGAAGTATCGCTATATATCACTCTTTATGGCAATACAACCGAGGAGCTCGATAAAGCAGAAAACGAAATAAAAAATATTCTTGAAAGTAAAATTGTCTACGTAAAACCTGCACTCTTTCAGCAAGATACTGGATTCCTCTCTACACTTCCTGTAGGGCAGGATTTACTTGGCATTAAAAACAAACTCAACACTTCACCACTTTCTTCATTTTTCCCGTTCGTATCTTTTGACCTTTCATCAGATAAGGGGATTCTCTATGGTCTTAACCGCCACAACGGTAGTCTTGTGCTCTTTGATAGATATTCCCTAGAAAACTATAACTCGATAGTGTTCGCAAAGTCTGGTTCTGGAAAAAGTTATTTTACAAAACTTGAGATTCTTCGAACACTTATGTTTGAAACGGAAGTTATTATTATCGACCCAGAACGAGAATATGAATTTCTCGCAGAATCCGTAGGAGGAAGATACTTCGATATTTCTCTTGTGGGTAATCACCACATTAATCCTTTTGATCTTCCTCACCCAACCCAAGATGAATCACCATCTGAAGTACTCCGATCTAACATTGTTAACTTAGTGGGACTATTTCGTGTGATGCTTGGAGGTCTTACCCCAGAAGAGGACGCTATTATCGATCAAGCGATTACCGAAACATACGCACTTAAGGACATTAATGGCGACAATGACTTCACACGTCTTGAACCACCACTTCTTTCTGATTTTGAAACAGTGCTTATGGGTATCGATGGGTCAGACAGTCTTCAGCAACGTCTTTCTAAATATACAAGAGGGACTTGGTCAGGATTTATTAATCAACCTTCTAACGTGGACATTAACAAGAAGCTCGTCTGTTTCTCTATTCGTGACATGGAAGAGGAGCTTAAACCTGTAGCAATGTATATCATCACACACTTTATCTGGAACGCTGTACGAAAGCATCTTAAGAAGCGACTCCTTGTGGTGGATGAAGCGTGGATTATGATGAAAAACGACGATACAGCATCATTCCTTTTTGGTCTTGCTAAGCGCGGACGAAAGTATTACTTAGGACTTGCAACCATTACCCAAGACGTAGGAGACTTCCTTAAGTCTCCCTATGGTCTTCCTATTATCACCAACTCGTCTATTCAGATTCTCCTTAAACAATCTCCTTCGTCTATTGATGTTGTTCAAAAGACATTTAATCTCACCAATGAAGAAAAGTACCTTCTCCTTGAATCTGGCGTTGGGGAGGGGATATTCTTTGCTGGACTAAAACACGTTGCTATTAAAGTTGTGGCATCATACACGGAAGATCAGATTATCACTAGTGACCCATCCCAACTTCTTAAGATTCAAAAAATGAAAGAAGAAGTTGCAGAATCAAAAGGCGCATGAAAAAATTACTTTTATTACTCGCTCTCATTGGTTGTTCATTAGGCACAACATCACTCTATGTATCTGCTGAATTTACTGCGTCATTAAAGATGGTTCCGAAAAACCCAGAACCACGCAGCACAGTAACTCTTACCATCGAAAGTTATTCGTTTAATGTGAACACTGCGAAAATCACCTGGAAAGCTGGTGGAAAAGTTCTCTTAGAAGGGCATGGTGCAACCTCCGTAACAGTTAGAACTGGTGCAATCGGGGAAGCGACACCAGTAACTGTTGTTGCATTACTAGCTGACGGCACAACAGTAGAGCAATCAGTGAATCTCGCTCCTTCTTCAGTAACACTTTTATATGAAGCCCCACAAAGTTATGTGCCACCACTCTATGAGGGGAGGTCTCTCCCGGGCGCTGGGGCACCTGTTCGAGTAACAGCTTTTCCGATGGTAAGTGATGGACGAGGTGCACTTAGTCCATCTTCACTTTCGTATGCATGGTATGTTAACGGATCACTTCTTAAAAACAATTCAGGTCTTGGTAAACAAGTAGCGAATCTTAATCTAGACTACATAAAAAATAAAACAGATATTAGAGTGTTGATTACCACTCCACAAGGTAATGTTGCTGAAAAAACGATTACCATCTATCCTCACCTAGTGATGCCAGTGCTCTATACCTATGACACCATTTTGGGAACTAACTACAATCAAGCTGTGGGCAAAAGATACGAGACAGTAAAAGATTTCGCATTGTCTCTTGAACCATATTATGTTACAAGCTACCCTAATACTCCGGCTAAGTATGTATGGTATCTAGACGGACTACCTTCTACTCCGCTTGGTGGACGAATTCTCGCGCTTCAACCAAAAGCTAACAGTTATGGCACAAAGCTTCTTAGTATTGATGTCACAGGGAGTGATAAACTCCTTCAAAAAGCTAATATTCGTACAGAACTTATCTTTGACACTCGAAAATAAGAAATATTGTGGAGCGGTATCATAATACATTTGATATACTTCTAGTTATAGTATGGCCTCTTATATACAACTCGAACCCTCTTCTTTTCGTGGAATTATTTCCGATGATAAAGTTCCTAAGTATGATGGGACTGATGTTTCTTTCTATGCTACATCTTCATTTATCTATACACTATTCTTTATCGCTATCGTTGGAGCTGCTTTTTATGAATATATATTAGTTGGAGTATATAGAATGGAAGCTTCAGAAAACGGCATAAGAAGAAGTAATGAAACATTTAGGAGAACGACTTGGGGGTTACTTGGTGTGTTTGGTTTGTTTTTGATTATTTTTACATTAAATAAAGATATATTAACGGGTAATGTGGGATTAGAAGAATTAAGAACTAGACCTGTGGGTAACCAAAACCAAACTTCACCAGTAGTTGGGGGGACACCTTCGGTTGGCGGAGGGGTGACCCCAGGAGTAGGAACCACACCAAGCGGTGGATCATCAAGCTACACAGCAAGAAAAGCTAGTCACGACCAAATAGCAGCCCGTTTGGCTGCATCGAATATCAAAACCAACTACAACAGTGTTGCGTGTACCGAGGCACAATTTAGTGAAGCAAAACCAGCATGTACCAGTCTTGCATATATGCCAGAAGAAACCATTCAACTACTTCTTAAAATAAATTCATCGTGTGGTTGTACGGTTACTGTAACAGGGGGGACTGAGCCTGGGCATCTTTCTCATGGTGAAAATAAACGGCCTGTTGATTTACGACTTGGTGGACCTCGCGGAAGCACAGATAATACCGACCCTCTTTATGTCTATATAAAAAATAGTGCAACCAATAAGTATGGTTCTAGTAACAGCTGTTTTGAGCAATATCTTCTTTTCGGTTATATTTTTTGTGATGAAAGACCCCCTAACGCTCAACATTTTCATGTAAGATAGAAAGCTTACACTATAACCACATAAAAGTATCCTATAACAGGTGATATACTTCGTACATGGAAAATAATAGTAATCGTCGAATACTAATCGCTATTGGTTTCGTGCTTCTCTTTGCAATTGTTGTTATTATTTGGTACTTTTTTTATGCCAAACCAGTTATTTCCAAAGATATAACTCAAACAAATGATCCTGTTCCAGTACAAATCAACAGACCTCGCTTCCAATTTCTTAACTGGGGAGAGGATACTTCTTCTACTTCAACAACAGAAATGACCGACCCTCTTAAGGTTCCACTTATACAAGTCTGGGATAAGCCAGCAATAGGCCAAACATTCACTGTTCAAAACATCTTAAAAGAAGTTGTGGCCACCACAACCGTAGGGACAACAACCTTAGAAACAAGAAGGACAACTCGTGCTACAACGACCATTCTTGTTTTCGTAGATAGAACTACAGGGTATATTTATGGGTATCCTGTAGAAAGCGGTAAACCCTATCAAATAACAAATACGATTATTCCGGGTGTTTATGATGCTTATTTTATAGATAACGGCAGAAAAACAATGATGAGATATCTGAATCAAGAAGAAAATAGAATTGTAAGTATTATTGCAGATGTTCCATCAGTTCAAGAAAACGAAGTACCTCTTCCTCTTTCTAATATTCAATACGTATCTCAAACAGTAACGAGCATCACCACAAATCTTGCGAAGGACAAAATCTCATATGTAGGGGCAAGTGATGCTGGGAGTGCCGTCTATACACTTACACCAAAAGGGCCCGTAGCAAAAGCATTTTCACCATTTAAGGAGTGGTCTGTTGCATACGGGGGTGAATCACTCTATGTAACAACTAAACCTTCAGCTTATGTAAGTGGTGTAACCTTAACAGTTCCAGATTTCCAACCAGAGATAAGTGATAAGACTGGTCTCATGACCAACCCTGGTGAAAAAGGGGTTATTTTTAGTAGTATGTGGGGAGCACAAGGATTAGTAAACTTTATTTCTGATAATGGTGAGATTAGAGTTTTAACAACTAAAACATTAGCTTCTAAATGTGCTTGGGGTGAAAAAATGTTCCTTATTTGTGGTGTTCCAAAAATAATTCCTCGACCAACCGAAGGACTTCCTGATGATTGGTTCCAAGGAAGGTCTACTTTTGATGATGACATTTATCTCATTAATCTAAAGGATGGCGAAAAGTATCCACTCTATGCTTTTACTACTGATGACGGGGTATTTGATGTAAGTAATGTTTCACTTTCAAAGGAAAACAAACTTATTAGTTTTAACAAGAAACAGGACGCAAGTCTTTGGATGCTTAATACCGATCTAACTGGGGGTGATAGCGGCAACTAGTCTATGGTGGAATATAAACAACTCGAACCCTCTTCCTTCCGCACCCTAGGAATTCCTGATGACAAGGTTCCTACATTTAATGGGAGCGATGTCTCCTTCTATGCAACATCTTCTTTTATTTATACGTTATTCTTTATCTCCATAGTAGGAGCTGCTTTTTATCAATATATATTAGTTGGGGTCTATAGAATGGAAGCTTCTGAAAACGGCATAAGAAAGAGTAACGAAACATTTAGGAGAACGACTTGGGGGTTACTTGGTGTGTTTGGTTTGTTTTTGATTATTTTTACATTAAACAAAGACATTTTGACAGGTAATGTGGGATTAGATGCATTACGAGCAAACCCGGTTACTAATCAGAGTCAAACTTCTGGCAGTATCACTGCAATAACTAGCGGAGTAACCACTTCCGGTAGCGGAGGAAGTTCTGCTTCGTGTGATACAAAAGAAAACACAATTACTAAACTACAGTCTGCTGATGGTATTTGTGGTGGAGCAGTGTGTACAATCCTTTCAGGTTGTAATTACTCAGCATATAGCTCTATTATAGATCAAAATGTTGGGAGTGATGTTCAACTTAAAAAAATGGTTATCGTAACCCTATGTAAAGAATCTCGCGGTAATGTAAATGCTCAAAACAATAACCCAAACGGCACTTTTGATTGTGGTTTAATGCAAATTAACCAACCGCTTCCTTGCGGGTCTGCTATTTTAGATCCAGCAGAAAATATTAGGCAAGGTGTAGTGAAGATGAAACAAAAGATAGCAAGTACCAACCAAACATATCAAAACATCCCTGCAGTAACCGGCCCTTTTTCATCTTATAACTGTTGTGCTAATGGTACTGTTCCAAACGCACCAAGTGCTGACTGCACAACAGCAAATGGCTTTCCTTTTTCTATTCCAAAATGGGCGTGTCCAATTAATCCAGGGGAAGGAAAATTCAATATGTGTACAGTTAAGAATTACGCATGCGAACTAAGTGCATGCATGAATCAACTGTAGTGTTTTTAATACATATAAAATAAAAAACACATTTTGTGTGTTTTTTTGTTTTATTATTTAACTATTTCTTTCTCTATCTTTAAAACATCTTCCTCAACTTCTTTAATAACATCATATGCTTCACCTCGAGGTGATGGAGGGGCAAGGTGGGCCAATTTTTGCTTCATATACACATCTAACCCATAACTCGCAGTATTACTCACGAACCAGTAAAGACCAAGCGCTGAAGGGAGTGCTGCCGCTGAAACGGTAATAATAATTGGAAGAACATAGAGAAGTTGTATCTTCATTGATTTAGCAAAATGTTCTTGGAAAGACTCATCTTTACCTTCTTTCTTTTTGTTATTCAATGATCCCATTGAGGCTGTTTGTCGTACTGCTAAGAAGTATGATGAGATACCTGCAAGTAATGCAATCACAATATTCTTATGTGTTACATCAAAAATTCCAAAAGCTATGGTGTGAAGCTTTTCTGGAAATGTTACAAAAGAGTAAATTGATTTTGGGTCATCTATGAGTCCTTTTGAAAAGACTATGTATAGTGCGATAAAAATTGGAATCTGGAGAATCATCGCAAAAAGAGAAGAGAAGGGGTTGATTTTATTCTTTCTATACATTTCAACCATCCTCTTTGAAGCCTCTTGTGGGTCTTTCTTTTGAAGCTCTTTTATTTTTTCCATTTCTGGTTCAATCTTTTTCATCATGTACTGAGTACGGAGTGCAGACATATTAAAAGGAAGAAGGATTGTTTTAACAATTAATGTAACAATAACAATAGCTGCACCTATGTCATGAAGAGGTACAAATGTAAGAACAAGAACAATAAGGTTATAAATTGGTTCGTAGAAAAATGAATGAAACATAGTTAATGTAGTGTATCAAATGCTCGCTTAATCTCCTCACGTAATTGTGAGTAGGGGGTAGAAGGAGCACTTTTTTTAGGATAAAAAATAAGTGAATACGTAAAAGAATAAGGAATTTCCTGAACTATACTAAAAATTCGACGTTTAACAAGATTTCTATCTACTGCACGTTTAAGAGTTTTTTTGGAAGTTACACATGCGAACTTTTGAGTAGACAAGGTGAGAGCTGCAATATCAAGTAATTCACTACGAAAAAAGACCTTTGGGCGTTTACCTTCAAAGTCTTCTTTAGTGAATCGTTGTGATTTTGGAAGCATAATTAGAGAGTAGTTAGGAAAATGCTTCGCATTTTACCCACTTTCCACTTTCTACCTTCTATTCTCCATTACTTAAACTGAAAGCTTCTTACGCCCCATACTGCGACGACGTGAGATTGCCTTTCGACCTCCTTTTGTAGCCATACGCACGAGAAAACCGTGAGTTGTGGCTCGTTTCTTTCGTTTAGGTTGATATGTGATTGACATGGCGGTATTCTACAGTAAAAGAGATAATAAATCAACTTATGGGAAGTGATCATACATTTTGAATTATAATCATATTTTTTTAAAAATTTGGAATTTAAAATTTAAAATTTTAAAAAATACTCACAAAATTATTTTTTAATATACTGTTGTCTATATAGTAATCTTAATAGCTCTCTTCCCTCCTCCCGTCAAGTTGTACAAACTATCTACGCGTGTATACTACAAGCACTATGGATTATCTACAACTTTGGAATAGCGCTTTATCCCAGATTGAGATAGAAC
>CAYOQQ010000008.1:0-20529 GCA_964406165.1 uncultured Candidatus Saccharibacteria bacterium
AGAACACGACCTTGCCAAGGTTGAGACAGGAGTTCGATTCTCCTACGCCGCACATAATGTGAACAAAGTGAGCATTGTAAGGTGTAGAACATTAACGCCCAAGCGTTAATGTGTGAGAATCGAAAGAAAAACCGGTACACAAGAGAGATATTCTAAAAGCCGGGCTCATGGCTTTTAGAATATCTTTGCTTGTCATTTTTTCCCGGGGCCGAGGCTACGTGCCGAGATGAGAAAAGCAAAGTTTTTTGAAGCGAGCCGTAGCGGTGGCCGATTCTCCTACATTGTGCATACTAAACAGGGGATTGTGCCACGTGTAACGGTTCCCGCCAGGAATTTCTTTAGAATTCGCCAGGATATTCGGTCACCAAACATATCTTTTTCTTTTCGTCCTTCGGACTCGACAAAAAGATTGTTTCGCGACCCCGGGAAAAACC
This sequence comes from uncultured Candidatus Saccharibacteria bacterium, assembly GCA_964406165.1. Classification (GTDB taxonomy): domain Bacteria; phylum Patescibacteriota; class Minisyncoccia; order Phycocordibacterales; family UBA5272; genus UBA11704. The sequence continues at coordinate 435 of CAYOQQ010000008.1, forward strand.
GACAAGCAATTAATTATAAAAATACTTGAGCCCAATTTTTATAATGAATTCTTGTGTACCGGTTTTTCGTTCAAATCCTGACGAATCACACACCAGTGTGATTCTGCGGGTGCACAAAACACTCGTTTCACTCTTGTTTTATTGTGCTCCCGCCAGGATTCGAACCCAGAATAACGGTTCCGAAGACCGCTGTGATATCCATTTCACCACGGAAGCATGTGATAAACTTTATACTAACACATTTATGTCAGAAAAACAGCCTATATATCAAACTCAAATACCAAAGGAAGTAATGATGGTCATTGCTGTTCTTCAGAATGCCTCCTACGAGGCATATTTGGTCGGTGGTTGCGTAAGAGACATTTTTATGGGGAATACTCCGAAAGACTACGACATCACTACCAATGCGACTCCTGAGCAGATTATTGCACTCTTCCCAAAAACTTTTTATGAAAATAACTACGGAACGGTAGGGGTTGTTACTTGTGGTGAAGATTTAGGTACCGTGTGCAGTGATGAAAGTGTGAAGATTGTTGAAGTAACACCATATCGCCTTGAATCAACATATTCTGATAATCGCCATCCGGATACTGTGAAATGGAGTCAAAACATCTTAGATGATCTCGGACGACGTGATTTTACAGTGAATGCAATGGCATATAACCCCGTTACACGTGAAATAATCGACCCATATAACGGGCAAGGAGATATAGAAAACAAAATCATTCGTGCAGTAGGGGATGCAGATACGCGTTTCCAGGAAGATGCACTCAGACTTATGCGTGCTGTGCGCTTTATGAGTCAGCTTGATTTTGATATTGAAAGCGTTACACGTGAAAGTGTTTCTAAAAATGCTGCGTTACTTAACAATGTTTCACGTGAAAGAGTAAAAGATGAGCTTGTTAAACTCATTATGACTGACTACCCAATGCGAGGTCTCATTATCATGAAAGAAACAGGATTACTGGAGTATGTCGTACCAGAACTACTTCGTGGAGTAGGGGTTACACAGAACCAAGCCCATATGTATGATGTTTGGGAGCATAACTTACGCACTCTTCAGCACGCAGCAGATAAAAAGTGGCCGTTACACGTGAGACTATCGGCTATTTTCCATGATATTTCAAAGCCGGAGACTAAGCGTTACTCAAAAGAGAAGGGAGTTATCACGTTTTATGGGCATGATGTGGTTGGTGGACGCGTTACACGTGAAATAATGGAGCGACTAAAATTTCCAAAAGACCTTACAGATCAAGTATCTATGTTTGTACGCTGGCACATGTTCTTCTCTGACACTGAACAAATAACGCTTTCTGCAGTAAGGAGACTGATTACTAACGTAGGTAAAGAAAATATCTGGGATCTTATTGATCTACGTATCTGTGATCGTATCGGAACAGGAAGACCGAAGGAAGAGCCTTATAGATTAAGGATGTACGAATCAATGGTAGAAGAAGCATTACAAGACCCGATATCACTAAAGATGCTAAAAACAGATGGGAAACGTATTATGGACGTTACACAGGAAACGCCTGGCCCAAAGATTGGGTATGTTTTGCACGCTTTATTTGATGAAGTGCTTGATAATCCAGAGAAAAATACTGAAGAATATCTTGATTCACGAGCTCTCGAGCTTGTGAAACTGTCAGTTGAGGAGCTAAAAGCCTTAGGTGAAGCAGGTAAAGAAGAGATGCACGAAAAGAATGTCGAGAAAGTAAAAGAAATCAAGAAGCAGTTTAAAGTGGCGAGTGGAAAGTAGAATGTGGAAGGTGGTACGAATGGTGAGTAAGGAAGAAAGAGTATGGAATGACGACCGTATTACTTCACGAACATAGAATAAAAGAGTTGTTAGGGGTCGGTAAGGTATATAAAAGACATTATAAAATAAGGTTTATATAAATGTCCTTTATAAAGGACATTTATATTTATAAGGAGAATTTTGTCTGGGCAACTCTTGGGTTGTTGATGTTACGCACATCATTTATGCGTCTTGTGTTATGATAATTATATGTTAGAAAAATATCTTCAAGAGATTGGTTTATCAGAAAAGGAATCACAAGTGTATCTTGCGCTTCTTCAAGTTGATAATGAATCAATACAAGATCTTGCGAAACGAACGGGGATTAATCGTACAACAGTGTACCCAGTACTTGAGACTCTCGAAAAGAAGGGGTTAGTAAGTGAGGTGCAAGTTGGTAAGAAGACACACTATGAAGCAGCAGCCCCAGAAAGACTAGAAACATATGTTGAAAGACAAAAAGCGGTGTTGGTTGAGAAATCAAAGAGACTTGTAGATATTATCCCTGAACTCAAAGGGATTCAAAGAAAAGAAGGAGAAAGGCCAATTATTAAATTTTATGAAGGGCGTGAAGGTGTAGTGAGTGCGTATGAAGAGTTTTATGGACTGCTTAATGATAGTAAGCAAGAGGGTTGTTTGGTTTATAATAGAGATTTGCTTGAGGAAACATATACAGAAAGTGAACAAGAACGCTTTGCACAGATACGGTTAAATAAAAAAGTTACTCCTATATCTGTATACAATAATAAAGCAGGTGTCCACCAGTTTGTGACTCCTGGTAAGAGGGTGTGGCTAGATCATGAGAAGTATCCAATTACTGCTGATATTACTATTATCGATGATAAGATTATTTTTTCGACACTCGGAGATTACGTATCATCTTTTATTATCAAAAGTAAAGATGCGGCTACGACATTACAGAGCTTAATTAGGTATATTAACGATAGGCAATAAAAAAGGGCAGATCCGAAGATCTGCCCGAGAGAATGTCTACAATGCTTTGTGACAATTCATGCCACGAAACAAAAGTTTTCTCTCATCCATCAAAACACGCATCAAAACATTTTTGAAAAATGTCTTCCAAAACTCATTTATCGCCAACGTTTTTCATAAAGAACTCCTTGAACCAAATACTCTTTTGAGCGTAAAAATTATATTGATTAGACTTAGACCGTCAACTACCGACACATTTTGATTTCTGAATCGATACTCGATTAATTTCAGTCAAACCAACAGCCTGATCAACTCTTTTACTTCAACCATCTGGTTTACAAACACCCTTTCCTAATAATTCTCGTGAGAAAATTATCAGGGAGGGGATTATTTGTCTCCCATATGGCCTCCGTTAAGTTGTTAACCTGTAAGAGAGTATAGCAAAGTTGACAAAATTTGTCAAGATGTTTTGGCAGAATTATACTAAAATGGTGTAATAAAAGTGATTTGTCAAAGAAGAAAATTATTTTGTGATTCTAAATAAGTATTGAAATATAAGGATTTTGATGATATAAAAAATGACTCAATGAAAAAAGTGACAAAAAGACTTGACAAAAAATAATATTTGGTATAGGATAGTCACATCGTTCTGAAATAGCCAAGCGTCGGTAGCGAAAAATAATTTTAAAAACGCACCACCTAGTAACTACAAAGGCGATACTATAATTTTAATTTCTGATGTGTACCGGTTGCGAAGTACTAATTCGCAGTCGGCTACACATCAGAAAGCACATCAGAAATGTAAAAACTATAGTGTGCATCGGTGATGTAATGATTTGGCCACTAAACTGGCTAATGCCGATCCTTCCACGGCTTGATGGGAGGTCTTCATGGAGAAAACCATGGTCTACTATGTAGACAAGTATGGCTGTGTGCATAGCTCGAAAGAGTCATGCCTGGCCGCCAATCGCTCCTAACCGAGCGTTTGGTTATGGTGGGATAACGCCTACCGGAGTATTGTTACTTGGCAACAGAAAAACACGTGAAACATTCTACGTTAGTGAATGGGAGGGAGTGAAAACACTCTCGACAAAAGGCTCATTTACATGTATCTGCTTATTTCAAAGTACAAGAGAATTATATTCTCTTCTTTATTCAACTCAGAATGCATGATGAGTTGATTAAGAATAGTTCTTTGAAAAAGTGGAGTATGTCGTGCGCATGTTCTTGTACATAGTGATTCCTGTACAAGAACATGCGTGTGACACACTTCACAACGCAGTATAGAGGACACGTTTGTCCGTCACCTTGTTTGGGTGAGTGTGGCAAAGTTCGGGTGAGATGACCCGGGATGCTGAGGTTGCAAGCCTTAGTATCTAATTTCTTTATGCAACCCGATCTGTGCCCAAAGGGGGCACAGAGGGAAGTGACCTCGAGATCGAGGGCTTCTTTCACCTGCCAGGTGATAAGGGATGGATCAAGAGATCCAAGGTTTCTTATGGGGTGGAGCTCATGAGGACTATGTGTGTGTCGTAGGGGCTCCACCCCCTACGACTCTGTTTACAGATGTGTATCTGTACTGATGAGTTCGAAAGAACGAAACAGAGTGTTCATCCAAATAGGGGAAAGTGATATGAAAAAGAAGGAAGAGCCACGTGTAGCGCAACGCAACTTTGTTGCGAAGTACGCACTGGAAAACGGTGGTGGATGGCATCGCGATCGGAAGAAAGAGTACCGTCGCCAGCCGAAGCATCGTCATCAGCAATTTTCTAACCAAAAGGAGGAAGTATGATCTTTGCAATCTGTGTTGGTGTGGTGTTTGGACTTTGTGCCGTCGCACCACTGTGCGTCTCTGGTGTTCCGGAAGACGTTTTGGTAAAAGGGTAACACCTTTTGCCTATCTTATCAGAATCATGACACAGCGTTGTGGTTCTGACTGGGTAAAAGTTTCGTGTGTGCTGCGAAGTAAGTGTATAGAGACTATTCTTTATGTTTACTTCGCAGCACACACTGCGACTCTTGTGTTCGAGCAAGAGCTCCTTAGTTCATTTTGTTCTGATGTTTACGAAACCATCTCTTAAGAATATCCATGGCATCCGGAGTGTTGTGGAGAATGTAGAGGATGGGAGTACTAAGCGGAGAACTGCAAACTGAGGTTACTTCATAAACTGCTGCTGATGAGTGATCTGTATGATAGGTCACTATCGAAGGTGAGATATGTCAGGTTACATATCACGCGACCTTGGGTTTTCTTTCTTGTGGTAACACGAGGGGGTAACTAAAACAGCAAACGATGTCATGAGAGTCTCGAGAGCTTTCATGGTGTCAGGAGGGGAAGGTGTCGAGCCATTTTCTTCTCTGTATCTAGCCTTACTGGTGCAACAGTAAGGTGATAGCCCTTAATCATTTTTTGTTCTTTGATGTTTTTGAAATCAAGATATACCGGATGAGGTATGTTAAGAAAGTAGAGGCTGAGAACTGTAGATTGAGGTTACTTCAAACATATTACATTATTTAATATAGGGTAGATGCATCTAACTATGTATCGCGCACCCAGCTGATGAGAAAAACTCATCACAAAATGCAAACGATGCTTATCATGCATTCATCTGATGCGTGTAGGTATCACCACAAAGGGTTTGCATACCCTTTGGTGGATGTTTCCAATACTCTTACTTTGCTCTGTATCATAACAAGCAAAGAAGCGACTGATCCACGACACGGATTACTGTATAGAGATGTGTATCTCTACTGATGAGTCGAAAACGACGAAACAGCAGTTCTTTTACAAGTAATTGTATATTTGAGTTTACTTATTTTCTGTTGTCTTAGGTTGTTGGTTGAAGTGTGAGGTTGATGCATAGACCTTATGTTTCAATCAACAACCAGGAGACTACTATGGAAAAGACGATAACCTTGACGAACCATGCCGGTGCAATGACCTACGAGCGCAGCTTGCGCGAACAGGTTGTGCAAGTGCTCACAACGAGCACGCTTGGTAATACTTTCTATGTTTCAAGCGATAAACTTCGCGAAGAAACATTGGAGGTGCTTACCAGGGCGCGGCATGAATGTCCCGCATTCTTGGCGCGTGCCCTCGTCTGGGCGCGTAACCATGGAATGATACGACGTGTCCCCATCTTGGGACTCGTTGTTCTCTCAGCTGGAGGAGGCGCTACCAAGCGACTCTTCGAGCGGGTGTTCCCGAAGGTGATTTTGACCCCGGACGATTTGCGTGAGTTCATCCGCGAATGTCTCGAGGGCAAGATTACCGGACGGAAAGGTTTGGGCGGTATGACCGTCCCTGTGGTGCGAGCATGGCTTGCGAGTATCTCTGAGTATCATGCTTTGAAGTACGGTTCATCCGTATCAAAAGGTGTGACGCTTCGTGATGCTATTCGGATGAGTCATCCGAAACCTCAGTCGGCAGAAGTTGCCGAGACCTTTGCATGGCTTGTGCGTGGTAAGAAGGGTCTTGGTGATAACCAGGAAACCTTGCCACAGATTCGTAAGTTCGAAGCTTTGAAGCAGGCAGCTACCGAAGAGGAGCAAGTACGTCTCGTTCGAGACGGAAAGCTTCCCTTTGAAGTGGTTGTTCCTGTGATGAAGCCGAGTACTGCGGTCTGGTCAGAGCTCCTTCTGCATGCTCCGTACATGAATCTTCTGCGTAACTTAGTTACGTTTACACGCCACGGTGTGTTTAAAGAAGAGTCTCATGTAAAGCATGCAGTGAAGAAGCTCACTGACCCACAAGCTGTGCGGCACTCTATGGTGTTGCCATTCCGATTCTTCTCTGCATGGGTGGAGTATTCCAAAGTCGAAGGTTTCGAGCCACGGATCGCTGATGCGATTCGGAGAGCTTGCGAAATCTCCTTTGAGAATATTCCATCTTTCGGTGACCGCACTGTGTGTGTGGCACCAGATGTGAGTGGTTCTATGAGTAGTGAAGTATCTGATAAGGGTACGACACGATGCATCGATATCGCTGGCATCTTTGCGGGTGCGCTCATGAAGCGCATTGAAGAAAAGGGGATTGTACTTCCTTTCGAAGATCGAGTCGTTACTGATATGAATTTGAGTTTCCGTGACGATGTCCTTGTGACATCCGAGAAGCTCGCTTCTATCGGTGGCGGTGGCACAGCAGTTGGTGCACCAGTGCAATACCTTCTGGATCATAAGATCTCAGTTGATGTATTCATTGGTATCACTGACAACGTGGACTGGTGTTATGGTGTAGGCGGGCGTCTTGTCCGCGGTTCTTTTCTTTCTTTGTGGCGAGACTACAAGAAGAATGTGAATCCGAATGCAAAAGCATTCCTAGTCACCATCGCACCGTACCGCGATGCTGTTGCTCCGACTTCAGAAAAGGGAGTTCACTTCATCTACGGATGGAGTGATCAAGTCTTGAAGTACATTTCGCTCTCACTTGAAGACGGGGTAACCCAGACTCAAATGATCGAGCAGATGAACTTGCACGACTTGCAATCTTTGGCTCACCTGTGAGGGTAGAGGACACGCAGACCTTGGTCACATGACTGCGTGTAATAAATTAACAAGGATGTCTGGTGGCGGTGAAATAAACGACACACAGGCGCGCAGAAGACATAAAAGTCCGAAATCTTCTGCAAAGCAATACTGGTAGATATGCTTAGACTACCCGTGGTGTACCGCACGTGATCGTGGACTCGACGACTCCACAAACACACATTTGTGTGAGTCGTCTTTTTTATCAAGTTCTCAAAATAGTTTTGAGGATTTGTGGAGAAGGTGTTCTTTGAAAGGAGTGTGTATGCCAGGTAATGATAGTGACGGAATTGCTTCAAACCCTCGGGGTGTGGGTGGTTACGTTGATATGGAATACAAAGTAGTTGGTGCTTTGGTTTCGCAGGATGACATGTTGTATCTTCGTAATCTACGAAGAACATTTGTCGTTAGCAGGCTGCTTGATAAGCGAGTTGCTGCCCATATCTTTAGCTTCCTAGCAGAAGCAGGCCAAAGTGGGGGTACCCACCACTTCGTTACTCCGGAACTTGTAGGCGCTGCTGTTGGTCGACTAGTAAGTAATTACACAGAAGATGATAGCTGGTTGCCAAGGTTCTTAGGGTCACTTCTTGATGGTCGTGATGAGTATGCCGTAGTGCCTACTCAGAAAAAAACCTGACAGTTGTTATCCTCGGGGAAGGTTTTTCTTCCCCACTTTATCAAGTTTTTAAGTAACAATTATTTAAAGATTTGTAGAGTTAGTTCTTTAAGATACTGAATGTTTTTCTTTTCTCGATTCTGGAATAGTCATCATGATGCATAGTGATGACCATCCCGGAATTGGGAGCATCATGTTGATCGACTCGCATTGAGTAACGAAACACTGGTGTAAGGAAATACATGAACAAGACTTCGAAAACATTCTTTGGATTCGCACTGGCGGACAGTATGTTCGCAGCAGTCGGTGAGTGCACCATCACGCGTCGCTCGCTTACTGTGGCGCAGGTCACTGCGAAAGTGTCGGTGGGTGTGACCTCGTGTTGCAATCCATCGCACCAAGCGACCATCGACGCCATGCGCGTGCGCTTCGAACTTCATGTGGAGATTCCCGACTCTCCTCCCCGAGTCAATTTGGATCGCGGGGACTCGGTCATTGTGATGGGAGTGCGTGGGTTGCCACGACTCACTGACCGACATGAATATACTGCCGAGGAAGTTGCGAAAGCGACTTTTGAGTTCTCGGAGTACACAGTGGAGAATGGGCCACTGCCGCTGGGAGGTTTCACGACCAACCTGACCCATGTCGAAGGTGGATAATCCTCGACACAACATGCAGCTACTTTGGTGGCTGTTTTTTATTTTAATAATAAAAGAGCATTCAAATTACATATTTAAAGCAAAATGGCTACAAGCTAACAGCTAATGGCTGTTTAAGGTATACTCTATCCCACATGAGTTCATCTTCTTTTGATAGTACTAAGCTTCACCCGATAACCAAAACACTTCTTGAAAAAAGAGGGGTAGTTGGTAATAAAGCAATACAAGACTTTCTTTTCCCGTCATATGAAGAACATATTGGTGATCCATTCGGGATTCACGGCATGGTACAGGCGGTGGACAGAATAACGAATGCAATACGAAGTGGTGAGAAGATAGCGGTATATAGCGATTATGATTGCGACGGCGTACCAGGTGGGGTACTGCTTCGGGAATTTTTCGATACTATTGGATACCCGGTTCTGATGTATATTCCACATAGACATAATGAAGGGTATGGGATACACACTCACGCAGTGGACGCACTTAAGAAAAAGGGTGTAACACTTATCATAACGGTTGACCTTGCGATTACTAATATCGAAGAGATTGCCTATGCGAAGTCAGTAGGGGTGGATTTTATTGTGTCTGATCACCACTTACCAATTCATGGTGAAGATGGTGTGCAGGTAGTACCGGATGCTGTGGCTGTTATAAATTCTAAACAAGATGTGTGTACGTATCATGATGATATGTTGTGCGGGTGCGCAGTTGCGTGGAAGATGGCGTGCGGAGTACTGAGTCGACTAAGAACAGATATATCTCTTGGTGTAGTACATGAGACAGCGAAGAATCTGCCTGTTGGATTCGAGAAGTGGATGCTTGATCTCGTGGGTATATCAACTATCTCAGATATGGTACCACTTGTAAAAGAGAACCGCGCCCTTGCTCATTACGGTCTGCGAGTGTTGCAGAAGACTAAGCGTCCAGGGTTACTACATATTTTTAATGAACAGCGGATGAAAAAAGAATTTCTCACTGAGGAAGATATTGCTTTTACTATTGCGCCACGTGTGAACGCTGCGAGTCGAATGGGTGATCCAATTCAGGCACACATGATGCTGTATGAGAAAGATAGAGATGCTGCAGAGGGGTACGCGAGAGATTTAGAATTGTTAAATACACAAAGAAAAAGCGAGGTGAAAGATATTGTGTCGGGTATTGTTTTCAGTCATGACGTTTATAAGAACGACGTCGTTGTGGTGGGGGATATGAGTTGGGGGCCGGGGATACTTGGTCTTATTGCACAGAAGATAATTGATGAGACAGGAAAGCCTGTGTTTGTTTGGGGGCAGGGCGACGACAAGACATCAGTGAAAGGATCGTGCCGCTCGCGAGGAGATGTGCATGTTGTGGACCTGATGGCACACGTTGGGCATGATGTATTCTCACATTGGGGCGGTCATGAACAAGCAGGTGGGTTCTCAGTACATGTTGAAAATATCGACAAGTTATCTGACGCACTCAATGCATCAATAGGTAAGATTGAAAAGAAAGATATCGCTTCACAGACGGTAGTTGCTGATATTGATTTATCGATGGATGATATTAATGAAGTAACGTACAAGGCAATCGCGCCTCTTGCACCATTTGGTGTCGGGAACCCGAAGCCTGTTTTTAGTTTTAGTAACGTAACACCACTTTCAACAAAAAGATTCGGCAAGAAAAATGAGCATCTCGAGATTGTGTACCCAACATCAGGAGGTGGAAAAGTAAAAGCAATACAATTCTTCGTCAGTGATGCTACCGAAGAAAAGGCGAGGTCACCGCACACACTCCTTGCGAATCTGGAGAAAAGCTATTTCGGGTTTAAGGTAGAGCTAAGGCTGAGGATTGTGGCGATAGATTAATATCATGTATGATATAATTTTCATATGAAGAAAATTACAGGAGGTGTGGTTGTTATGATTATCGTTCTTGCTGTACTGTTTTGTATTAAGAATGATATAACGTTTAAGTCTATTTCGGAATTAGTATCACCTTCGTCAAAAGTGTCTAAGACCTCTGATGATAAAGTATCAACTCCATTTGCTGTTGATGATGTAAGAGACTTTGTCTGGACAAATAGTGTATTAAAAGCTAAGTACGCATCACGTAAGTGGAACACCATTCAAACTAAAAACGTAGATGGGTTTTCCCCAAAGGCTTCCTTGGTAGAAATGCAAACACAAGTACCAGTAAATAAAAAGTTTAACTCATTAAAATATTATTTTAATGGTTCTACTATAGCTACTTCGTATTATTTAGAAGATGAGCAAGGTAAAAAAATAGATTCTAAAGAAAAGCTATTCGAGCGCTTCGGCCCTGTTGATTCTGAAGAAGAGGCGGTGTCATTTCTTGCAGTTCAGTCGTTTCTTGTATACGCAACTACGTCTGTGCTGATGGGTTCAACTATTACTACTGATGATGGGTATCTTGTCCAAGTGGTATTTAATGATTCTTGGGGCTGTAACGGAAGTTACTTACCGTACGGGATTATTTACCAAGTGGGTAAAGACGGTGTAATAGAAAAAGTTGCTGAGGAAAAGAAAAAGAAGTCGAGTGTTCCTAAGCCTTGCCCGTAAACTATTTATTTTAGATGGAGTAGTCAGTGTAAAACAAAGCCCCACATCGTCCGATGTGGGGCTTTTTCTCTATCTCACTTCTACCTACATCATTACATGTAGAATTTTTTGATGAGAACAGGAAGATCATCTTTTGATGTGTCACCTGATGCTAATCTTTCGAGGATCTCAGCAGGTGAGAGCCACTCATATCCAGAATAATCATCTTCGTTATACGTAGGCACAGTATCACTTATGATTTCATACACTGTCATGAATGCACCAACACCATCCTTCGGTGTCATAGTACCTAAGACAGAGTATGTAACCTTTGAGACATCAATGTTGAGTTCTTCAGACATTTCCTTAGCAAAAGCAATGTCATATGTTTCACCGCTCGACACATGCCCGCCACAGCTCATATCAAGAGCATTCGGAAAGATTCTCTTATGTGCCTGACGTCTCGGAATCCAAAGTTTACCTTCACTGTTTTTGATGAAACAATTGATAACTCTGAAATTATGTAGATTCTGCGCGTAGACTTCGCTACGTGGGAGACTTCCAATAATCTCATCATTTTCATTCACAAGGTCAAGAATCTCTTCTGTTTGTTGGGTCATATGTTGGTGTTAGTTATATAAAAGTTTTCCAGTTTTGTTCTATAGAATCATTATCGCCAAAAGCATACAATGAAACCATGGAAGAAAAAAGGGCCCAACCTATACTATCACAAAAGTCGCGAGAGCGGGTGATTTTGCATATGGATGGAGATGCGTTTTTCGTGGCGGTTGAGGTTGCTAAGAATCCTGCGCTTAAGGGGCTTCCTGTTGTAACAGGACAAGAGCGTGGTATCGTCTCAGCACTATCGTATGAAGCAAAGGCACTCGGAGTGACTCGAGGTATGCCCATCTATACGCTTAAGAAAAAGTTCCCACAGGTGATTGTGATGTCAGGAGACTATATATCATATATGAGATATTCAAAAGCGATGTTCGAGATCGTGCGCAGGTACGCTGATGATGTGGAGGAGTACAGTATCGATGAATGTTTCGCAGAGTTAACGGGGTTAGATAAGCCGCTCAAGATGAGTTATCGTGAGATAGCTGAGAGAATTAAACGCGAAGTTATGGATGAGCTTAAAGTCTCAGTCACTATTGGTCTAGCCTCAACTAAAGTACTCGCAAAAGTTGCATCTAAGTGGGTGAAGCCAAATGGTCTCACAGTTATCACGCGCGATACTGCAGGTGAATACCTTGCAACATTTCCGATAGAAAAAATCTGGGGCATTGGACCAAGAACTGCGCGAGCTCTTAAGCAAATGGGAGTCGTGACTGCAGGAGACTTCGTGAGTAAAACGCGCATATGGGTGAGAGAATCATTTTCGAGTAACTATGATGCTATCTGGAATGAGTTACGTGGTGTCTCAGTGCTACGACTGAATCCAGTTCTTAAGAACACCTATGCATCCATGCAGCGTAGCCGGACATTTCATCCTTCTACAAGTGACAAGACATTTCTTCTCGCACAACTTGCTAAGCATGTAGAAGATGCATGTGCTAAGGCTCGTCAGTATCATCTGATGTCTAAAAAGTTTTCACTCTACCTTCGTAACAAGAATCTCCAGTACTCTTCGTATACTGTTGTACTACCCAAGCCTTCGTGTTCGCCCGAGACTATTATTAGCCATATAGAGGAGAACTTCCACTATGTGTATTTTCCTGGCATGTTGTATCGTGCAACAGGGGTGACGCTTCACCATCTTGTGCCAAGTGAGTCACACCAATCGACACTCTTTGATGTTACAACTAAGTCAGATAAATTCGAAGCGATCCATAAGCAGATAGACATTCTCGAGCACAAGATCGGTAAGCATGTGGTACATCTGGGAGCGAGTCACAGTGCACGAAGTGATATGACAGAGGATATCGATTTCGACAGTGAAGAGAGGAATCTACTTTTTGTATAGGTGGTGTTTATAGAATGGTGATGGAATGGTATAGTAAGTAGATTATGAAGAACATCGTAACTATTGGTGGGGGGACAGGGAGTTATACGATTTTGTCAGGGCTAAAGACTCTTGATGCTGTATCTTTAACAGCACTTGTTTCTATGGCAGATGATGGAGGGTCAACAGGGGTACTGCGTGATGAGTTAGGGGTGCTTCCTCCAGGAGATGTGCGCCAATGTCTGGTAGCACTATCTGAGCACAGTGATGTTGTGCGTAAGCTTATGAGTTACCGGTTTAGTGAAGGTAAGCTCGCAGGCCACAGCTTCGGGAATATTTTTTTGGCAGCACTAGAGAAAGTAACAGGGGATTTCGTAGAAGGGGTAGAAGTTGCTTCTGAGATTTTAAAAGTAAAAGGAAAAGTAATACCGATTACCAAGAGTCAGGCAGAGCTCTCTATTTGTCTTAAGGATGATAGTTGTATTAAAGGTGAGAATACTATTAATCATGCAGATCTACAGACGGTAGGAATAGAAAGTATTACTTATACTGATGGAGTAGAGCTTAACCCTCATGCATATGACGCACTCCAAAAAGCTGATATTATTATCCTAGGACCAGGGAACTACTATTGCTCAATAGTACCTAACTTAATTGTTGATGGATTCAAGGAGGCGATACAGACTACATCTGCTAAAGTTATCTTCCCAGTTAACCTAACGAATAAGCAGGGGCACACCCTTGGATGGAAGGTTAGTGATTATGTGCGAGATATAGAAATGTATCTCGGAAGAAAAGTTGATATTATCGTGCTTAATAATGAGACCCCAAGTGATGAGCAGGTTACACTTTATAAGATGGAGGAAGGGGACGGTGTGCTCACGATAGATGATATGGGGGATGATGAGCGCGTGATGCGTGAGAATCTGCTCTATCATGACACGGTAGTGTATTCGAATGCTGACGCTCTCGCTTCAACTCGAAGTTTTATTAGACATGATAGAAATAAGTTTAGAGATGTTGTTACAAAAATAATTACCCGGTAATACGTAAGCATGAAATTAATTTTAGATTTTGATGATGTACTCTTTAAGGCAAGTGGCCTCAAAGAAAGAATATTCAGTACACTTGTTGATGCAGGAATACAGAATGGACAAGAGTTATATGAACGAGAGCGAGCAACAGGGGCACCATTTTCACTAAGGCGTTTTTTATATAGAGTTTTCGAACAGAACCCAACAGTGAGAACAGATATTGATATCGTGTACGAAAGAATCATGAGTGAATGTCAGAATCTGATTAATCATGAGCTTGTGGAGTATCTAGAAATTATCGGGAAGGAGTCTTGTTATATAGTGACTAACGGGGATCAGGATTTTCAACAAGATAAGATTGCTCGCACTGAGTTAGATCAGATAGTGAAGCAGTTCGTTGTCGTACCTGGGAGTAAGCGGGAGGCGATAGAGGCTATTTGTAAGCAGTTTAGTTCTGAGCAGGTTGTCTTTGCGGATGATAAAAGTGCATTTTTTAGTGATCTGGGAGATATTCCTAATCTAGTAATGGTGGAGTACCGTGGGGAAGATGCACTCAAGCGCTTCCAACAAAAGATACAAGAAGCGCAGATGATAGAAAGAGATGTGCCGCAAGCGCGCGTGACAGAGAACAAGCAGGGGATGAGTCCGAAGATGATGTAGATATGAAGCGGGTTATCGTATTGAGAGAAGAAAGAGGGCGGCCGCTTCGCGGCCGCCCTACTCTCTATATCTCACCTACTACACGCTACTGCAATTTATTTACGTCGTGTCCTGCTGTACACGACGCTCGTTTGCTCGTCGCTCACGAGGCCACTTACCTATCCCACGCAAACCCTCTACCAAAATGTCCCCACGTGCATGTGTCAGTGTATGTCACTTCATCTAACTTCAGTGTCTCACGGATTCCCTTTGGTGTGAGGTCATATCCGGTGACGACTTCTTCTGTGCCATCAACTACTGCGACTGCCATCACAGGTTCTGCTTTACCGATTGCATAGGCGAGCTTCACGTACACTTCCTTCGCACCACTCTTTACATAGTCAACCGCGATCTTCCGCGCCATGTACGCACCAGAGCGGTCTACTTTAGTGAAATCTTTTCCAGAGAATGATCCACCACCAATCGTAATCTCTGGGCCATAGTTATCCACGATGAGCTTACGTCCAGAGAGACCAGTATCTGCATCGAATCCTCCTTGAGACCACTCACCAGCTGGGTTGATGTAGTATTCTTTGGACTCGATGATACTCTCGACCAACTTTCGGAGTTCATCACTTTTAGTATTCTGGAAACTTGCTACCACTCCAGTGACCACATCTCCATCTATGGTGACTTGAGTCTTGCCATCATATGGATACACTTTATATATTTCTTGGCATAGGTGACGAGCGAGCTCGTACTCACGCGGCATCATGTTCACTGTCTCACTCGTGGCGTATCCTTTCATAATTCCCTGATCACCTGCACCACCAGTGTCCACACCACGTGCTATCTCAGGACTTTGTTTGACGATGTGGACTTGCACCTCGAAGTCTTTCCCCACGATAGCTTGCACGATACTTTTGATATCAGGGGAGGAGGCACTTGTGACCTCACCATTAATGGTTACTAAGTTATGACCTCCCATTACTTCTATTGCACACCGACTACCTTTATCACCTGCTAGATAAGCGTCTAAGATGCTATCTGCGATATAATCACACATTTTATCCGGATGACCCGGGGTTACACATTCTGCTGTTTTGATTGACATACTCATTAGGTTATAACTTTAGAAACTTTGATGATATTCAAGAAGAAACGAAGATTTTCGAGGAGATGTACAGGTAGTACATTGACGAGATAATCTGATGTTTCGACGCAGAAGATCGCAGAGTTTGTAAGTTATAAAAAAATCCTCATTATTGTTTGAATAAATGAGGAAAGATGCGCGACTAGCATCTTTCCTTGGCAACTTGTGTCACCTTGGTGGAGGGAGCACCTTGCAGAATCTGCAGGTTGCTAGACGAGTCATAGAGCCATTTCTCTCTTCGTCTTCTTGATACGTAGTCATTGCTGAGCTACATTTTCAGCATAGCATGTCATGTTAAGAGTGCAACATTTTACATTAATGAAATGTTAAAAGTTATCCACAAACAATAGGTTATGTTCTATTGTTGTAGAACAAATGTTCTACTATTATAAAATAGACAGTTTCGATGTGTTCATAATAAATTATTTACAAATGATATACTAATAATTAAGAAATCATCATGCCAAAAGATATTGCTCTAAAAGAAATTTTAACTTCTCATAAAGTTAGTCCCATGTATGCAAGCAGAGTGTATGATGAGCTTGCCCCGTATTTTACACTTGAGAAAGCTGCGCTTCTTATAGCTGAAAAGCCAAAGCCTTTTGTTAAATGGGTCGGGGGTAAGCGGCAACTTTTGCAACAGTTCAGAGATAGAAATCTATATCCACCAGAAAGTTTTAATCCAAAGAAGAACTCATATTTTGAACCATTTGTTGGAGGCGGTGCAGTTTTTTTTGACCTTCTTCCTGACAATGCATTTCTTTCAGATATGAATTTTGATCTTGTTACCACATATAATGTTATTAAGAATGATGTTGAGTTACTTATTACATCACTGAAGAGCCATTCGCATAGTAAAGAGTATTTTTTGCAAGTAAGGTCACAAAAAATAAGCGACCTTACTCCTCTAGAGATAGCATCAAGATTTATTTATCTTAATCGAACTTGTTTTAATGGAATGTATAGAGTTAATAGTAAAGGAGAATTTAATGTTCCATTTGGGAAGTATGACAACCCACTCATTTGTGATGAGGTGAATCTGCGAAGAGTGTCAAAATCACTTCAAGGAGTTGATGTTAAACATCAAGATTATAAGGAAGCTGTCAAAAAAGCAAAGAAAGGAGATTTTATATATTTTGATCCACCATATCACCCAATGAGTGCTACAGCATCCTTCACTTCATACACAAAGGAAGCTTTTGGTGAAAAGGAGCAGATAGAGTTACGGGACACATTTTTAGAACTGCATAAAAGAGGTTGTTTTATAATGCTTTCTAACTCAAATGCAGATTTCATTAATAAAATATATACTGAGCTAAGTGAACATGGTGTAACTGTCCACAGAGTAGATGCTGGACGAGCAATAAATTCAAAAGCAGGTGGTAGAGGGAAGATAAAAGAAGTTTTAGTAACTAACTATTAAATAAAATGATAAAAGGAGGAAAGGGAGGAGCGAACACAAAAACTGGTCTAGTTTTTGAAATAAAAACTGACTTAACTTCATTTCTAAGAAAACAAAAGGGTTATTCGGTTGAGAAAATTAAATCGTATACAAATTCAAGTCTTATTCTGTATAACAAAAAAGAGGTAGCAAGAACTTTCCCGAAGCACGACCTCTATAATTTTCTTAAAAAAGAGCATAACTTGGATTGGAGGACTGTCTTTTCAAAACGTTTGCTACCAGATGATGCCCTCTATGTAATAAATAATAATACAGTTTATATAATTGAAAAGAAAAAACAAACTACAAGTGGGTCAGTTGATGAAAAGTTACAGACCTGTGATTTTAAAAGAAAGCAATATAAAAAATTATTCTCAAGATTGAATTATGAAGTCGAGTATGTGTATCTGCTTTCTGAATGGTTCCGACACCCATCATACAAGGATTCTTTAGACTATGTTGTTGCTGCAAACTGTCAGTATTATTTCGAATATATACCATTACAAAAGTTAGGTTTACCTATACCAAAATAAACATATGAACTTACTTGAATTTTCAAATCTAGACAATAAGGTGGTTAAGACAATGGATGATCAGGATTTAGCAAATAAGGGCTACGCATTTGGGTATCTTTTTCTACAAGAGTACTATACTGACATAGACGATGTGTCTGAGCTTCTAACAGAAGGAAAAGATGATCTTGGGATAGACGCAATTAGCATTGAGGAAGAGGAAATTTCTTTCTTTCAATTCAAATACGCAGATAAATATGATAATCGTTTAAATAAAGTGAAGGATGGCGATTTGGACAAACTTAAAACTAGAATAGATCAGATTTTAAATAAAAATAGTGAAATTTTATCATATGCAAATTCCAAAGTTGAGAAAAAAATAAAACAAATTTGGGGTTTACTTGAAAGTGGGGGTGGGTTTAAAATTAAAGCTTTTTTTGTTACTAATTATGATAACCCACTTGATGATAATAGGTTCAGAGCTTATAAAAAAACTTTCTCAGACTCTGCTGCTCTTGAATTGTTTGGTTCAAAACAGATAATTAAATTAATTACAAAAAATAATTCACCAAATGTTGATGCAAGGATAAAGTTTTCAGCTAAGCAGTACTTTGAGCGCTCTGATTCAAAAGTAATTTCATTGGTTGGTGTGGTTAACGCATTGGAATTAATAAAACCATTATTGGATAAAGATAATCAGGAACTCAAAGAGGATGTCTTTGAAGAAAATGTAAGAATTTACCTTAAAAGAAAAGGAAGAATAAATAAACAAATATTTTCGTCAGCGATTAATGAAAGAAATGATAATTTCTTTTACTTCAATAATGGTATTACTGTCATCTGTGAAAAGCTTGAGTATACAAAGAATTCCGATAGTCCAATTATAAATTTAACAAATATGCAGATTGTTAATGGTAGTCAAACAGTGCACTCACTTTTTGATGCTTATTCATATCCGGAATATAGGGACAGGCTTTCAGATGTGTATCTGCTTGTCAGAATTTATGCCACTGAAGACAGGGAGCTTGGTCAGGAGATTGCAACTTTTACTAATACTCAAAATCCAGTAAAAAGTAGAGATACTAGGTCAAATGACGAGAGGCAGAGAATGCTTGCTGAAGATCTTGGAATGTATGGATATGGGTATCAAAGAAAAAAGCATGAAGATACAGGTAAATTCGATAAAGATAAGATAATAGATTCAGAAAAGCTTGGTCAGTTAATTTTGTCTTTTTATCACGATAAGGCTGGTGATGCTAAAAATAAGAAAACTGTAATTTTTGATAAAGAATACGAGTTAATCTTTGACACTGATAAAATTAATGCTAAGTATGTACTGCTGCCATACATAATTTACCAAGAAATTGAGAAAAACATAAAGGCTATTAAGAAAGAAAAAAAACAAGTTTACTTATCTGGCGTAGACAGTGCCATTGAATTGTTTGAGAATGAGAAGGATTATCAACTTCATAGTCTCTACTATACTTTGTTAACTTGTAGGTACTTAGCTATTAGGAGTAAAATCGATGTGAAATACGATAATCTCGATAAAATTATAAAATTTATACCTGAGGCAAATAAAATTATAAAAATAATTCTTGATTTTGAAATCTATAAAAATAAAGACCCTGCTGAAGTTTTCAAACAAAATTCATTTGCAGAAGAGCTGGTAAAATATTTGGATATAGTAATATAAAATCTTGAAACACGTAAAGAAACTTCATCCAGAAGAATTTGAAATGGAATGCACAACGGTGTGGGCTTTCCCTCGTCGTGGCAACTGGGCAACCCATAAATCTGACTGGAGAGGGAACTGGGCACCTGAAGTGGCGCGTAACCTCATTCTTAGATATTCAAAGGAAGAAGATCATCTTCTTGACTGTATGATTGGAGGAGGCACCACTGCCATTGAGGCTAAAATCTTAAATCGTCACATAACATGTGTGGATGTTAATGAAGAAGCTATTGAGAGAACAAGGAGGTCACTTGAATTCGAAGTAGAAAACTCTGCTAAGCAAAGACTCAAGAAGTGTGATGCAAGAAATCTTGATTTTATCAAAAATGAAGAGATAGACTTTGCGCTTACTCATCCACCTTATGCTGATATTGTTAAGTATAGTGAGGGTAAGATACCGGAAGACCTTTCGAATATCCATGATATTGAAAAGTTTTGTGACGAAACCGAAAAAGTAGCAAGAGAATTATATAGAGTGCTTAAACCTGGAAAATTCTGTGCGATTTTGATGGGCGACACAAGAAGAAACAAAATGTATCAGCCCCTTGCGTATAAAGTTATGG
>CAYOQQ010000008.1:20539-39721 GCA_964406165.1 uncultured Candidatus Saccharibacteria bacterium
ATGGACAGATTCTTAAATGTAGGATTTTTGTTAAAAGAGGATATAATCAAAAGACAGTTTAACTGTAAAGCTACAGGCTTTTGGGTTAATAAGTCCAAAGAAGCTAACTTCTTACTTATTATGCATGAGCATCTGTTTATATTTCAAAAAATAAAATAATTATGAGTCAAATAGTTTATATCCTAACCAATGAAGCTATGCCAGGCTATGTAAAAATTGGCTTCACTACAACAACAGTTGAGGAAAGATTGAAACAACTCGATAGAACGAGTGTGCCGCTGCCATTTGAGTGTTACTATGCCGCAGAGGTCGCTGATGCAAGAAAAGAAGAGCAGTGGTTGCATTCTATTTTTGCAGATAGAAGAGTTAGGGATAATCGAGAATTTTTTAGATTAAATCCAGAACTAGTTACTCTTGCCCTAAAAAAAGTTGAAATTAAAGAGACTCAAGTTAATGATGGTTTAACACAAGAACAGGAGGATGAGGTTGAAGAAGTGAAAGAGAAAAGATCGAGGTTTCGTTTTAATAACTATGGAATAAACGTTGGTGAAATTCTTACTTTTACGCGTGATTCTTCCGTGACTGCAGAAGTAATGGAAAATGATCAGATAAAGGTAAATGGGAAAGTAGATTATATGTCTAATGTTGCAAGAGACTTGTTGGGATATAAGCGAAGACCACAAGGAACTCTTTATTTTAAATATAGAGACGAGATATTAGATGATATGAGGCGCAGGCTAGATGGAGGAGAGTAATTACTTATAGATAGACTGGAAATAAAAACGACCGGCGCGAAGCGCCGGTCGGGTTGTTTGGTGGGGTACAGGTTGTGGTGTTTTACTTCATTGGTTGTTGAGGGGTTGCTCCAACTACTTTGAAGAATTCAGCCAAGAGAGCTTCTCGGCTGAGAGAACCACTACCCATCATGATGTCACTTTGTGACGTGCCTGAAGCTCCACTGTAGAGACGCTCAAGCGCATGTGGGCAGATCTTCACATGGGGCTCTTGTGCCACTGCTGCCACTTTTTCACTTTTCTTTTTGGTTACCATTTTTGAACACTCCTTTGTTATGGGTCCGTCAGTCAGTATACATGATAAAAGAAAAGACCGGCGCGTAAACGCCGGTCGGGTTGTTGATTGCTGCAACTGTGACATCAAAGGGGATTAATCACCCCATGAACCAGAAGGGGAATGATCATCCAGACGGATACGACGACCAAGGTCTGCGTATGGGCCACGATCACGCGCAAGTGGTGCGGGTGCCTGAATGTGTGGAACAGGCGGAGATGAGAAGGGGTAATCCTTCACTACCTCGAAAATCTGAGAGTAGAACGTTCTTCGTGTTGCTCTTGCTTTCGCAAGAATATCGGCATTGTTTAATGGACGAGATTGTCTTTTGGTAGGCACTGTATTCTCCTAGGTTGTTAGGTTCAGTTTCTATTCTACATTGTTTATAGAAAAGAAAAAGGCCCGCGAAGCGGGCCAGAGTTTATCTTGGGTGTATCTGCTCTATTATCCAGGTTCGCAGATATTTGGGTCAGTGCCATCTGTTGGTAGAGAGCTTGCACGGATAGCTTGTTCTAGCTCTATGTACTCTTTTTGGGTTAGTTCACCGATAAAGTACGCACTCCCAACTTCCTCCAGTGCTTCTTCTTGGGTACTGAAGAAGTCAGATACAAGGCCACTTCTATACATGATGTACCCACGAAGGTCTACTCTTGGCACAAAGAACGATGCAGTTGCTATTACCATATAATCCTCATTTCTTCTGATGGTAGAGTATTTATCCTAGCACTATTAGATTTATATTTCTAGGTCTATCTTCTGGTATACTTTCACTATGAAAATTACGATATATACCGATGGTTCAAGTAGAGGAAATCCAGGTCCTGGTGGATGGGCCGCCGTTTTAATTACAGACAGTCAGACAGTCAGACAGTCAGACGTCAGAGAATCCTCTGCCGAGGATGAAGTTATAGAATTAGGGGGGAGAGAGAATATGACGACGAATAACAGGATGGAGTTGATGGGAGCAATAATGGGACTCAAGGAAATCGACGGTAGAAAGTGGAAAGTAGAAAGTGGGAATAATTCTGATTCACTACAACCTACAACCCATCACCTACAACCTGTATCTGTCGAAGTCTGTACCGACAGTCAGTACGTAAAAAAAGGAATGACAGAATGGATCGACGGATGGATCAAGAAAGGATGGAAGAGTTCAACCAAGAAACCTGTTCTTAACCAAGACCTCTGGGAAGCACTCAAGAAAGAAGAAGACAGATTAAAAGCTGGCGGTGTGCACGTCACCTGGAAATATGTACCAGCTCACGTGGGAGTAGTGATGAATGAACGAGCAGATACGATAGCAACAATGTGTGCTGATGATGCGAAAGAGTTGCAGTTGTATAGAGGGCCGCGCAACGAGTACGTTGTGTAGGTTATAGGTAATAGGTTGTAGGTGGTAGTTAAAATGCAAATATAATGAGTACACATGTAAAGACATTGATAGCACTTGTGGGGATGATTGTCGGAGTGGTGGTGAGTGAGGTGACAGAGTACGGAAGTGAAGTTGGAGTCTTTATGCTTGTGCTTGGGGTTATGCAGTTGGTGATATATTATGTAGAAAGTAGAAAGTGGAAGGTAGAGAGTAGAAATGAGAAAGTAAATAACGAAGTGAGACGTTTTAGTATCCCGCTTGCATGCGGGATATTTTGTATCGCAGTGTTCCTCATGATACTGCGAGTGCAACTCAGTGATGAGAAAACTATTTTGGTATGTGAGAAGTCATGCACAGTGGCTGGTGTTGTTGTGAGCGCTCCAAAAATAAAAAATGAGTATCAAGTGTTCGGAGTGCGACCAGATGGTGCACATGACACATACGATATACAAGTTAGAGCACCACTCTACCCAAGGTATCAGGTAGGGGATACGTTACAGCTTGTTGGTAAAGTGACACCACCACGCGATGCGATGCAACATGGTGGCAAGAAGACATTCGATTACGCGATGTATCTTAGAACTCACAACATCGGAAGTGAAATGTACTATCCGAAAATTATACTAAGTACAAGTAGTGAAGAAGTTAGTCTTACGACTAAGCTCGTTAGTCTTCGTACGACACTCGTAAAAAATATTAGAACGTATGTCGATGCACCTGCGTCGACTCTTGCTTCTGGGATGCTCTTTGGTGATGACTCGATGTCAGAGGAACTCGTGGCAACATTTCGTGCAACAGGTATCTCTCACATCGTCGTGCTCTCTGGGTTCAACATTGCTATTTTAATTAGCTTCGTACTTCTTGTGCTCGTCTTCGTACCGCTCTTTCTAAGAGTCATTTTTGCGAGTGTCCTTGTGATACTTTTTGTCCTTATGGTTGGCGCTGAGGCGAGTGTGGTACGAGCGACCTTGATGTCCTTTATCGGGTTACTCGCACTCGTCGTAGGTCGAGGGTATGTTGCGCGTCAGGCGCTCCTGCTCTCACTTATTGCTATCACGCTCTATGAACCTATTCATCTTCTTCATGATGTATCTCTTCATCTTTCGTTTCTCGCAACCGCTGGTATCGTGTATATGAGTGATGGAATACACGGGATGTTACATAAGGTGAAGTCGAAGTCTTACAGAGAAATGATAACCACAACTCTTGCTGCGTATCTCGCAACGTTACCGTATGTTATGTATACATTCGGTACGGTGTCACTCTATGCGCTTGTGACGAATATTATTGTGCTACCACTTGTGCCACTCATGATGCTGGTGACATTTTTGGTAGTCCTTTCCGCACCGGTTTCACACATTCTAGCTCTTATATTTGGCTATATAGATACAGTGCTTGGTGAAGTAATTATCTTCGTTGCACAGGTGGTAGAGAGACTGCCATTTGCATCAGTTACTGTGTCAGTTTCACCTGGGATGATGTGTGTACTCTATGTGATTCTTGTAGGAGGATTTGCGTATAACGTAAAACAGTATGTGCGTACGAAGCGTGATGAAACGTTACCAACAAAAAGTGACGAAATTATCTCTGAGATAATTCGTTACTAATTAAGCCTTTTTCGCTAGCTGCTTCTTGTATGCTTGATAGACGAAGAAGACAACGATTGCCCCGATGATAAGTGAAACGCCTGAGATAGATTTTAGTGACGCATGTTCACCGAAGAAATAACCGATAGAAGTTATCATAATGGCCCAGATAGTGGACGCAATTAAGAAGAGAGCTGAGGTGAGATAGGTGCGAGTATTGGCGAGTCCTGCGACAATAGGAATGAATGCTTTAACGGATGGAATGAGCTTTCCAAAAAAGATGTACCACATGCCACGTTTAGAAAAGACACTATGAAGTGCGCTGTGAATCTTAGTAAACGTTGCTTCATCTACCATGAGTAACTTACGAGCGAAAGGCTTGTCATATTTTTTAACGAGAAGAAAGGTGATGATGTTACCGATAGTGTTACCGAGAGCTCCTGCAATCACAGTTGGGATAAACATGAGAGAGCCAGTTGATACGAAGTAGCCACAGATGACGTAGAGGAATTGGGAAGACGGAAAGTTAGCCACACCGTTAGTGAGCATAAGAATAAAAATTGCCAGGTACGAACCTGAAGTGATGAGTGAGTGGAGATCGAGCATGCGCTTAGTATAGCGCATGGAGGTTGTAGGTGATAGGTTGTAGGAAATACAGAAGAAGGAATGGGGAGACATCATGCAATCAGACAGTTAGAAGATAGATGCAGACCAGCGACCTCGTAGAGGTCGCTGGTCGGTGGTACACTTTACTGTATGAATGACTTTGTGAGAGATTACAAAAAATCGTGTAGAAGATTTTTTGGGGACTATGGGAAGGTGACGATAGTTGGAGTCTTGATCGTCGCTGGTCTAGTTATTGTCAGTCTGATTGTTGTCCATCTTTCCCCGCGCACGTTACGGGTCTCATTCTTAGATATTGGACAAGGTGACTCGATTCTCATACAAACACCGAGCGGGCATGACATGCTCATCGATGGTGGAGTAAGTGACAAGGTTTTAGAAAAGTTATCTTCGAAGATGAGTTACTTCGATCGACATATTGATGTCATAGTGGCGACACACCCAGACGCTGATCATATCACCGGACTCATACCGGTGCTCACACAATTTCAAGTAGCTACAATTATCACTTCGCCACTTAGTGGTCACACAGGAGTTGCAGGTGAACTCACTAAGCATATAGATGATGAACATGCAGTTGTGCATGTTGCACGTAAAGGAGATGTGATTGATTTTGGCGACGGGGTAGTCGCACACATTTTGTATCCAGCGAAAGATATTCACGTACAAGAAAGTGAGACTAATGATGCATCGGTGTCACTCGTCATTACCTATGGTGAAGAGTCAGTGTTACTCACGGGCGACTTACCGACAACTCATGAGGGAGAACTTTTTGGAGGTGCTCTGCCGAAGGGTGTCACCATCTATAAAGCAGGGCATCACGGAAGTAAGTATTCAAGTGGTGATCAACTCCTCTCATACATCAGACCAGAGTACGCAGTTATAAGTGCAGGTAAAGATAATAAGTATGGTCACCCTAACCCTGATGCACTCGAGCGACTAACAACATACTCGAAAGAAATTATTTCAACTATAGATAAAGGAACGATAACTTTTCTTTTAGATGGAAAGTCAGTTGCTATAGAGACTGAAAGATAATTATATAGTTGCAAAATAGTCGCATATAAATGTGTCATAAAAAAAGGAGCCACTAAGTGTGGCTCCACTTCTCTACGTATTAGTAGAGACCGGGTTGTCCTCTGATGGGGTCTCCTGAAAAGGAAGGCACCTTCTCACAGACAGAACAGTACAAGGCTTGCTCATATTCACACTGCCCACTTCCCGAGCAAGGGAACGGTCCATCCCAGACAGGGTGTGCAACAGTTGCTGTAAATATGTCTCCCCCACACTTCCCACATCTCCAGATTGTGCGACCATCATTTGGGCCGAAGTAGAGCTGTTTTGGATTCGCTACTTTGCGAAGCCATGACAAGCCACCTTCATCCTGTCCGACAGTTGCTATCTCCATCTGGTGGTGATGCCAACTCTTACTGACGCATGTCCACTCTGCGGTTTCCAAAGATTTCGGAATCGGAGGAACACTCCTTTGTACTTTCGGAGCCAGCACTTCCGCTTCTTCCATTTCATTCTCCTATCCTGATGCTACATGTCAGGTGTAGTCAGAATCCTAAGACATTCTAGGTAAGAAGTCAAAAGCTACAGTAGTCATTATTCTATTTTAGAAAGTAGTTGTAATTTTTAGTAATAACCAGCATGGTGGACAAGTAATATTAGTGTGTTAGAATTCAATCGGAATCAACTTGGTAACCCTTAGGAGAAATGCATGCACGTTGAATTCACGTTGCCTCAGAGATCTGTGGACCCGAAGGATCCGGAAAGTATCCTTCGTGTTGCCAGACGAATTGAATCGATTCGTTACGGAAAGTCTGACGAGAGGTCGCTTCCGTATATCGAAAAGGATGGGAGCGTACACTTCCCTCTCACGAATGATTTTTGGCTCTACCCACCTGGGACACACCCAAGCGCCCCTTACGATCACTGGAGTCTCTTCGCCAGGTACGCAACCCAAGAAGAGCTCAACCTCATCGCGAATGCACTCAAACTCTGGCTGATGTAAGTAGTCAGTCACAAACCGCCAACACATGTTAGCGGTTTTTTAATGTGTGATTATCGTAATGTAATGGGTACGTAATGTAAAAGCGCGATACTAGGGCTCCCGATTTCTTAGATTGTAATCAATCTTTTGAAATCGCAGTACTCTTGAGTATCGCGCTTTTAGCATTATTTAATTCTATGTACTAGTTCTTCAACCCATCCTCCTCCTTTTTAAGGAGATAGAGTCTACCAATAAGAACAATAATACCAATCACTACCCAGAGATTAACTGGTGAGTAGATATTTAGTAGTTCCCACATAGTAATGAAGTTAATCGATACTGAACCTTGAACGGTCTCTACTTTATCTAGAAACGTAGTTTCTTGTACCCCAAGTTGTGCAAGGACTTGATTCTGACTGTCTAGAGAAGAACCATACATTGTCATTTGAGACTTAAAGTTACTCGTTGCTATCTCAATATCTGAGTTATAGTTAGCTATATATTGGTTATAGGTTCTTCTAGTGTTACTGAGATTGTTAAGTTCTTGAGCAAGAGAATTCTTTGTGTTTTGGTCTGTAGTGTTATTAATTGCTTTCTCGGTTCTGGCGATATCGCTATCAACATCAACAATCTGTGCTTTTACTGTTGCAATCTGTGACTTAATCGTATTAATTCTTGCTGTATAGTCAGCTTCTACTTGATCTCTTTGCTTTTTGGTTGACGCTATAGACTCTGCTGTATTTGACTGGCTTTTCTCGATGTTTTGCTTCTCATTGAGGAGGTTTTGTGATGTAACAGTTTGAGAGTAGAGTTTCTTACTTACAAATGTTCTCATCTGTGTTTCGAATGCATCGAAGTTACTCTTTGGCACCACAAAGCTAAATGTTGCGTACTTATCAGAAATATTCGAAGAATCTATTCTACCACCAGAAGATTTTATAAGTGTCTCTACTTTTTTAGCTACTTCTTCAACTGCACGGGATTTCATCGAAGCAGAGAAGGTTTTTTTATTGTACTCGCGAGTATCTGTGACATTACCGTTATTATTGTTATAGTAATAATCAGGATATCTGGCAATAGTCATAGCAGAAGTAGGTATTTGAGGTATAGGTACTGACCCTCCCATTCCGACCCCGTACATGTTACTTCGTAAAAGGCTATATGCAATAAGCATTAGGAGCAAAAGTACCCCAGCTAGCCCCCCGCGGATAAGCTTCTTTTTATAATGAGCCTTTAAATCATCTCTCTTAGTAGTAAAAAATTTGTAAAAGTAAATCATCCCCATGATTGCCATATATGCCCCGAGAACTAAAATAATTTCTTGCATAATAATAAGTGTAGCACCGTAGAGAGCTTAAAGTGGAAAGATATTCAGGTTATGTAGGAATACAAAAGCGCGATACTAGGGCTCCCGATTTCTTAGATTGTAATCAATCTTTTGAAATCGCAGTACTCTTGAGTATCGCGCTTTTTCTTTATATAAACATTAGAGCTTGATCTGGAGGTGGATACCTTTCTTCATGCAAGAAGTACAAATCTTCACACGTGGTCCATTAGGGATACGAGCCCATTGTAGGTTAGGGTATACACGACGTGCGCCTGTTGGGTTGAACTTGGTAGCACGAACAGAGTTAGAGTAGCCTCCAACAACTTTTGATCCTTTTTCGCAGAGTGGACAGATTTTTGCCATAGATTTCTAGTTAGTCGTACCATCTTACTATAAAACGAGACTTTTTGCAACCCTTAACTTACAAGGTACTAAAAGCGTTTCTTGAAATAAAATGATCATGGAACCTGTGACTGCGTAGTTGTATGATATGCTAGGTATATGAACGAATTAGTAGGCATTTCACAGGGAATATTCCCGTTTCTCATAATTATCTATTCTATTATCCTCCACGAGATAGCACATGGCTACGCAGCCTATATACAAGGCGACAAAACTGCCGCTCGAGCAGGTCGTTTAACACTTAATCCGTTCCCCCATATTGACCTAATGGGTTCTGTGGTTGTTCCGTTAATGGCGTTTCTTAGTTTTAATACATTCTTCGGGTGGGCTAAGCCCGTTCCATATAACCAGTACAACATACAGAGTAATCTTGGTGTTGCTTTTGTAGCATCCGCCGGTATTCTTACTAACCTTCTTCTTGCGTTTATTGCTGGTGTTGCCTTTAAGATCCTTCTTTTGCAAGGAATGCTCTCGGTTGAACTAGGGAAAGCAATCTTCACTATTATCACTGTTAATATCTCTCTAGCTCTCTTTAATCTCATACCGATACCACCGTTTGATGGAATGGCTATTATCGAAGCACTTTTCCCAAGGATTAACATTACACGAAACTATTCTTTCAACCCTCTTTATATGATTGGGGCCATTCTTATAGCGTCTGTCCTTTATAGAATACTTATGCCACCACTTATGAGTTTCATAACACACATCCTGATGATGTAAAAAAATAAGAGTGGAAAAGTGTCTTTTAGTTTTGTCTCTTATGTCCTATACTGTTAGGTACGATGCGATCAACTCCCCATACGTTACACAAAAAAAATATCTCCTCCGGTATTCGTAAAAAAACTGAACAAAAACAAGCACATAAGGATGTGCACCATACTCATACTAAAAAGCAAAAGATTGCGTCTCCATATGTTAAAAAGTTAAAGCGTTACGCAAAACAAGGTGCGCGCGCAATGCTCCTTTCGCCAGTGTTTCATAGTACGTTTAAGATAGTGGCTACAACAGTTATCGCAACATCCATGCTCTACGCATCATATCTTTATATTGGTAAGACATTCGCCAATGAGGTTGTTGTTTCACAGTCTGAAATTGTGGCACGAGTAGGTAAGTTAACTTCACTTCCAAATGAGGACCCGTATGAGATAGTGCGCGTTCAAGACGAAGAGGATCTTCGTAAACAAAACCCATTCTATAAGGATGTAAGGGAGGGGCAATATATTCTCGTCTACAAAAACCTCGCCGTTATATACGATTTACGGAATAACACGATTGTCGGGATAAAGCGGGACTAGGAACAGACTGTAGACCTTAGCTTGTAGACAGTAGCATGAATTCGAAATGCAAAAAACTCCACTTATCTATAAAATTAAGCACTAATTGCGTCCGTATTTTGCGTTAAAGACTACAGTCTAAAGGCTACAGTCTAAAGTCTGCCCTAATCGAGTTGCAAAATAGTACTATATCTGGTAGTATTGCACTACTATTCTATATATTTAGTTTGTTTTTATGCCAACAATTAATCAACTCGTAAAGAAGTCACGCGCACAAGTCGTCAGAAAGTCAAAGTCTATCGCTATGACACGTGGTTTCAATGCAATCCAGAACAAGCCTAACTTTTATGATTCACCATTTAAGCGTGGTGTTTGCATCAAGGTAACAACAACAACTCCTAAGAAGCCTAACTCTGCGCTTCGAAAGATTGCTCGTGTGCGCCTTACTAACGGAATGGAAGTAACTGCATATATTCCAGGAGAAAAGCATAAGCTTCAGGAACACTCAGTGGTCATCCTCCGAGGTGGACGTGTGAAGGATCTCGCTGGAGTACGTTACCACATCGTTCGTGGACGACTCGATGCAACAGGAGTAGATGCTCGCCGACAAGGACGTTCACTCTACGGAGCAAAGCGACCAAAAGCTGGAGCTGCTGCACCGAAGAAGAAATAACTAGAAGCAGACCTCGCAGATTCATACAAACTGCGCAGACTAAATACAAAAACGCGATACTCAAGAGTACTGCGATTTCAAAAGATTGATTACAATCTAAGAAATCGGGAGCCCTAGAGTCGCGTTTTTGTTGTGTTTGGGGATAACTTATAGGGCCGCATCAGTCACTGCTCTATACTACATATATAGTGCCCAGTAACTAATTAACGCAATATTTATATATGATTATCTCCAAAAAAAAATTACTAACAGGTCTGCTCGTACTTTGCCTTGTTCCTTCATTTGCATTTGCACAACAAGAGGATGAGGTTGATAGTTCATGTCTTGATCTCCAGACACCATTACTTAAATTAGGTTCACGTGACTCAACTACCTCAGGTGAAGTGACCGAATTGCAAGATTTTCTTATAGATGGTGGATATCTTGGTGGTTCAACTACTGGATATTATGGTTTAAAAACAGTAGCAGCTGTCAAAAAATATCAGTCTTTCAAAAAAATTAAGCCGACAGGTTCAGTAGGTGTTTTGACTCGCGGAATGATTAAGACTGATTCTTGTGATGGGTCATCAACTCCTGATTCAGTATCGTATACTCCGCCAGTAAATGTGAACACTGCAACAAATACAAATACTCCAACTAACACAGTAAATACAACTGTAGAAACTAAGCCCGCTGTTTCAAAGGTAGAAAATACTCAACCAGTATCTACAAATACAGCTCCAACAAAAGAGGGAATGCCTAAACCTCCAATAAATGTTAGATTCCCGATGATAACAGCACTTGATAATGATGCGGCAATAAGTTCACAAAAAGTCGTAAAGAATGTTTGTTGGACTAATATTAGTACTAACCCTAAAGTGTTGGTCCTTAAAGGTTGGACAAAAGAAAGTTCAGGTCAAGATAAAGAATTCATGACCCAAACTGTTCAGTCTAATTATCCAGTATGGTTTAGTAAGGATGTTTGTACTGGCATAGTTCTTCCACTAAATGGCAAAACTGTTTACTTTACTATTGATGCTACTAATGATGTTGGCACTGTAAGAAGTGAGCCATCTAATTATGTTCTTGCAGAGATTACCCTTGGTGAATCTCCGGTGATTGATTTACCTGCTACAGCAACTATAGTTCCAGTGTCGGGTACGTCATATGATGGGGCAGGACTCTATTGGTCCGTAACACAAGCTGATTATTGTGAATTATATAAGGGTAGTTCAGCAACTGGTGAAGTTGTTAAAAAGACTACGTATTCAGATAGTCAAAAATATACAACTCAAAGTGATGCATATATGTATTCTGGTTTAGCTGCTGGGCAAAGTTTCTCTTACACGCTTTCATGTGTTAATACAAAAACAAAAGACACTACAACAAAAACATCAAATATTATTGTAAAGTAAACATCTTAGTTAGTTTGTTAGGTTGGTTACAAAAGCGCGATACTCAAGAGTACTGCGATTTCAAAAGATTGATTACAATCTAAGAAATCGGGAGCCCTAGGGTCGCGCTTTTGTTTATTATAATTATGGTACAATCAGATTCATGAAAATCGCTACGTATAATGTGAGAAATTTATTTGATCCGGGGACTTTTTTGGACGAGCGAGCAGAAGATGCAGTAGATGAAGGGTTTTTTAATCAAAGAATCGATTATTTAACTGAGTATTTTAAGGAACTAGATCTTGATATTATCTGTCTGCAGGAAATTGGGGGAGAAAAAGGGCTAAAGATGATAACTGAAAGACTCCCGTATGGTGTTTTCTTTGCTAAGCCGAATAAACGTGGGATTCGAATGGCAGTGCTCTATAAAAAAGAACTTAGTGATCTGATTACATGTGAGAGTATCTCGCTTGGTGAGTTAGGTATCCCAAGTATTGTGACGCGTGGTGATACTGAAGGTCTCGCAAAAGTAAGTAATCGTCGTGATGTGTTGGTGATAGATGTAGCACATCAAGGAAAACGACTCAGAATTGTCACATTCCACCTTAAGAGTCTACTTCCTGAGTATTTTGAAGGGGATGATGTTGAAAATGATCGCACTGCGCATGTTGAAGCTAAATTTAGATGTATTTTGTATAAAATGCTTGAGCTTAAGTCACTTAGGGTACTAGCAGATACAAGTCTTGATGAAGGGAGAGATGTTATTTTCTTGGGGGATTTTAATGATAACAATAATAGTAGTGGGCTAGATATCCTTAAGTCGAGTAACAAAGAGGAGTGCATGCTTTACGATATTATGGTTGGTTATGAGGGGGATAAAACAACACACTTCCACCGTGGTAATAAGCTGACCTTTGATACGATGCTTGTCTCGAAAGGAGTAAAGGAGCTGATTCAAAATGTTGCGGTGGATAATAGAACACTTAAAGATTATAGTATTTTAGGTCCGGGAGAAATCGAGCATGAATTAGAAAGTGATCACGCACTTGTCTGGATGCAAATATAAATGCGGGGATAACCTCTACCATTCCTAAATAGTTGGTCTATACTAGAGTAAAGTTATTAGTTATTAATTTCAATTACTTATACAGTATGCCAATAGAATCAGCAGGGTTAGCGTCAATGTTTGCGGGAGCACTTTTCATTATCATGGCAATTGTTGCTGTTTTAGTACTGATAATGGTGATTTCTACCTGGAAGATATATACAAAGGCCGGAAGAGAGGGTTGGGAGTCAATCGTGCCTGTATACAATTTGTATGTAATGTTACTTATTGCAAGACTTCCAGCGTGGACTATTATTTTGTACTTTATTCCTGTTGTAAACATTGCCTTTGCTTTTTACGTATCGTATAAGTTTGTAGAGACATTCGGAAAAGGGATTGGTTACGCAATCGGATGTGTTTTCTTACCATTCATATTTTATCCAATGCTTGCTTTTGGTGATTCGGTATACCTAGGCGGTACAAGTAATGATGCATCTGCTACACCAGTTGCTCCAACTGCCCCAGAACAAAATACTCAGGCTCCTGTAGCAGAGCCTGCACCTCAGGTCACTGAACAACCAGTGACACCAACTGCACCAACCAGTGCTCCACAGTAAGTTAAGGTGTATAGATAAAAAGGGTGGCAACGAAGTTGCCACCCTTTTTGTGTACCTGTGTACTACGCTATATTATTCATAATCACAAAATGACATACTGTAGCTCAGTATGGCAACAAAAAAATCTCACAACCAACATAAAAAGCATCACCATCATCAACAGCCAGATAAACCATCTATTATCTGGTCAGTCATAGTTATTGTGTTTATTAGTATTGTTGCTTTGGCTGTGTATGTAACACAGTTACTATCACCTCTCCACTTCATTCTTTCTCTTGGGCTTCTCTATGTTGTCTATCGTCGAATCAAAAGACTTTTTAATGCATATGTTCCAAAGAAAGTAATAACAACGACAACAACTGTTTCTAAGCGTCTAACAAAAAAGCATAAAGTTGCGATAGGTATCATACTTTTCCTTTTAGTTGTTTGGTATGTCATTGCAAGTGTTATACCAACAGACAAAGAGGTTTTCTCATCTATACCTGCGAGTAAGCAGACTGAAATTGTAAACGAAGACGTAGAAGTTGCAGCCGTCTTACTCGACAAGCTCATATTATCAGGGGACAAACTTCTTTCTAATCCAAGTCTTGCTAAGAAAGAACTTTCAACAGAAGAAATAGTTTCGCTTAAGCATGACTGGGAAGTATTTTATACAGCATCACTTGAGACTGAGCAGATGACAGAGCGACACCGCTATTTCCCTCAGATTTCACTTTTCTCAAATAAAGATACACAAGTTAAGTCTTTTGTGATTGCGTATTCACTCTATATAAAGAAGTTCGAAATTTTCCATAAACTCATAGATAAAGCTAGTACAAATCCTGCAGCGATTAAAACCTTCAATGAATACAGTGATGTTCTTCAGTCCGCCAATCTCTACGATGATGTTACCTCACGATTCTTCGCATCTAACTCTGTCCTTCGAAGAAATCTCGGCTATGTGTATTACAAATTGATGACACCTAAAAATGATGAATCGATTTCACCAAACTATGCATCACTTCTTGAGGTCTCACGAACAAGTTACCACTATATTTCTAAGAACATGCTTTCACATGTGACACTACGAAGTGCGGTGTATAAAGATGAGTTCGATAGAAAAGCATTTGAGACATGGCTTCCAATTCAGAAGACAGTCATTACCGATAAGATAGGTAATATTCATGTCGGTGATAGAACAGATAAGTTCATAACCGTTGAACAGGTTCAAGAAATGAAAAAATCAATGCTTCCAGGAGATATCTTGGTCTATCGTAAAAATTGGTATGCAAGTAATCTCGGTATTCCAGGGTTCTGGACACACGCTGGGCTCTATACTGGGACACTTGCTGATATGGATGCATACTTCGCAGATGTCTTTCCATATAATGGCTATACTTCTGTAAGTGATTTACTGAAAAAGACTCAACCGAAGATTTATGAGGTGTATGTGAAGGATGATAAGAAAGGATATATTCCATCTGTTGTTGAAAGTCAGACACATGGGACACTTATTCAGTCACTTGAGAGTTCCGCTACTGTTGATTATGTTGCAGCGGTAAGAACCAAGCTTTCAAAGCGTGAAAAGTTAGAAGCGATAACTCTCGCACTTACTCATTATGAACAACCATATGATTATGCGTTTGATTTAGACACTAAGAGTGAAATTTACTGTTCTGAACTTGTGTACGATGCATATCTCGCTAATAGTAAGAGTAAAGGTGTAACGTTCCCAAAAACCCTCACAACAGGACGACTTATTGTTTCACCGAATGCTATAGTTGAGAAATATGCAGGAGAGTATGGTAAGAAGGATGCCGAGCTTACGTTTGTATACTTCTTAGACGCTAGTGAGATTACTAAGAAGGCGTTTCCAGCTGATGCGACAGCGTTTATAACAACTGCAACACGACCTAAGTATTCGACATTACAGGAATAGTAGAGGGGACGGATAAAGGAGTGGTCAAGAGTGAAGAATAAGGAGTAAAGAAAAGGCGGTCGCGAAGCGACCGCCTTTTGCCTTTTTGGATAAAGTATTGTAGTATAGAGAGCACTCGTTATTGAGTAATGAAGCACTTACTGAAATAATATCTTGTGGAGTACCCTTTGCTTCGGGGAACAATAAACACAAGAAAACTAGAAAGTAGAAGGTAGAGAGTAGAAGATAGGAATTCAGAAAATCGCGAAGTGATTTTCTGGGCCTACCACTCTCCACTTTCTACTTTCCACAATCTACCTATGCGTCGTAAAGTAAAAAATCGAAATATTGTTGGTCCAGATTCACGTTTTGGCTCAACTAAAGTGTCTAAGTTTATTAACTACGTGATGATAGGTGGTAAGAAGTCTACAGCACAAGAAATTGTGTACGGAGCATTCGATATCATCAAGGAGAAGCTTAAGGTTGAAGATCCACTAGAGACTTTCAATATGGCGCTTCAAAACGCAGGCCCTGTTACTGAAGTTCGTTCACGCCGTATCGGTGGAGCTAACTACCAGGTTCCACGTGAAGTTCGTGAAGAACGACGCTTTATGCTCGCACTTCGTTGGATTCTCGAAGCTGCTAATAATAAGAAAGGTAAGGCTATGAAATTCAAGCTTGCTGATGAACTTATGGCAGCTGCAAACAATGAAGGATCAGCTGTGAAGAAGAAGGAAGATACTCACCGTATGGCGGAGTCTAACAAGGCTTTCGCGCACTTTGCTTGGTAGTATTGTCTCTTTTTTAACGATCTGCTTCGTTACACAAGATTTTTGCTCCCGCAATGTACTACTTGTACATCTTGGTCGCAAAAATCTTGTGTGCCTCGCATCTCATTTAAAAAATAAACAAAACAATCTACGAAGTAGAGTAGATAAGTAGATATCTTGAGTAAAAAGCACCCACAAGGGTGCTTTTTACATTCTGTTTTATAACTTTTGACATAGAACAACTAAAACGGTAGGGTAGAGAAAGGGTATTACAATTGTTCATTAGTAATGAAGGGATCTATATATGAGGCCTACTCTTCTTTCACGAATCCAAGGTGCTCTCTTGGGTGTCTGTATCGGGGATGCACTTGGTGCTCCTGTTGAGACAATGAAACCACATGAGATAATTGCCAAACTCGGTCCACAAGGAGTTACAACTTTTCTGGATGCTATTCAAATTCGTATCAAAGAGTCTGCGAAATTGAAGGCAGGTGACACTACCGATGATTGGCAACTCACTCGCGTTATTGCTAATAGTCTTGTACGATCTGGTGCATGGAATCGAGGAGATTGTATTGCAGAGCATCTCTATGCGTTTGATACATCTGTAACAGGTTGGGGTAAGTCAACCAGAAATGCGCTTGCTGATATTAAGTCAGGGAAGCGTGATGTTCATAAACCCCTCATGCCAATACCTGGATCAGGTGGTGGTAATGGTGTCATCATGAAAATTGCACCACTAGCAATAGTTGCTGCACTGTATCATCTCTCCCAGAATAAAGAGTCCGAGCTCGTCGGCAATCAAACTCGACAAGAAGAACTGAAAAGTCATTCTTTCCTCTTTAGGGCGGTTGTTGATCTTGGTAGCATTACACACTCTGATCCAGATGCATGGTGGACCGCTTTTATTGTTGCAGAAATAATGAAGCGTCTCCTTGTGTCTGATGAACCATACAAAGTGGAGGATATTCGCCAAGAGTTGCTAACCTTTTGTAGAGGAGGAAAGTCTGGGAAGTATATTCCAGGTGGGCTACAAGATTCACTCAAAAAAGTAATTCGTTGTCCTCTTGGATCGACGGTATCAGAAATTGAGTTGATGCATCGTATGTTTCCTCCGGGGTTTGTTGCCACAGAGTCTATGCCACTTGTGCTTGCTACACTAGTTCGTCACCTTGAAGATTTTCGAGGTGGAGTGCTTGAAGCAGTAAATGCAGGGGGTGATGCAGATACTCATGCTTCTATCGTCGGAGCACTCATCGGTGCTCATGTTGGGGTAGAAGGGATACCTCAGGAATGGGTTAGTTTTCGCCCGGAGTTTCAAGAGGCACTCACATTAGGTGAGGTGCTCTATAAGACTTTTACCAAAGAGTGAGGTTTGAAGTAAGCTCACATGCTAACATGGTTAGTGTGTGAGCTTGTTATTTTGTACATAAAGGTGCTTGTTACCTTTACAGACTTGCATTTACTTGTTAGATTTTTACCAGATTTGTAACGAGGAGGTGTCACATGATACTAGAGATACTTGCATACGTGCTCATTGCCACTTTAGGTATCGGTCTTACATTTTTCATTGTTCTACTATTTATCAATTTTGAGAATATTACACTGAAGGTAAAAGAGTCTATTGAAAAGAGAAAACTAGAAAAAATCGGTAAAAAACTTTTTTTAATCGACAAGGGTAGAATTGCAAACCAAGTCAGAATCGAGAAACTCGCAGGTAAAGTTGACTATGAAGTAAGGTACGATCATCTCCATGATTTTTGTGGAGAGCCTCTACGAATTGGTCTTTTTCAAGGATTACCTGTTAAATGGTGCCCTGTGTGTGAATGTATAGCTGAGGCTCACCCAAGTGGGAGAGTTAACATGTACGATAATGAACGGATGTTTGATATTAAACCGTCACCACTTGTAGTTAAATTCACTACAGATATGATTGAAAGAGTCAAAAAAGGTACAAAATTGCCTTGATACTAGAAATCCTGAACTAGTTTCAGATTAATTTTCTGAAGATTGGCAATTGCCCAAACACCGCTTTTGTGGTAGCATACTAGCTACTGCACAAGCGGTTTTTCTTTTCCCCTTTTTAATAAAAAAGACGGGAAAAGCGAATGTGCAAAGCATATTCGCTTTAACTAAAAACTATTAACTAATAACTAACAACTAATTATCATGGCACGCGACTATCCACTTAATAAAACACGTAACTTTGGAGTTATTGCTCATATCGACGCCGGTAAAACAACAACTACTGAGCGTATTCTTTTCTATACTGGAGTTTCACACAAAATTGGTGAAGTTCATGATGGGGCAACTGTGATGGACTGGATGGAACAGGAACGAGAGCGAGGTATTACTATTACCTCAGCTGCAACAACTGCATTCTGGAGTCCAACGTACATGCCAAAGGAGGATGTTTCTAAGAAGTGTCGTTTCAACATCATCGATACACCGGGACACATCGACTTTACTATTGAAGTAAAGCGTTCACTTCGCGTACTCGACGGTGCTGTTGTAGTGTTTGACGGTGTTGCTGGAGTAGAGCCACAGTCAGAAACTAACTGGAGATATGCGTCAGATGCTATGGTGCCTCGTATTTGTTACATCAACAAGCTAGACCGTATGGGTGCTAACTTCGATAAGGCGTATGCTTCTATACTTGATCGTCTTTCTAAGAAAGCAGTTCGTATGCAGATGCCTATTGGATCTGAAGAAAATTTCGATGGTATCATCGACCTCCTTACAATGAAAGAAATTAAGTTTACAGGAGATAAAGGAAAGGATGTATCATCAGTAGAAATCCCTGCTGAACTTCTCGAAGAAGCTAAGAAGCGTCGTGCTGAGATGGTTGAGAAGATTGTTGAGACTGACGAAGATCTTATGACTCAGTACCTCGAAGGAAAGGAATTTCCAATCGAAGTGCTCAAGGCTGCTGTTCGTAAAGCAACTATTGCCAATGAACTCTTCCCAGTATTCTGTGGATCTTCACTTAAGAACCGTGGAGTACAACTCGTACTTGATGCGGTTATTGATTACCTTCCATCACCACTTGATATTGCTGCACCTAAAGGTCTTAACCCAGTAACAGGTGACCCAATGACAGTTGAAGTGTCAGACACTGCACCATTTGCAGCGCTTGCATTTAAGTCTATGGCGGA
>CAYOQQ010000009.1:0-36723 GCA_964406165.1 uncultured Candidatus Saccharibacteria bacterium
AAAAAATGTGAAGAGCATCGAGTACAGTAAGCGCTGTGGCTATGTGACTGAAGGTATCGGTAAAGAAGAAATCTTTCACGGTGGAACTTGGGAAGACCGAGTTACCCTCGCCTGCTTTTACGACGGGTGGAAGAAAGCAAAAGAGAAAATGGAGAACTAATATCCAACAAACCAAGGGTCTCAACCCTTGGTTTTTAGTAACTACTTAGTATAAATAATTAGATTTTAACTTAATAATCGAAAAACCTTTTTTTGCTAAAACTACTGTTACATTAAATTTCTTTGCTCTCATATTATCTGCAAATAGATCAATTTCTAAGTCAAGATTTCTTTTTAATGTTTTACCTTTTTTCATTTTAACAATTAAATTTCCTGCGATTCTATTTTTACCTTTAAAAATTGGAACTTTGAGTTCACCCATAAATATTCTTAAACCGGGATTTATTTTTGAATTATCAGTCAAACCTGTTGCATGAACATCTTCACATGCCTCAATATTTTTAATAGTAACAGAAACTTCAGCATAATGTGCCGCAGCACTAGTATTGTTACTTAAAATAATTGGAACAGACCAAGAACCGTCTTGCTTTATTTCCACTATTTTCTCATAAAAGACCACAGACAAGTCAGGACTTGCTGAACCCGCAAACATTCTACGAACAGTTTCGTATGACATTAAATTACTTGAGCTTCCTGTACGTATCCAGAATTTTCCATCATCTATTGCTCTAATAGGGTCTCCGTCTGTAGGCGGTATGTACGAAATGATTACTCCTTTAGTGTCATCTTTTTTTTCAAGTATAATTTTAGATTCATAACTTTGAATCTGTGGTTCAACCAGGGAGTGTAAATTTAGGTCTAGCTGTTTTTTAAAATTCTTAACATTCCCAATACATTCAATCTGTGTTAAAACATCTAATCCTGTGTGTTTTTGATTAGTTGTAGAAACCCCCCATATAATTACACCCCCACCAGAATTTGAGAATGCTGAAATTGCCTTTGAAAATTGAGCTTTTGAACCTGCAATAAACTGAGAACCAGTATTTGTTTTACATTCTAGATACTGACCCTCACTCTCCCCCTCATTAATCAATCTCTCAAGATCAATAAAGCTAACAATTGAATCGTACAGAAACTTTGCAGGGCTTTTTGTTTCAATCATTTTATTTCGTTAGAAATTACTTTAGATACAAGGCGTGGAGGGTTTGTGAGGAGACGTAGTAGGCCTACGTTGACGAGCAAACGAGGCTCCACAACGAAGTAGATGAAGTGATTTATGACGAAATCACTACCAAGATAAGGTGCCGCCTGTCTTATATTCGGTAACTCTCGTCTCAAAGAAATTCTTCTCCTTATTCAAATCCACCGCTTCACTCATCCATGGGAATGGGTTAGATGATCCGTAGATTGGCTCAATCCCTACACGAGCTAGACGTCGGTCAGCAATGTGCTCAATGTACTGCTTGAATCCATCTGCATTAAGTCCGAAGATTCCCTTAGGGAATACATCTACCGCGAACTGGTACTCAAGAGTCACGGCCTTTCGCATAAGATTAGTGATTCGCTCTACAAATGCTGGAGTCCAGAGTTCTGGTTGCTCTTGCTTAATTGTATTAATCATATCAATACCGAAGTTCATGTGTGTACTTTCATCACGCATAATGTACTGAATCTGCTCAGCAGAACCTACAAGCTTGTTTTGTCGCTGGAATCCAAAGATCACCGCAAAAGATGAATAGAAGAACACGCCCTCTAGGATGAGTGAGAACACGCACATATTCTCGAGGAACTTCTGGTCTGACTCAAATGTCCCTGTCTTAAAATCATCCTTAAAGATACCATCATTAAATGAGAGCACGAATTCTTCTTTGTTGTAAATCGCATCTACTTCACGATACATATTGTAGATCTCTGTGCCATCAAGTCCAAGAGACTCCACCATGTACTGATACGCCTGAGTGTGAATCGCCTCTTCATATGCCTGACGCAATAGATAGAGTCGCGCCTCAGGAGAAGTTACATGCTTATAAAATGCAAGCACGAGGTTATTCGCAGCTATAGAGTCCGCTGTTGTGAAGAACCCAAGCACCATCTTAAAGGCATGACGCTCATCATCGGTGAGCACATTCTGCGCTCGCCACTGCTCGATATCTGACTGCATACTGATCTCAGTTGGGAGCCAGTGATTAGCATTACCAACATTGTACGCATCCCACGCGAACTTGTGCTTTATCGGCCACAACTGAACAACATCAGCGCGTCCGTTAATGATCTTACGGTCATTTACATTCACACGACCTGCACTTCTATCAATGATAGGCTTTGGAGTCGCTGCGGAAACATTTGAATTTGTTGTTTGTAGTGGTGGCATGGTTGGTTAATAGTTAATAGTTAATAGTAATTGGTTATAATTATAGAAGGTATTAGTCTAATTATACAACATTTTTCTATTATTCTACAAAGCTTTCTTGTAATTATGGCTACAGTCTAATAGCTACAGGCTAACGGCTGCCCTACTGGCATCCATCACACGTTGCTTCTGGCATAACTGTGATATTGTACTTCTTCTTTGGAGCAGAAGTAACAGTTGCCATCTGGGTTTCAGCAGGTGACATTGATGGAATCATCGATGGAATTGGAGAAGTGACTGCGGTTACTGGAGTTGACTTTGCAACTACCGGCATAACTGGTGCAGGTGTAGCAACTACAGCAGTAGCTACTGGCATAGAAACAGATACTGAACTTGCAGAGATGCCGGAAGCAACAGCACCAGCTGATGATTGAACATCGCTTCCCGCATCACGCTTGTGTGTTGAGCCGAACTCAGATGCATTAACAGTACTCTTCTCCACTTGAGATGCACCGAGTGAGCGTAGGTAATACGTTGTCTTAAGACCGAGTGACCATGCATACTCGTAGATACCTGCAAGTTCACGCCCAGAGGTACCTGCAAAGTAGATGTTGAGTGACTGTGACTGGTCTACCCACTTACCACGATGTGCTGCACTCTTAATAAGCCATGATGGGTCGATCTGGAAGACTTCCTTGTACTTATCCTTAAGGTGAGATGGGATAGACGGAATATCTTTAACTGAACCATCGTTATACTTTAGGAGTCCAATCATTTCGAAGTCCCAAAGATTAAGTGCCTTAAGATCAGCTACAAGGTATGGGTTCACAATAATGAACTCGCCATTCATATTAGACTTCACGTAGATATTCTTATAGATAGGTTCGATACAAGGAATAGATCCTACGATATTAGAGATAGTCGCTGTTGGTGCCATCGCCATACAGTTAGAGTTACGCATACCAAACTGCTTAACTGATGCACGTACTGGAGTCCAGTCGAGCTTACCAGTCTTAGATACTGGAATATCAACCCCGCGAGCTTTCTCAAGGAGACCCATTGTATCAACTGGGAAGATACCTCTGTCCCACTTACTCCCCTTATAACTTGAGTACGCCCCTTTCTCACGAGCAAGTTCAGACGACGCCAAAATAGCATGGTATGAAATAAGCTCCATTGATTCATCAGCAAATGCAACCGCAGTGTCAGAATCAAAATTAATATTCATCATATAGAGCGCATCATGGAAGCCCATAAGCCCGAGTCCTACTGGACGGTGACGCATGTTACTTCGTTCTGCTTCAACAGTTGGATAGAAGTTAACGTCGATAACATTATCAAGCATTCTCATCGCAGTACGAGTAGTTGATGCGACAAGGTCTACATCGAACTTACCATCACGCATAAGTCGCTGATAGTTAAGAGAACCTAAGTTACATACCGCAGTCTCCTCAAGAGAGTTGTTGAGTGTAATCTCAGTACAAAGGTTAGAGTTATGAACAATACCAACATGATCCTGTGGTGAACGAACATTAGATGGATCCTTAAAGGTAATCCATGGGTGTCCAGTTTCGTAGAGCATAGTAACCATCTTACGCCAAAGCTCACGCGCCTTAATAGTCTTAGATACTTTTATCTTACCCTCCTTAGCAAGTGCTTCGTAATTCTCATAGTGCTTCTCAAAAGCATCTCCATATGTCTCAGTAAGTTCAGGCACTTCATCCGGTGAGAAAAGTGTCCAGTCACCATCTGCTTGTGCACGCTTCATAAAGAGGTCAGAGATCCAAAGCGCTGTATCCATATCGTGTGTACGACGTCGTTCATCACCTGTGTTCTTACGGAGTTCCAAAAATTCATCAACGTCGTAGTGCCAGTTCTCTATATAGACACATGTTGCGCCTCGACGTCGTCCTGAACGGTTAATAGCAACAGTCACATCGTTAGCAATCTTAAGGAATGGCACAAGACCATTACTCTTAATACCTGACTTTTTAACAAGTGCACCGGATGCACGAACTGAAGTCCAGTTGGTGCCGATACCTCCTGCCCACTTAGAGAGTTGTGCATTATCTGAGTACACCTTAAAGATACTCTCAAGAGAATCTCCTACAGTGTTGAGGTAGCAACTTGATAGTTGCGGGTGCTTAGTTCCAGCGTGGAAGAGTGTTGGTGAAGATGGTACAAAACGAAGCGTTGACATAACTTCATAGAATTCAATCGCACGAGTTGTACGGTCGAGCTCTTTCTCAGCGAGTGCCACTCCCATTGCGATACGCATCCAGAATCCTTGAATGTTCTCAATAACCTTTCCGTCACCTTCTACATCACGAACAAGGTATCGTTCATAGAGAGTCTGTGAACCAAGATACATAAAAAGTTCATCTCGTGATCGAACGAGAGCATTAGAAAGTCGAGTAAGGTCGAAGTTAACCATACGAGCATCTAGGATACCTTTTTCTACACCCTTCTTGATGCCTGAGACGAAGACATCCTTATATTGCATATCGAGCGTCGTGTGATTAAGTGTTGAGCCAAGGAGATCCTCATTAATCTGTGCAAGAATCATACGTGATGCAACATATGAGTACACTGGGTCCTGCTCAATCATAGAACGAAGTGTCATGACGAGTGCCTTACTGATTTCTCTAGTAGACATACCCTCGTATACTTCGAGCTTCACCTGGTTAACAATCTGGTCGACATTCACATCCTTCTCATAACCGTGGATTACGTGCATGACACTTTTACGGA
Source organism: uncultured Candidatus Saccharibacteria bacterium (assembly GCA_964406165.1). GTDB lineage: Bacteria > Patescibacteriota > Minisyncoccia > Phycocordibacterales > UBA5272 > UBA11704. Next base: position 5,102 of record CAYOQQ010000009.1, read on the forward strand.
CCTTAGCAATGTCGAACTTCTCTTTCTTACCACTTTTCTTAGTGATATAAAGACCACCCTCTTCTACTTTCTCAAGAGTTTCAATCTTAACTTCCTCACGTTCCTTTGTACGTTCGTAGCGATAAATGATGTATGCTTTAGCGACGTCGAAAAAACCTGCACCCATAATGTGCTTCTCCACAAGATCCTGTGTATGCTCAACAGAAGGAACGTACCCTTCGCGAGTTATCGCTTCTAGCTCTAGCTCCTTACCTACGAGTTCAGCAATATGTTTTGCAACAGCAGCCTTCTCATCTCGTGTGACTTGCACAAAAGCTTTCTTAACAGCGGTCTCAATCTTACTCACCTCAAACGGAACAATCTCTCCATTACGTTTCTTAATTATTTGTAGAATAGCCATACAATCTCTAAAATTTACATCATTTGTTAATACATTGATTGTACCTTTTTAGAGCTAAAAGCCATATTTTTTGTCCCTCACCTTGCTGTCAATAGTTACTCTTGACACCTTGTGACCCATGCTATTTTACGAGCTTATTTCGTAAGGTCTTGTGGTAGCCAATAGCGAACCTATGAGCTTCTCCGTTAGCTAAAAGTATATCCTTTTTATGGTAATCCACATGTACTTTATCTCCGAGGATATCTTTTGGTTTATGTCGTTCGTCTTTTACAACAGACACACACGGGATGAGGAGTCCGAGATGTGCGAGAACTTTTTCTGCAGTTTGCTTATGAACTGCACCACCATCAATAACCAAAAGATCTGGATATCGCCACTCCTTATGGGAGAAACGGCGAATAAGAATCTGTCGTAACCCTTCATAATCATCATTCACATTTTCCTCTAACTTAAACTTTCGATATTCATTTTTTTCTACAATACCACCCTCGATAACAACCATCACACCAACCCGAGATGTCCCTGAGATATGTGCAGCATCATATGCTTCGATGCGGAAACTTTTGTCCTTAAAAGACAGTACTTCATCTTCCTTAATTAAGCTTATGTCTTTTATATGATCTAGTGCAAACAAGGTATTTCTAGCAACTGCAGCCTTTTCAAAGAGATGTCTTTTAGCATACTCCTTCATATCTTTCTCAAGAGATTTTTTAATTTCTGTCTTTTTACCCTCGAAGAGTTTACGAATATTATTGATATTTTTCATGTAATCCTCAACAGATATTTGTCCTATACAAACTCCAGGGCAAAGCTTGATCTGCGCATTAAAGCATGGCTTCGTGCTACCTAGCTCACACGTATCTCTGTACGGGAACATCTTCCTAATTATCTTCATTGCGAGCCTCAGCTGTGGTAAGGATGCGAATGGTCCATAGACATATGCTACATCTTTTTTGGTGAACTTCTTTTCATAGTCTCGTATTCTCATGGTGAGAATTCTTGGAAATGTTTCTTTAGTGATAACAACACAAGTAAAACTTTTGTCATCCTTTTCTTTGGTGTTATAGATAGGATCATGATCTTTTATTAACTTACTTTCAAGTAAGAGCGCCTCAAGCACACTCCCTGTTTCTTGATACGTCACCGTAGAAGCTAGCGTCACCATACTGACCAACTTAAGACCTCTTGTTTCCATAAGGTCAGGATTAAAATAACTCCGTACTCTATCCTTAAGAGAGGTTGCTTTACCTATGTATAGAATGGCCCCATCGGCATCACGAAAAAAATACACCCCAGGTGCATCAGGTAATCCACATTTCTCTAGGTCTTGCTTTTTCACTGCATATATTGTACAATAAATACTTGCCAATTTCAATTAGCCCCTCGAAAAGAGGTTGATGGAGTTGGTAAATACGTGCCTTATGGTTCTCTAACAGTTGGAATTCAATTCTAGTTAGAGCTCTCTATAAGGAAGGCAACAGATCTTTAAGGATAAAAACAATGCGAAATAACTACAACCGCTCCGGAAGCAACTTCGGACAAGCGGCGAGCGCACCTCTTGAGGCATGGGTACATGCTGCCCGCATGGGTGGTGTCTGCACTGACTTTGGGACTCTCAAGGTAAGTGCCGAACCACGAAAGGTTGCCTCTTTTTCTGGAGACAACGGTAGCTTACCCTCAGCGCTGAATGACCACCGTTTCGGAGGTCGTAATGTCTGAGGAAATACTTGCAATCACCAGAGCTGAGTGGTCAGATGGAAAGGATTTGCCTGGAGGGGATGTCCCCGTGACACAGCAGGAAGTTATTAGTTCATGCAGTCAGGGTGTGTGGTGTAAATGCCTCACCGACGGGAGACCTCTCCCAACTATCAAAAAATTTGGTGATCACAATCTTGGTGGTGGTGGTGTTCCTGAGTGCAGCCAAGAAGTTAGACACTTACTTCATCCTGAGAAATCAGAGCAACAACTTGTTCTGATGTATCGCAAATGGCGTGACCAGCAGAAAGTGTAGCTACTACGTAGCAGCTCACAAGACCGTACACATAGTACGGTTTTTTCTTTTCTCTCGCCCAGGAGAAAAGCGACCCAAAGGGTCGCTTTTCTAGTATTTTTCTTATTTACTTCCCCTTCGCCTCATCCTTTGCTTTCTTAAGAACTTTCTTAAGATACTGTCCGGTGTAACTGTTTGGATTAGTTGCCACTTGTTCTGGAGACCCAGTTGCGACAACCTTACCACCACCTATTCCTCCATCAGGACCAATATCGATAATATGGTCAGCGGACTTAATAATATCTAGATTGGAAATAGGGAAATAGACAGAAATAGGGACAGCCACCATTCTTTTGTATTTTATGTGTTGTAATATTGTCACACTTTCTTAGGTCGACCAGATGATCGTAACGATGATTGTAGTTTATGATTAGTAACCATCTTCTCAATCCATGTCTCTCCCCCATATGGAGTACCTTTGATAACAGACCTTCGAATTGATTCTATCACTTTCTTTTCTTCTGTAGTATTTATCCACGATGAGTACCTTACTGGTACTTCAGTAGGTAGAGTGTCTAATAACTTATTTTCTTTAGGGGTTCCTTTAATTCTACGGTAAGCACTCCCCCATTGCCAGTCTTCACACTTCTGTACAAGTTTTGCTCGTACTGGATTTCGTTCTACATATTTAATGAGGGTGAGTAAATATTCATTACTCTCTACTAGAAATGACTTATATCTTCCTTGGTAGAGATGACCACTACCATTTGTATTGGTGATGGCATGTACTTTTCGTGTATGAGCATTAGTGAGTCTACCCATGAAAAGAGATAAGTCACCATCTTTTTCTGGACGAAGCACTAAATGAAAGTGATTAGGCATGATGGTATACGCAAGAATGTGCGTACCTAGTAATTCTTTCGTATCGAGAAGTAGTTGTTCAAAGAGCTGGTAATCCTCTTTTGTAGTAAAGATAGTCATTCTTCCATTAGCTCTATTAATGACATGGTAGACTTCTCCACCAACTGCGACACGAGATGTGCGAGGCATGAATATATTATGACACACTTATATTAATTTAATTGTGGCTGTCCCCTTTTTTCCTTTTTTCTTTGGCGACACCTTTAAAATACTTGGAACAATCCCAATACCTAGCAGTGAAGAAAAAATCTTATTTGAATTTGAGGGAGAAATTACTAACTATGACAGACATAAGAGAAGACTATCTATCCATAAAACCACTTCTAGTTCCAGTCTGTCGCAAAAGAAAACCAATGACTATTTATCTTTTTAACAGATTGGTAATTATTGTCTGAATTAAAGTCTCCAATATTCTCTTGTTCATAATATCGTAAACCAGAAAGTTTGTCTGATAATTCAACATATCTTTTATTATCATCTTTACCAATTCCGTCAAAATGATATTTTTTCAAAAAGTTTACATAAAATAAATAATCTTCTTTTTGGATTTTTTGATACTTCAATACCTCATCAATGTTCTTTAAATAAACATCTGAGGTTTCTGGATAAGTACCAATAGTACATTTCCATTGAGTATCTGATTTTTCAGGATATCTGGAACAATTATTAACACTTTCCCAACTATTTAAGAAGCCAACTGATATCTGAAGATTTTTAATTTCTCTTTGATTGAGAAATTTTTCAGAAAGCTCATTAAACTCTGTCTGATGTATTTTAAGACTATTGGAAACCCTAACAGAATTACCACCTAATTCTCCAAAAAAATAATACACGGAAACTAAACATAGAGAAATAATAAGCAGGATGAGAGAATAATTTTTAATTTTTTTTCTAATCATATTAGTTAATATTTAAGATTATTACCGAGATAGATTGAGTTTTTATCTGATATTGGATCGCCAGTTGGGTACACAAACCGTAACATATCACTAATATCTTGAACATAATCCCCTCCTGTTAACAGCGTATTAATAGTATACCCCATTTGACCGCCAACATAACCATAATGAATATTACCTGGATCATCTCCTGCAATCTGCCTTCCTTGATAAATATAATTTTCTGCTGTTTGTCCGCCACAAACCTTTTTCTGACAGAAAATTCCTGGTTGTGATTTCAAGTCCCAATTACCTCCTTGTCTAAAATTATTTGCAAATTGAAGATCTCCTATACCACTAGTATTATACCCAGGTGTAGAGTTAGCGTTCGTCTTGATGTTATTGTTTATAGCTTTTCCATTAGCTCCACTTGCAATAGCGCCATTAGTTTTATTCGCAGAATCTAGCGGTCTAGACACATCTGGAACCGAGTTATTTGGTTTTATGATTTGACCTGGATATATCTTATTCACATTTGTAATCTGCTTGTTCAAATTTTGTAATGTTGTAAGAGTGTAATTGGTACTATTTGCCTTATTGATTATTTTGAGTATTTCACTTAAGGTATCACCTTTCTCAACTTCTCCTGTTTCTTTCTTATATAGACCAGTTGGGTCAATGTAGACTACAGGATTATTTCTTGCGTATGCATAACTATTCATTTGCTGTGGATCACTAAGGTAATCTTGTGTTAAAGAGTAAATTATTGGATCAACACTCATGAAGCTGTGCATTGGGGCTGAAAGATATCGGGCATGGGCATAATTTAATCCTGTGACGTCATCAAATTCATGACTCGTATACCCTTTATTATGATACGCATTATCTTTTCTTTGATCTCTCATTACGTAATTTCCAAACACATCAGTTATGTCCATTTCTACAATATCCCCCTTATCATCAGTACTGAGGACTGGCGTACCTTCGTAATTTGCAAGAACATAAGATACTTTTCCTGTCGCTGCCTCATTTCCTTTTTGATAAGAATAAGCTCCAACAAGCTTGCCATTAAGAGTTAGGTAAGTTGTGACCGTTCCTCTCGAGTCATCTTGATAGTTAGTAAATGGACTATAGATGGTAGTAGTCGTTGTTGTAGCTATTGTTAAGAGATAGAGTGTTGTAGTAGCTGGAGTGGTAGAACCACTATAGTATGGATAGGTAATACTACTTAATGCACTCTGAGGTAATGAAGGAAGTGGGACAGGAGTTGTATCTACTATGTATCCTGAATAGATGGTAGTAGATGTTGCTATACGTCCTACAGGAGAAAGGAAGGTAGCAGAGAAGGTAAGTGGTGGGAGAGAGGTGAGGTCTACATTAGATGTACTGGTTGTTGTAGCAAAGGATGGAATGGATGATCTACTAAATGGAGTAGCTAACAATGTGGCAGGAGAATAGCTGATACGTGGTACCGTAATGACTCGTGTGATGGTGAGTGTGGAGGTGTGCTGGTATTTACATTACAAAGGACTGATTGGAGTATATATAATACCACTATATAAGACCACACTTTTACTTATTTAATGGTGGCTGTCCCCTTTATCTGGCTTTGATCTGAACAAGGAGCTGGAGAAGTTAGATATTACAAACATCACTGTTAAGAAAGGAGACATCTATAACTTAGATGGGTCACGCTTAATGTGTGGTGACTCTACCGTAGATGGTCAGTGGGAGAGATTATGTAATGATGAGAAAGCTGATATGTGTATGACTGATCCCCCATACATCCTAGATTATCTTCACGGTAAAAGCAGGAATGGTACAGCAACTGAAGGATTCGGTAAAAAGAAGAATCGTAGGTATCTAGAAACAGAAAGCTTACCTAGTAACTTCACTGAACTCTGGATGGCTCAAATTGCTAAGATTCAGAAAGAGAACTTCTCTATCATTGTCTATGAAAATCCTAAGAATCTCCGTACTATCTGGAACGCTTTAGAAGCTTACTGGAAGTATCGAAATACAATCATCTGGCATTTACCTAACAGGATGCAGAACTTTGCTGCGAAGTATAAGTTCTTCAACAAGTTCGACTTTGCTATTGTTGGTACTTCTGGACTTGTTGATGTGAATGATGAACCAGAAGATGATCCACTATTCCAAGAAGAGTATCAGACAGCGTTGTTCGCTACCTCAGGGTCACCACACTGGGAATCCTATGAGAAAGGTAAGAAGTACTGTCCTACTGATTTCATAGATTACAAAGCAAGTGATGAGAAGTCTTCAGGGCAAGGAATCATCTTTGGTACTAAACCAATTGAGATTCTTGTTCCGTATATCAAGGTACTTACAAAGCGTGGTGACTTGGTCGTTGAACCATTTGGTGGTTCTGGGTCTACTCTCATTGCTTCTACGAAGCTTGGTCGAAGATGCTTCATTATGGAGAAGTCTCCAGTCTATGCAGAAGTGATTCTTAATAGATGGGAGAAACTAACTGGTAAGAAGCGAGTAAAGATCAATGAGTAGAACCGATGAAAAAGGAGAACTCATTGAATACCTTAGGGATACGCCTTTGGTTAATATGGCATGCAAGAGATTCGGAATCTCGAGGGCCACCTTCTATAGATGGTGCAAGGAAGACAAGCATTTCAATGAAGCAGTTGGTGTCGTTCTTAAGCAAGGACGGGAGAACATTAATGAGTTAGCTAAAGCTACAATCATTAAGATGATTAAGAAGGAGAACTTCAATGCTACCAGATTCTGGCTGCAGAACAATGATGAAGTATTTAGACCAAAGTATTTCAGACACAACGATCCAAACTCAGATCTGTATAAACCAATTGCACACAAACCGCTTTCAGATGAAGAATTAGTCGAAGCTGATGAGATGTATCCAGCAACATTCTGGATATCAGATAAGGATAGAGAACGTATTGAAGAAGTTGAACCAGTGAAGCTTATCATGCCTACTGATCCAGAGGTTGCCAACAAGTATCTTAACCCAGAATTTGAAGCAGAGTGGGATGAATTAAATAACAAGGAACTTACTGATGATGAATTAAGAGAACTGCTTAAGAAGTACCCTGAGATAGTGAACTGGAAACATAGGAGACGACTTAAAGGAAAGTCGACATCATTAACACCTAAAGAACAAGGGCCTCAACTTGGATAGAGCTATAGATCGATAGACCAATTAAGTTTCTCTACCGAAACCCCCACCTTATCTGCTAAGTACAAGAATCTGATAGCTCTTATTCTTACATCAGCATGATGTGTAGAGAACTGTTCTTGATAGACACAGTAGAAGTTATAGATCATGTCATCTAAGAGTCGTATCTTGTTTTGATATTCTACTATTTTAGTATCGTCATAATTCTTGATGAGTGTTTCAGTGTAATAGGTAATGATCTGAAACATCTCCAGACTCTTCTTTGGAACCTTCTCTTCGTTCATTAGTGAAAGTCTTTTTGCAATACTTTCAATAAGTGACTTCATCTCATGTTGTAATGGTCTTACTGTACCGAGAGTAATATAGTAAACGAATCTCTTAAAGAGTTCTAGGATAGCAAGAACTACAATGAATGGAACTATAATGTTATCAGGAAAGGTGTCATAGGTAGGATTGTATGACAGATAAACAAAGAATGCGGTTAGAAGGAGTACAAGAACATAGAGAACTTTAAGAAACCTAAACCAAGGTCTAGTATTTAATTCTGTTATTGTTTTCATAAATCTGGGAAGGATTTTTAAATCGTCAGGAAGCAAAAAGCTCCCCGCCGAGCTGGTGGCTTACGCCACCCATATCCGTTTCCAGATACGACCTTCCCAGGAAACTCTGACGAGGAGTTTTTTACTGGGAAGGATTTTGACCATATCCTCAAGAACCTTGAGGGGTTAGGTCTCTTTATTGATTTGTAAAGGAATTATACCACATTTGGAGTGGTCACCCATCTTAGCTTAGATTAAAGATTTTGTGTAGTCGAAGTTATCTACAATTATTCTAACTGCATAGGAGTTGTAATCTTAATTAAATCCACGATATCTGGACGCTTCTTTTTAAGGAGATCGTCAAACATCTTTTGTATAAATGGAGCAACAAAATACTGAGAGTTTTCTTCTGGTTCCATTCCCATTTCCATACTATCCATATAATCACTAGACATCATGTAGTGCCCATTTATATAAAATAGATAACCAACATGTAAGATAAATAAGTTTTCAAAATCCTTAGAAAAGTTTTCTAGCGATGGTAACCTTCTTTCATTATAAATATCCTTATCATTCAGTAAGACGTTATGATAAAAGTTGTAGTGTGTATTGTCGTTACAACGATCTCTCAGGTCGGAATAAGTTTTATCTTTGTAAAATAGCTTATTGATTTCTGAAAGATCTTTATGGTCACGAATATATTGGGACATAACCCTATATTCAGGTAATTGCTCTGTGCCCTTAATCCAGTTATTTATTTTTGTAACTACAAAGTTTTCTTTTTGTAAGTTATCTTTTATATAAAGTATTGTATAGATATTTATAATTATCGAATCATGATATTTTCTTAATAGCGCGTAAGCATCATTGATTCTGCCTTTTACCAAGATCTCATGGATTGAATCAACTGTACCTCTCACTGAAGAAAAAAGGAAGCTATCTATATTTGTTGAAGCCATTGTTCCTGGCGTAACGAAACCAAAAACAGAAAATGAAAGTTGTTGATAAAACTTTGAAGACTCATCAAGAAAGCTAAACACCTTATTACTTGTATAAGTTTCATCGACTGCACCAGGGAATGATGAGAAGGTTTTCATGTTTTAGAGAGTATTAAATCGATCAACAAAATATCCTGGGTAATTATTCTGAATCGTATTTAAAATAGCAGGTGTATCTCTTATTAGGCCTTTAAGTTGATTTTTCTCCATCAAATAGATATCATCACCTTCCAATAGTGCCTCTATTTCGATACTTAGAGCTCTGTCAGAAAAACCAAGTTCACAGATCATAGATTCGACTTTACCTGGAGTACCATATTTAAGCCTCTTTTGTAATTCATAGCAATCGTCTTTAATCAAAGAAATATATTCTTCTGGAAGGACAACTGTAACTAATTCAAACAAAGAACCTAACAGAGTTGAGATGTCATAACTGAAACCAGCTTCACATAGATCAATAATGTTAAGCATGTTCAGCTCACGAGCCCCTTCCCCTCTTGGTAAACCAGATGCTATTTCTAGAATGGAACTAAAACTTATACCTCCAATCCATTGTTGGCATAGTACCTTAGCATCGGCTTCAGAAAAGCTCCTAAGTATCTTATTATTTGAGTATCGATATAGGTAACTCCAAAACATATCCAAGGAATTACTAAACTCCCCTGTTTCTAATGCAGTAAGTATTTGGCCAAGATTATCTTCTATATCAGAAACAAAATTCTGAGACTGTTCAAGGTTCAATATAGATCTACTGTAGACCAAACGACGATCAGTATCAGGAACTTCGGTCATAATATTAAAACCTATCTCTAAGAAAATTCCTGTTAAAAGGGTTCTTTGTTCTTGTGTTTCCAGTTGTGAATAACCAAGTGTATTCTGTACGAGATCTGTAACGATTTGTTCCATCTCCCTTATATCTTCAACTTCGTACAATGCATTCAAAAGATATGATGTTATTTCCTTCCTAATTGAAATATTATTATTGTCCCATTTAACTTGTTCATCAAGTTCTTCGGGTCTTGGCGAAAGTAGGATAGACATACGACTCATGGAAGGTTCAGAATTCTCACTATTTAAAAGATTTGCTGTGTCTGTCCAATAGTCTCCCCTTCTTGCTCGTGATCTATAAATATCTGGATTGGAGAAGATAACTGTACCCTCAGTATATTTACCCGATCTTCCAGCTCTACCCATTAGATTATGAAAATCTCTTGTCTTAATTTTCTCTCCAGCTTGATGACTGGGACTAATAATCAGATATCGAATAGGAAGATTGACTCCTTGAGCAAGAGTAGAGGTACACACTACTGTTTTAAAATGCGAGTTCTGCAAGGCATATTCTGTTACCAACCTTAATCCATGAGGAATACCTGTGTGATGCATTAAGATACCCAATCTCGCCGCTTCCAAATTAACACTATCAGGCCCAAGAACGCTTTCTATATACGCAATGACTTTATTTGCTTCATCAGAATTTTCACTGAAAGCTATAGGTCTTTCAATTGGTAAATTACGTCCGTACGCATCAATAAGATCGTTTGCAATTTTTTGTGCAGATTTCTTTTGCCCAACAAAAACTGCAGACAAGCCAGATGATGCCAATCTTGCACCTAAAAATCCTGCAATATGAGATGGTTCATAACCTCTACCTCTTGGTCTAGGTTTTGGGAAAAACTTCTCTCGTTCTCTCCCTCTCCTTTCTATTGGATAACTTCTAAGAACATAAGGTACGAAGAATAAACCTTGATTAATATCATTTTCGTCAACAAATTGTATAGATCTGTTTCGTTCTGTCCAGTCAACAAAGGCAATACTTCTATTAGTTGGACTCAGGTCTGCTCCGTCGACCAATACACCTTCCTGATCCACTAACCATTCTTTTACTTCTTGTGCATTCGTAATAACAGCAGAAATTAAAACAACTTGAGTATCAGGAGAAAGCTGTCGTTTCAGCGATGAAAGGAGAAGCTCGTACTTCGTCCCTCTTGTTTCATCGTCAAATAAATGACCCTCATCATACACAATCAAACCAATCAGTTCCGAAAGACTATCGTCATGTCTGAGCATAAAATCAAGTTTTTCTGGTGTAAGAATAAGAACTGTTTTTTGATCTTCTCCAAAGAATCTATAATCATCTTGCAGGACATCTGAAACAAGACTTATATCAACATCATGATCTTGTATAAAGTTTTTTCTAAAGTCATTATAGATTTCTTGGCAGAGAGCTCTAAACGGAGCAACAATAATAGCAACCTTGGTGCGATTAGACAAAAATGAACTCCTTACAATAAACTCGGTAGCTCTTGTTTTACCTGCACTTGTTGGCATCTGTACTACAGCTGACAACCCACGAAAGACGCCATATTCTGCTAATTTTACCTGAGAAGGCCAGAATTCTTCGATGTGATTTCGTTTTGTAAAATATGACTCCCATAAATTCATATCAACATCTGAATATTCCGAAAGAATATTTCTTGCGGAAACATTAAAACGTTTTAAAACTAAAGATTTAACGATATCAATCAAAAGTAAGTCCTTATCGGTACCGTTTTGATATATTCTTGATCTTAATTTTTTACTTAAATCTTCCAAGATATCATAAGAAGATTCTCCTTCTAAAAAACTATTCCACTCCCTTACAAGATTAGTGACATCCTCACCAAGAAGACCCCCTTCAAGAGTATTTGGTATTACTTTACGACAGAGGACAAAAAATAATATCTGTTCCATTTGCGTAAGTTCATGAATTTGTTCTTCTGTTATACCTCTCAACAAAACCTGAGAACTGCCTGGGTAGCCAGATAAATAGTACGCGGAGGAAGATAACAAGCGTAATAAAATATGACTATGGCCAATAACCTGTGCTTCAATTATCGAATTAAAATACTGAGCAGAAAATAATAACCTATACTTTTCTTCTTCAAGATTACTTAAAGAGCCTGCAGTGAGATCTCCAAGCATGCCTATTGTTAAATCAAGCATCTCACTTAATGATATCCCTTCGGTATCAATATGCTGATCCAATGGGACAGCATATTCAAACATTTTAGCTTTTGCTCGTGTACGAGCATGGAATGTTTTATTTGTAGGACTAGGCTGTAGCATATGCGGTTTCGTAAAGTCGATTCGCTAAATCCATTAAGTCTGTACCTGTAAAAGCTAAAAAGAAAGTATTTTCATTTGGATGATCCGAGGAATCTGAATCCGTAACAAGGTTGTCCGTCCAACAATTATTGGAACAGACCAGAAATGCTCCTGTTATCTGTCTGTAGGGGTTACTTGTCTTATTCATGAACCTCTCCACTGTTCGGATAGCCTCTGTCTCCCCTCTGTCTTTCAATCTCTGTAAAGTAGCATTAAGAGCAATTGGTAACCTTGTCTCATAGTCTTTCTTTGAATCTGTAATAGCGTCTTGCAAGGAATTCCCAACATTACGTAAAGAAGCTTTTACTTCACAAGTAATCAGCTCATCGTTTCCAGCTATACCATTTTCAGCAAACTTAAAGCCTAAAATATCTGTTCCTTGTGTACTGCTATTTGGCGTTGCTTTTCGATCATAACGAGTTCTCGGAACATGATAGTTCATTAAAAACTGAATATAATCAGCAACTAGGATTTCTGAAAAATCTCCAGAACGAACACTTGGCCCAAAACCTTCGTTGTTAGGAAATTTAACATCACGAAGATAGTCCGCACGAGACATTTCCATGGATGTAGAATTTGCTGTTAGGTCTTCATCTGAACAATAATGCCTTCGAAGATGTGAAGCCCATTCACTTAGGAGAGCATCGTCTTGCTGATGATTGAAATTAATTACACGCACCTCTCTACCATCACTAGTACGAAGTGTTCTGTTGGTGTCTTCAAACCATACGCAATGAGAGGGTGTTGGTGGCATATTTCTCCCAATTTTAACATTTTTAACCACATAATCGTAATTCCGTAAATATGAGTTGTCTCCATATAAATACTAGACTTTATACCCCTTCTGCGTCATCAATTAGAGTACGGGGAACTTTATGAAATTATGAAAAAAGCAGTACTTTATGCTCGAGTAAGCTCGGATCTTCAGAAGAAAGAAAAGACTATTGATAGCCAGATTCTAGAGCTAAAGAAGCAGATAACAAAAGCAGGAGATGTTCTTGTTAAGGAGTATGTAGATGATGGTTATAGTGGGGCAAGACTAGACCGCCCAGCAATGGACGAATTACGTAGAGACCTAAAGACGAAGTTGTTTGAAACTGTGTACTTTTTAAATGCTGACAGAATCGCACGTGACGTAACATACCAAAACATCATTGTTGCAGAGATTCTCAAGCATGGGAAACAACTTATCATCAATGGAAAAGATTACGTACAGAACTCAGAGAACAAGTTCACACTCACTGTTCTTGGTGCAGTATCAGAACTTGAACGTGCCAAGATTGGTGAACGAGTAGCACGAGGTAAAGCACTCAAGCTTGCTCAAGGATGTCATCCAGGTAGAGGATGTAATCTATACGGATATGACTTTGTTCATAAGGCACCTGATACAGTGTCAGCAAGCTTCACGATAAATGAGAAGGAAGCTGAAGGAGTAAGGCTGATCTTTAACGAATATGCCAAAGGTGGAGTAAGTACACATGGACTTACTCATGTCATGAAAGTTCATGGATATTTAACAAAGACAGGACAGACACAGTGGCACGATAGCGTTATAAAGGGAATGTTAAAGAACCATGCATATACAGGTAAAATGTATATGAACAAAATGAAGCTTATACGAGAGTATTCTAATCCCTTACAAGGAATCACTAAAACGACAGCACGCTTTGTTCCTAGAGATAAGTCAGATTGGGTAGGTATTCTAGTGCCCCCTATTATCTCTCAAGAGCTATTCGACAAAGTACAGGTGCGACTTGAGTGGAACGAGAAGAACTTCAGGAACCCACCACGAACACAGATACTCTCTAACCTTATTGTCTGTAATACCTGTGGAAGCAAGTATGCATCGTTTAAACATGAGACTAAGAAGCTTCGTAAAAGAGATGGAGTTCTCAAGGTTTGGAAGAACACGGGATACATCTGTAACGGAAGACAGAGGAGAAGCGATAGACCTTTTGCAGTTATATGTCACACCAAGCAGATTATCGACTATTTAGTGGAAGACAAGCTATGGGATGTAGTTGAGACAACCATGACCAATCCTGAGGCCTTACGAAGCAAAATCCCAACCTTACAAGGCAAAACACAAAATGCACAGCTTCGATTAAAGAGAAGAATCGCTAAGATTGAGCAAGAAATATCCTCTCTTACTGAAAAAAGAAAACGAATTATCAACCTCTATACAAACGGTGATATTGGAATGGAAGATTACAACAAGAATATCCTAGAATGTGACCAAGGGATTGCTATAAGGAACACTGAAAAGAAAGAAGTTCTAAGTAATATCCCTGTTCTCTACAAAGAGAACATTGTTGCTGAAAGCATTGAGGACTACTGTGCAATAGTTCGCAAGAGATATGAGGAGTGCACTGACTTTGATACTAAGAGAAAGTTCTGTCTGGACTTCGTCGACAAGATTGTTCATGATGAGAATGATGGACTTACATTTCATGGTTCTGTTCCAATTGAAGGTAGCAAGCTTGGCTTTGTCATTAAGAAAGTCATTACCAAGTCTGACAGGTTTAACAAACGACCATCATGAAAAGAGCAGTGCTATACGCCAGAGTAAGTTCTGAAGTACAGAGGAAAGAAGGAACAGTAAAGAGCCAGGTTCTAGAACTTAAGAAACAAATACAAGCTGATGGGAATGTATTAGTGAAAAAATATATAGACGAAGGATACAGTGGAGCTCAACTAGACAGACCTGCAATGGATGAGTTACGAAATGATCTTAAAGAAGATATCTTTGATACCCTCTATGTGCTTAACACGGACAGAATTGCACGAGAAGTTACCTATCAGATTATCATCATTGCTGAGATTCTTAAATACAAGAAACAGGTAATCATTAACAGTAAAGATTACGAGCACAATCCAGAGAACAAGTTTGCCCTAACTGTTCTTGGGGCAGTAGCAGAACTTGAGCGTGCCAAGATTACTGAGCGTGTTGTACGAGGTAAGGCACTTAACTTAAGTAGAAAGTTACTTACTGGCCCAGGACATAACATCTATGGGTACGATCATGTTAGGAAAACTCATCACGCACCAGCGTACTTCACTATCAACGAAAGAGAAGCAAATACTGTAAGAACAATATTCAACGAGTTCATATCAACCAATATAAGTATGCGTTTACTTGCAGAGAAACTAAAGCAAGATGGACACTTAATGAAGAATGGGAGCAGAAACTGGGACAGAACTACGGTAGCTAAAATACTACGCCAACCTGCATACAAAGGAACTATGTACTTCAACAAGACACAGGTAGTAACAGAATACGCAAATCGAATGCTTGGAACAGCAAAAACATCAAAGAAATTTCTTTTAAGAGATAAGTCAGAATGGGTTGGAATACCAATACCCCCTATTGTGTCTGAGGAGCTTTTTGAGAAAACTAAAGAACACATTACAACAGTAATGAAAGTTCGTAACAGAAAAGTGAGAATTGAACTTTTATCTGGCTTAATTATCTGTGGATCATGTGGAGAGAAATACAATGCATACAAGAAAAATTATGCGAGACCATTAAAAAGAGATCCGAATAACCGCTATACTTTTATTGAATACATGTGTGGTCGAAGAATGCAGAAAAGACCATCAAGATGCCCAACTAAACAAATTGTCGCAACCATAATTGAAGACAAGATTTGGAAGATCCTTGAAGGAAGAGTAGCTATTCCTAATATACAGCAGAACCTGGAAACTAAACGAACACTCCTACTAAAGCATATTGCGAAGATTGTTCACTACGAAAATGATACTCTTAAGATCTATTTAAATTTTTCTAAACAAATTATCAAAGATAAAATCACTCAAGATGATAGACATAAGAAAAGACTAAGTCTATACAAACTTTAAACATTTAACAGCTTCTCATCAAACCAAACATCCTCATAACCTTTATCATCTATCTGAAATCTATATCCAGCTGGTAATCCGAGATATTTAAGTAAATCAGGATAAAGTTCAATTAAGTGTGAGACATGCATAGCATCCCAAAAATCAACATCACTAGTATATGTATCTCCTGCCCAAATATACCAGCCTGCCGTTCCGTTCTGGGGTGGATGCCTTAGAGCATTAATCGGCATAATTCTATCCATTAGATTTTTTGCAACGCCAATCTTTTGATCCAAAGGAGAATCTAACCACTCGACTTTATATTTCTCGCATACCGCTTTCTGTTGAGCAGTTATATTTTTAATCTCCATAAAAGACTTATTGTAGGTGGGTCTTATATACTACCAAATGACCCACATCTTGGATCTGCTGCAGAACCTTGTCCCCAATCAAAAAGATAAACTATAACATTTGTCATATTATTCTTATCTTTATTCATGAACCAATCACTTAAGGTTGCTATACCTGTTGGATTTGTTCCACGATTTTCTTTTGTAACATTCATAGTATCCGTCCACATAAAATCTAACTTTGAAGAACCTTTGTAATTAGTTTTATAGTATGTCTCTAAATCAGATTTAGAAAGGTCTGTTTTAAGCATAATAGAAGAAAAATAATCACAATGATCTCCACTACCTGACAACTGACCAACTTCACTCAATTCACCAGTTTTTTGTGTTCTCTCAGGAAGAGGAAGAGTAGACAAAGACAATGATTGCTTTTTTAGAGCAGAATCATGCATACGAGGAGCTATCCAAAAATAGGTAGGAAAATAGAGAATAATTCCAGCAATAAGTGCCAATCCAACTATTATCGATACACTGACTGGGTTAATCTTAGGGATTCTTTTCATACTATAATTATAACGTTATATTACCTTTTTATAAAGACTACTTAAATAGCGACTTAATTGAACTACCAATATTTTTAACGGTCGAAATAACAGATGACACTGAGTTAAAGATATTGGTAATTGGAGATGTTATACCACTAACAGTATTTCTAACTATCTTATCCCCTATAGTTGGTGAGAGTGACGTTTTTGTGTAAGAATCAACCCGCTGACCATAACTCTGACCATGAGCATTGGTCAAGCCACCTGAGTTATACACCGCACCAACTGTCGCAGGATTTGTTCCATTCTTGGCCTGGATTCCTTGTAAAATAGATCCTGCTGCGTTAACGTTTGTTCTATCATTAAGCAGAGCACTATTTGGTAATCCTGATGTTCTAGCTGATACTTGCATAGCTCCAACCCCTCCACTGGACAGCTGTGGCGCAAAGTTTTCTATTCTTCTTTCTATATTCATTGGCGGGAACTGATGAGAGTTTTCTTCATACATGATTGCTTGGTACATGGATGGACTCACCCCAGTTCGAGCACTCGAATCTAGTATGTTTTGTCTATTGGCTGCGATAGCATCTTGAGCTGCAAATCTACCACCATACACTTCTCCTAGTTTCATTCCAATTCCTGCCCAGCCATCATACCCATTCCAATCTGCATAGAATTCCTTCCACCAAAACTTTCCATCTGGATCAGTGTTTGTTATTGGATTATTTCCAGCATAAGCATAACTATTTTGAGCTTGAGGACTTAATAGGATAGCAGAGAATCTTGCTCTATCAACATCATTATTACTCTCAAGATTATAAATAACAGGATCGGCAGACAAGAATGAATGCATTTTAGTATCCATGTAACGTGCGTGAACGTAAGTTAATCCAGTTACATCATCGAACTCATGACTTGTGTACCCCTTGTTGTGATAAGCATTGTCCTTCCTCTGGTCTCTCATTACATAGTTACCAAACACGTCCGTTATATCCATCTGTACTATGTCCCCCTTGTCATCAGTCTCCAGAACTGGAGTTCCAAGATAATTTGTGTGAATAAAGGTGAGTTTTCCAGTTGAGGCTTCATTACCTTTCTGGTAAGTATAAGCACCAACGAGTGAGCCATTTAGGGTAAAGTAAGTTGTAATTGTCGAAGACGCATCTTGGTAACCCGAGAATGGGGTGTATGTAGTAACTGTGGTGGTTGTAGCCACAGTGAGGGTATTGACCGTACTTGTCGAAATGGATGATGTCGCGCTAGGATAGGTAATACTACTTAATGCACTCTGAGGTAATGAAGGAAGTGGGACAGGAGTTGTATCTACTATGTATCCTGAATAGATGGTAGTAGATGTTGCTATACGTCCTACAGGAGAAAGGAAGGTAGCAGAGAAGGTAAGTGGTGGGAGAGAGGTGAGGTCTACATTAGATGTACTGGTTGTTGTAGCAAAGGATGGGATGGAAGATCTACTAAATGGAGTAGCTAATAACGTAGCAGGAGAATAGCTGATACGTGGTACGGTGATGACTCGTGTGACGGTGAGTGTGGAGGTAGAGAGTGTGTAGATGGTACTAGATGTAGCAGTGCCATCAGGAACAAGGGTGAGCGTTGGGGAGGATGAAGTGAGGAAGGTGGTGTAGAGGGAGGAGAGGTCGAAGGTAAAGGTGGAAGTTGCAGAACGAGCACCAGTATAGGTAGAAGTAGCAATGGTGGTGGTAATAGTAGGAGTTGAAGTACCTGTTGTAGTAGTTGCAGTAGTTATGGTTAGAGTACTTCGAAGTTTACTTGTTGCAAGAGAGGTTGGTGACGCGTTATAGCTAAGACTGAGTGAAGAGATAGTTGAGTTGATAAACGGTATATCAATGTAACAAGCTTTTGTTGTAGACCCTGATACCCCGAATGCACAGACACTAGGAGACGATGTTGCAACTCCTGTTGTTGTAGCAAATGTGATGTATGTTTCTGAAGGAGTAAGTGGAATGATAACTGACTGTGTTGTGGTGCTGGTTGTTGCAGTAGCTAGAGAGATTGGGATAATAGAGAGTTCGTTATTCTTTACTTTATAAAGCTCTTCAAGAGATGCATCAGAAAGTACAAAGCCTGAGAATATGCTTACTGTATCTTTTACTTTACTTTTAAGAGCGGTTACGACACAACTACTTGTTGCTGATTGTCCGGGACAAGTACTTGTTGCATATGGAAGTGCATAGTCAAAGACTGTGTCGACATCAGAACTCATTCTGATAGGCGTACGGAGGAGTTCGTTGTAGGTGTCTTCACTGACTGCTTTTGTAGAGGTAGCAAGAGCAAATGTTGAAGTAGAATACAATGTGTTGTACTGGATATCACTGAGCAATCCTGAAGGCACTAGATCAAGATGAATACTTGGCACAATAATAGTTGATGTTGCAATATAGACCGGAGTTGTAGTTGCTTGATATGATGATGAGTCGTATCGTATGATCACCACCCCACTTCCTCCATTACCTCCTGCACCTTGGACTGTACCACCTTGTTGACTACCACCTCCACCACCTCCTCCAGTGTTAGAAGTTCCTGCAATTCCTGCACCTCCACCTGCATTACCTCCTGCTCCACCTCCACCTGTTCCACCAGAAGAACCTGCGATGTCATTGCCACCACCTCCGCCACCACCAGCTAGCACAGTTGTTGTTCCAGTAATTGTTGTAGATGTTCCATTACCACCTATTCCTCCATCTCTGTCGAATGCATCTGAACCAGTTCCAGAACCTGTACCTACAGATGTCGCTCCGCCTCCTGCTCCGCCACCCACAGCTCCTGCTGAACCTCCCCCTCCATTATTTCCTTGGTTACCTATACCACCTGCATATGTAGTTCCAGAAGCTCCCGCTCCACCTCCTGAAGCTCCACTTCCTCCATTTCCAACTGATGCACTACCATATCCACCACCACCTGCGGTGATAGTAGCAAAAGTACTTGAAGCACCAGCAGTACCGTTAGTTCGGGCTGCACCACCAATTCCTCCTGTACCAATGGTAACAGAGTATGATTGTGGTGTAATACTAAACGCTGAAGTATATTTAAAACCACCTGCTCCTCCACCACCTCCTGCACCAGATAGTGTGCTTGCTCCACCACCGCCTCCACCTCCACCTACTACAAGAACTTCTGCAGTAATGTTAGATGATGATGTGAATGTGCCTGACGAAGTAAAAACATGAGTGGTCGTAGTTCCTGTTGTTGTCACCGTTCCACCAGTTGGACCAGCCAAAAGAGTGACTTGGGTTGCCCAATATCCTGGGATAGTAGTGGTTGAGGTTGTATATGATGTTGCGGTAGATAGTGATGATGGTAAATTACTTCTAGAAAATACAGGGAAAGATGTTACTGAAGTTGATGCAACAATTACTTGGCCTAATGCTGTCGAAGATGAAATATAGAATGTAGTAGTTGTAGCATAATATACATTCAACCAGTGACCAGGAACAGATGGGTTGTATCTAACAATCACCACCCCACTTCCTCCATTACCTCCTGCACCTTGGACTGTACCACCTTGCTGACTACCACCCCCACCACCACCTCCGGTGTTAGAAGTTCCTGCAATTCCTGCACCTCCTCCTGCATTACCTCCTGCTCCACCTCCACCTGTTCCACCAGAAGAACCTGCGATGTCATTACCACCACCTCCGCCACCGCCAGCATATGAAGTAGCAACACCCGAAATAGAAGTTGTGGTGCCGTTACCTCCAAAACCACCATCTCTATCAAATGGATCTGAACCTGTACCTGACCCTGTACCAGCTGCAATAGCACCTCCGCCGCCACCGCCTCCTACCGCATTAGCTGAACCTCCACCTCCGTTACTTCCTTGGTTAGCACTACCACCAGAGTACGTTGTACCGAATGCTCCTGCCCCTCCTCCTGATGCCCCACTTCCACCATTACCAACTGATGCGCTACCATATCCACCACCACCTGCGGTGATAGTAGCAAAAGTACTTGAAGCACCAGCAGTACCGTTAGTTCGGGCTGCACCACCTGCACCACCACTTCCTACTATCACTGAGTACGGTTGTGCAGACACATTATATGCTGGGTTGTATTGATATCCTCCCGCACCTCCTCCACCAGCAGAACCAGATAGTGTACTTGCACCACCTCCACCGCCACCTCCACCAACTACGAGTACTTGTGCATTAAAATTAGATGATGGTGTGAAAGTTCCAGTTGCTGTAAAGGTGTGAACATAATCAGTGCCAGAAGTTGTAATTGTGCCACCTGTTGATGTTGCTGTAGTTGTAGCAATATAATCTGATGTGTAATAACCAGGAGCAATACTAATAACATATGCACCTACATACGCTGTACCATTTGTTGATGTCGCATAATACCCAGCTACAGTTGTAGATGCAGTTGTAGATGCATAATTAACATTCGGTAACATTAGTAAACCTTTGTGAACCATCCAAAATTCCTCCGTTGCGGCTTGACTAGGTGTAAAACCAGAGAGATTCATAACTACTTGCCTGAACCACGTCTTTCTCACCTGCTTATCACACTCTGTTGTTGAAGCATCTGTAATACATTGCGATGTTGTGGTTGATAAAAATACTTTTGATAGATCATATGCATTTCGTAATGTGGTAGAAGCAAATTCGACAGACGACTCAGGTGAAATAAATACCAAAGATGAAGATGCTGTACCTGTAACACTAGAAGCACTGTCGGAAGATTCACCAAAATAACTAGCGATGACACTTATAATGCCTGTAGTAAATGAAGAAGAAGTTGCATTAGTTACGCCAGCTACCAGTGTCGTCGAGGCGAGTGTAAGTCGTGGTGTATTAACATATGCTTTAAGATTTGTTGTCTGGGATTGATATGCATATTGCTCTCCACTAGTCCAACCGCTTCTATTTAAAAGCAGAATTACTGCTGGTTCGGTAGAACTAGCTTTCTGTTTAACAATTGTAGGAGTTACATCAATAGTCTGTGTAAACGTGTCTGCACTAATTGTACCCGAAATATAATCAAGGAAACCAGTAGGTATAAGTGTAGCAGGAGCATATCGACTTGGGAGAACAATCGGTATATCTACACCATAATTAAAATTATCTGTTCCTTTTCTTGGGTCAATTGATTCACCAGCATTTAGAATAAATTCAATAGGGCTTGGTGCAGTTACTGACAGAAAATAAGTAACTTGAGAGGTAGTCGCAACAGGTAAACTAAACGGTGTTGCACGTATCATACATCTTGCGAACCCTCCAGTATATGTCCCTCCATAACATCCAGAAGTAGTATTTGAGAGCGTACTACCATAAGCTCCATACACTGATTGAATTGATAAGTATGAAGTCAAATCAATAATTGAACTAGTTATATATTCTGTTGCATTGTTTGGTATCAAAGCAGCACCTATAGCAACTAAATATAATTCTTTTGAAGTTGTTGCAGACAACGTTACTTTTTTATCATATTGAGCTATTGTTTTTAGTGCTGCAATGTATTCTGTGGAGGAAGCATAGCGAGTACCTAGTAAGTCAGCGATGAGGGCTTGGTAATTATCAATAGTCGACTGAGAAATTCCTGCCTGTGACAATTCAGAAAAGGCTGTCTGATTAATATAATATGGGATGATGTTAAAATATTGCAGTCTAGGCTCATTTAGATTTTGATCCGAATACTCAGTAGTAAAATACTTTCCTGCATAGTAGGTAGAAGTCGCGGAGCTTACATTAATTGATGTAACAACTGGAATTGAAATTGACCCAAGTGTTGTTGAAGTAGAAGTAAGTTCATTACTATTTGATGGTAATCTAGCCTTCATTGCATAGACATACCACATTTCTTGCAACACTTTATCTGAAAGGAGGTACCCAGCTTCTTTATAATATTTTTCAAAAACTACTTTTTTGGCTGTTACACATGCAGTAATAATAGATGTACACCCAGATAGGGTTAACAATGCTCGAACTTTACTTGTATCAGTTAGCCCAACCAATGAAAGAGTGGTATATGTGCTTGTAGATACATAGGGTACGTTGGCATATTCTGACATAGCAACCATAACACCCGTTGTTACAAATGTAGTATATGCAGTAATGAGAGTGTTATCTATTGTAAACGTAGATGTTGCACTCGTTGCGATACTACTTGTTGCCAAGCCAGCATACGATGTCGGAATCAGATAAGTGCCTGTCACAATATTTAAAATATCAGTAATAAGACCATTTGTAGCAACTGTACTTGTGCTTCTGCTATTAATAGTATTCGCAAGTAGCTGCTTAGTAGTTGTCGCAATACAACTTTGACGGTTCGACGTTGATGTCGCAGACATACAATACTTACTCGTAAATGGTGACCCATATAAATCTCCGACTAAACTTGTGAGTGACGAAGTACTAAGTAGCGAAAGTGCTGACAGTCTGTTATACGTAGAAGTTGCAATATATGTACTTGATGTTGCAACAGTGGCAAGAAAATTTCCTTGAGAAAAAGTAACCTGCGCTGTAGTTGATGCACTAGGAGTTGTTTTTTGATTAATAACAGTTGTACCTTTTATTATTTTTTTAATTCTTTCTCCATTTTCGTCATAGGTATAAAACTCGGTTCCGGCAGATGAAGTTGCTGAAACAATTTGATTGAGCATGTTCCATGCATATGCACTATCACCAACTTGGATTCTATTACCTTGAGCATCATAAGTGATGTGCATACCACCGATTGAAGTTACCGCATGTGCATTTTGAGCTCCATCCTGACTATAACGATAGAGAATATCATTTTCATTTATAATATTCCCAATTGGATCGTATACCAGAGTATCCACCACAGCCCCTCCTCCATCATATGAAGTTGATACTTGAGTAAGTCGAGCAAGGGCATCGTATGTTAGCGTATCATTTTTTGTGTGTGTCACTCCTGCTATATCCTTGTACGTTGTTAAAATATTACTTGGCGTCAGAGCATCCTTATACGTAAATTCATCTTTATATAACTCTATCTGATTCAATATAGTCGAAGAACACCCGGTTGAGTTAAATACATACAAAGATTTTGATAGCTTCGGTGAAATGACCCCATCAGTCGATGAAGATGTATATGAATTACACATTTGAACACCGTTTGCATATGTTAACGAGGAAAGAGAACCAAGGGAATTATATGTTGAACTAGTTACAACATTTTTCGTAGCGCCACTTGGAGTTATGTATGTAAGTGTTGACTGCTTACCATCAAGTGTATAAGTATATACTGCCTTACCATTGTCCGGATATGTGATTGTAGTTGGGTTACCATATGTATCATACACATATGAACGAACAAATGTCTTACCATCAATCGCCAAAGATTCACTACTTAGTCGGCCAGAGACCATGTACGCAAGTGTAGTCGAAGAAGTAGTCCGATTAATCGTGCATGGTGCATAATAATTATTAGAACACCCAGTGTAGACGATACTTATCGTACTTGTTCCATAGGTTAAATCATTTAGAGTTCTAACAGTTGGTCTATTAAGTGAATCATATGCATATGTAGTTGTGCCAAGTGCTCCTGCTTTAGTAATAAGGTTACCTAAAGTGTCATACGCATACGAATATGTACTGAAAGTAGCATCACTAGTTGGGTGTGGGTCTTCTTGATACACTAGCGCACCACTAGAAAGATAAGAAAAGTTACGTATATTTCCATTAGCATCCGTGATACGCGATAACTTGTTAAGCGGTGTGTAATTATAATTTGTTGTATAAATTGATTGTCCGTTATATTCAAGTACCTGTGTAAGATTACCGTTTGCATCATAGGCATATGTTTTTTTGTGCAGATTAGAAGCGTTATCCGCAACAGTAAGGCTTCGGGCTCCGTATTGATAAGTTAAGGTTGTTCCAAAAGTTGATTTAGTTACAACTCTTCCTTGTCCGTCATACGAGTAGATAACTTTCCCATTTACTGGTACATCAGTAGTAAAACCATACCCATTAGTTGTATACGGTAAAGAAGTGGAGATAATATTACTATTAGCATCATATACTGTATCTTGCGTTTGGAATGAATCCGGGGTTGTTTCATTTTTAGATTGTATAAGTCTTCCATAACTATCATATATCTGTAATGAGCGTGCACTCATTCCTGAATCCCCAAGTTTTCTTATGTAAACAGAGACACCCCCTCCGTATACATATGATATTCTTACCTCGTCAGAGATTCCACCACTTGCTGTTAAAAGATATGACCTTGTGACTTTCCCAAAACCATCTGTTTCTTTTACAGATGTAATACCGTCTGGAGTTTTTGTTGTAAGCAGATTTAGTGTATACGGATCATAACTAAAAGTAGTCGTACCATTTAGTGCATCTATCTTCGCTGTTGGGAAATAGTAATCACTACTGTATATAAACTTAGTTGACCGATTAAGATTGTCTATAGTTAAAATGACATTGCCCGTAGGATCATAAGCTGTCTGGGAAGTGCTTGTAGAGTTAACTGTGCCATCACTATTATATACAGTAGTAGCAACACTTGTTGCAGCACCTTTGTCAACTAATCCACGTGGCAGATTGTCATAATAATAAGTCACATCCCCCATATTTTTACCAGTATAGTCAACAGTAGTCTGTTTAACTATGCGCTGCGGTCGATTATTAGAATATTCATATGAGGTTGTTAACAAGTCAGTACCTTTATCAATAATTGTTGAGGAAGCAAATGAAATAAATGGTTCTATATCACCATATGCATATGTAGTTTTTATTAGCCTCTTTGCTGGGTCATATATATTTTGTGTTGCAGAAGAAAGGTAAGACCCATCTGCATTGTATATACTACTAACTTGTGAATCTAGATACGTAAACGAAGAAGAAGCATAGGTATATGTCGTGTACAGTGAAAGATTTTTACTTATTAACGTTGTAGTGCTTAATGATGTATCAAATGTATCAACTCTATACGCCTTTCCAATACCGTAGTATGAGTCACTTTTTTCACCAGTTGTATAATCGTCTGAATTTCCCTGATGGTAATACGTTGTTATTTTACTGTAGCCGTCCGTTACTGTTACCTTACCGAACCCAGCAAATTTATGATCTCGAGGGCTTGCTGAATCAAAATACATAGCACCGTCAAAAAAGTTATATTCTACTTTATGAGGATTCACATCTGATATTGAAAGTTTATCAGTAGTTGTTGCAACAATATACATTGGAATAGGGAGATTTGGGTTGAGTCCAGTTTTACTTGACCATGTATAAGAAATTTCATTTGTTGCCCCCAATGATGTTGTAATTTTCTTCAGTACATCCTGTTTTACAGTAGTATTCAATGAGCCATCATAATCAGTTGAAAGATCACCATTTGTATCATATTCTTTAGTATTTTTTATAAGTAAGTACGGATTCCCGAACCCGTCATGACAACCACTATACGAAACTAAATAGCCAGAGAATGTAGATGAGGTAGTGATAAAACTAGTACCTGAGTTAATTGCAAATTCATTTATTGACTGATTAATAGGTTGCGGAGTAGCGACCACTTCCCCACCAGTACATAACGGTGTACCTGTTGTTGTATAAGACGAATTATAGGAACGAATGACATCAACTAGTCCATCATTATTGATATCAATAAAACGCACGCCTAAATCATAAGGACTGGAAGCGATTTTTGCATCATATACGAAATCAGTGCTTGTGGCATAACTTGTACCATTATTTAGATACACACTAAACAATGTTGAGGTTGCGGTGAACGTTTTAGAAATTTTATCTTGCAGACCATCTCCGTTTATATCAGCTATTTGTTCTGACGTTACATCAATAGCTAAATTACTTGTGGAAGGGTAGTTAAATGTATTATTAGAAGAATTTATTGCTAAGCCATTCCCTCCATATGGGTCATTATAAATAATGTCGTCGAATCCATCTCCATTAACATCAACAATCATAGAACGTGGAACCATCGTCACATTTGGATTTACAACACTTCGAAGTGGGGGCGCTGAAAAGCCGCCTGGCATAGAGTTAGCATACGGACTATATGGTCTAGCAATTTTACGAAGGAAGAAATTTGTTGACCCAACACCAACATTATAGGAGAAATTGAGATCGAAATTATAGTCTGGTGGAGCGTTATATCTCATATCACTAAATATCAAATCCTTCTTATAGTCACCATTTATATCTACAGGGTAATATCCATCCCCTGCACTATATAGCTCAAGGACACCGTTATTATTTGTATCAATAACAACATTGCCACCATAAGGATTGTTACTATTTGTTATTGTCCCGGTATACGTTGTTGATGAATTTTCGTAGTCAAATGTTGTTTTTGGAATAGTTGTCCAGTCATCATTTGTGCTTAAATGTTTTTCTTCAATTGATTGTAGAAGTGAACGTACACCATTATTACCTGTACTATAGTTAAATATAAAATAGGAATTATCTTCGCCGTTTGTCGTAACTTTTATACTAGCAATTCTCTTGGTCTCAGTAACTCTAAAACCATATTTCAAACTGCTATTTTTATCATTTCTATTTTCAAGACTAAATGTAACCAGATTAAGTGGGTGAGCTAGGGCATGTTCTGTGTACGAGATTGTTGCGGGATAGACTGACCCATTCTCTTTGGTATATGTATACACGATTCCATTTCCAAATTTATCTCTTACTTCTGTAAGATACCACTTCCCAATTTTTAGCCCTGTATCATCCTGGATACGACTACTGTATGAATTACCAAAATAATAGGTTGTTCCATCACGATCTGTCATTTGCCACGATGCACCATTATACGTATATTTTGCATATGAACCGTCATCAACCTTTTGTTCATATATGCTGCCATTTGAAGAAACTAATTCCCCATGCAGTGATGAAACAAAAGCTGGACTAGTATACATTTTGTCTGTGCCCACCTTGACAGTCCTATCAATGTAAGGAATGCTAAAATTCCAACCATACCCAAACCATCCAGACTCATTATTTTGAGAATTATACGAAAGTGCTAATTTTGGCGACATGCCACCTCTACCTTCTGGGATTGTTAACGGATAACTATATGTTAGTGCGCCTGTTGATTGATCAACTCCTGTAGACCCTTGGGTTTGAAGTCTAGATGCCTTATTCCCAACTGGATCAAGTGCTGCACTTGAGCCGACATCATTAGAACTTACGGCAGCAGCATACACAACAATTGTTGTAAGTGGTGTAGCGAGCTGTATAAAAACAAGAAAAGCACTTATAATAAGTGCTTTTCGACGAATAAGATATTTCACTCTTAATAAATGAAGTACCTGTGAGAAAAATCCTGTGCGGGCTTTTGTGCTCATTAACTATGAGTGTAGTACTATTTAAATCGCATTGCAATTAAAATATATTTTATCTCCCTTTTGTCTCATTCTTTGCATTCTTCAAAACTTTCTTAAGATACTGTCCGGTGTAACTGTTTGGATTAGTTGCCACTTGTTCTGGAGACCCAGTTGCGACAACCTTACCACCACCTATTCCTCCCTCAGGACCAATATCGATAATATGGTCAGCGGACTTAATAATATCTAGATTGTGTTCAATAAGCACAACAGTGTTACCCTTATCAACGAGACGGTTAAGAATTTCGATTAACTTAGCAATATCTTCATAATGCAGCCCAATTGATGGCTCGTCCAATAGGTAAATAGTCTTCTCAACATGTGGACGATAGAGCTCGGAAGAAATCTTCACACGCTGTGCCTCACCACCCGAAAGAGTTGTTGCCGACTGCCCAAGCTCAAGGTACGATAGTCCTACATCATTAAGTGTCTTGATACGATCGTGAATAGCTGGAATATCATAGAAGAATGTAAGAGCTTCCTCCACTGTCATCTTAAGAATGTCATAGATACTCTTCCCTTTCCACTTCACTTCAAGTGTCTCTTTCATAAAGCGCTTACCGAGACACACGTCACACTCAACATACACAGTTGGCAAAAAGTGCATCTCAACTGCTATCTCACCATTACCTTGGCACGCTTCACATCGTCCACCTTTTACGTTAAAAGAAAAACGTGATGCTTTCCAACCACGCACACGCGCTTCTTCACTCTCTGCAAAGAGGTCACGAATATGAGTCCATGCACCTGTGTAGGTTGCAGGGTTAGATCGTGGAGTTCGTCCGATAGCTGACTGGTCAATCATCACTACACGAGAAATATACTCAGTACCAGAAAAAGTCTCACAGTTATAAATCTTAACCGTACGATAGCGCTTCTCAAGTCTTGCTTGTAAGTTCTTGTACAAGATCTCATACATAAATGAACTCTTTCCAGAACCAGACACTCCGGTAATCACATTCATTCTCCCGAGTGGAACATTTGCTGACAAGTCCTTGATATTAAAAATATTTCCTCCCGTAACACGAATAGTCCCTTTATCTGTCTGACGACGTACCGGGACCGGGATAGACTTTTCACCACGAAGATACGCAAGTGTGAGACTTCCTGATTTATTTTTTGGTGCAGTTAAAAGCTCATCAAGGTAACCTGCAACTATAACTTCTCCACCATGCACCCCGGCCTTTGGACCAATATCTACAATATAGTCCGACGCGAAGATAGTGTCTTCATCGTGCTCTACTATGATAATCGTGTTACCAATGTCTCGTAAATGAGTGAGCGTTTTAATAAGTCGATCATTATCACGCTGATGGAGCCCAATAGTTGGTTCATCAAGCACATAGAGCGCTCCCACAAGCTGACTACCAAGCTGAGAAGCAAGTCGTATACGCTGCGCTTCGCCACCAGAGAGAGTGTCTGCCTTTCGATTAAGCGCGAGATAATTAAGCCCCACATTTAACATAAATGAAAGACGTGACTGGATCTCTTTAATCACAACAGAAGCAATCTCTTGTTCCTTAGGAGTTAGTGGTATGTTGGCGAAATATTCTTGTGCTTCAGAAATAGAAAGCGCCACAATATCCACGATATTAATCTTAGAAGTGTCATCTAGGTATACATGAAGTGCTTCAGGGCGAAGTCTCTTACCATGACATGCATCACATTCATCAAGTCCTCCGAAATACTTTGTACCAAGACCGTTACAAGTAGGACACGCTCCATATGGAGAGTTGAAAGAGAAAAGACGAGGTTCAATCTCAGGGAAAGAAAAGCCGCAGTTAGCACATGAGAACTTATTACTCATGATAGTCTTTTCACCAAGAATTTCTACTTCAAGTAGTCCGTGAGACTCTTCAAGAGCTCGCTCAATAGCCTCTGCAAGGCGTGTAAGTGCGTCCTTCTCAGTCTGCTTAGTCCGAAGCTCATCTAGCGCAATTGAGTCCACCACAACCGATATCTCATGCTTCTTATTCTTAGACAGAACAATCTGCTCACGGAGACTCTTTCTTTCACCGTCAATAACAGCCTCGGTATATCCGCGTCCTAACATGTCATACAGCATCTGATAGTACTCACCTTTTCTACCACGCACAAGTGGACTCATGATATGGATCTCAGCATGAGAAAACTCAACACCCATCATCTCGGTCTTAATTTTCTTGTAGTCTACATTTTTTACTTTATCCAAGATAAAGCGCATGATTTCTTCATTCGTTAGCTTCTGAATCTTAGAACCACATTCGATACAGTACGGCTTACCAACACGCGCATAAAGCACACGAAGATAGTCGTAGATTTCGGTAATTGTAGCTACCGTTGAACGAGGGTTACGACCAGCTGACTTCTGATCAATAGAGATAGCAGGAGACAAGCCGACAATCTCATCCACGTCTGGCTTCTGGAGTTGTGTTAAAAATTGACGAGCATATGCAGAGAGCGACTCCACATAGCGACGCTGCCCTTCAGCGAAGATTGTATCAAAAGCAAGCGAACTCTTCCCAGACCCTGAGAGACCTGTGAACACGATCATCTTATGGCGTGGCATTTCAACCGTAATATTCTTAAGGTTGTGAGTTCGCGCACCTTTAACGATGATGCTTTCTAGATGGTCAATTTTTTTCGGGGCCATATGTTAGGTTGTAGGTTATGGGTAAAAGGTTATAAAAATACGAATAACAGTACAAATCGGGTCAATTAATGGATTATACCATAATTGACAACATATTTCAAAAGCTGTGGAATAGTTATTATTTATAAAGTGCTATACTTTTAGTAACACATATGAAATTATCTACAACCCTCTTCACCTTTTTACTTGGAATTCAGACAGTTTCAGCGTGTGTAGTTATCCAACCAACACTGGAATTTGATACCGGTGGCGGACCAATAGAACGTGCTACATTTGCACTTATTTTTATATTCCTAGAATTATTCTTACTTTATAAATTTTCCAAGTGGTTATTTTTTGCTAAAGAAGTACCCAGATTAAAGAAAATTATTTGTAGAACTATTTATGGAATTCTTCTTATTCCTATAACAGTAATTTTCCTTGTAACAGTACAAGATATTCGTTATTTTTCATACCTTAACCCGTGTGAGCAGAGTAACACTAACACAATCACTATTCCTGAAATTAATTTTCCCACAACCACACCTAAACTTAACAAATAAGTGAAAGTACTTGAATTTTGTATCCAGACACCTCCGAGTTTTTTCATGAGAAATGACTTGCGCAGCGCGACGGCGCGAGCACATGTGACTTTTTAGCAAAAAAAATACACCGTTCATTTCGATGAAAAAGCAAAATAAAGAAAAAGACTAATTGATTTACGTCGAAACTTGCTAGTTTCGACGCGATTTTTACGCTTAAAAATCGAGACTTTTACGCATTCATCATCTTCCTGTACACCTCCACCAGGGCCCGAGTGTCTGCAAGAGCGGTGTGAGCTTTACTATTCTCTACCTTAAGTAATTCACACAGTGCACGAAGGG
>CAYOQQ010000010.1:0-31746 GCA_964406165.1 uncultured Candidatus Saccharibacteria bacterium
ACTTGACATATATTTCTATATATGGTAGGGTACGGGGATGAAAAAGATTATAGTAATTGCGGGATTTATTAGCCTTTTCGCTTCTACGACACTTAATGTGTCTGCAGCGTATTTTAACAATGTGCCAGCTAATGTGTGTTCGTTCTCGGTTAATCATGTTATGAGCTACGGAGCTCGTGGAAATGAGGTTACTGTACTTCAGACCATTTTATACACTGGAGGGTATTTTTCTGGTACACCAAATGGGTACTATGGATATCAGACAAAGGCTGCGGTTAAAGCATTCCAACTGGATAACGGTATTAGAGCAACTGGAACTGTTGGGCCACAGACACGTGAAGCTATTAATGAGTCACTCTGTAATAGTGGAACTGTTTCTCATTACAACAATGGCTATGGATACCCACAAGGTGTAACTGTTGTTGCGCCAACTGACCCGTATGTAACTGTTATTACTCCACCGGTACAGGCTCCTGCTGTGTATGCAACACCACAGTCTACAATCTACAACTCACAACCTACATCTGTAGTTCAGATGGGTTCATCATACAATCCTTCACAAATCGCAAGTACTCAAGTAATCTACAGTCCTCAGATTGGCTATACGTACGGCATTACTCCTGCAAGTGGATCTGTCACTGTTTCTTCACCAGTTGCTAATACAACATATAGTGAAGGGGATACTGTGTATGTAAACTGGGGGACAAATAATCTCGCAACATATTCATTTAACATTGTTCTTGAAAGTAATATTTCTGGACAGAGTAAGATAGTAGGGACTACAAGTGGTAATTCATATTCATTTGTTCTTACTAAGGCGCTTCTTGATTCAGTATGTTCTGGAACATGTAATAATAACCAGACTGGATCATTTAGAATTGTTGTGACAACTCCTACAACTGATATTGCAGGTAATACTTCAACACTTCGTGCAGCTATCGCTCCTATCACTATCAGACGACCACTTTCAGCTGCTTCAGTAAGTATTATGGGAAGTAAGACACCAGTAAACTCAGGAGAAGTATTTAAGCTGTATGTAAACGTACCTACAACTAATGCATACGGTTACAATACATCTGATGTATACGGAACATACCAAGTACGACTACGCGCAATCTGCCCAGCTTCAGTTGCAACAAGTATTGCTGGAGTATCATGTGGTCAAGAATTCGTTGTCCCATCTACAGTTATTAATGCACAACAGGAAATCCCAGCTGTCATCACTAATGGCACATGGTACAAGCAGGATGTTACATTCCAAGTAACTATTGTTAATCTCGCTAACCAAGTTATTGGTGCAGCAGAAACAAAGATAACTGTTAACGCAACACCGTTTAGTTTCTAAATAATAAAAGGGGAATAGTAAAAAGGCCGGCGCGAAGCGCCGGCCTTTTTACTATTAACATATTTATATAGAGACGATCTATTTTGTTAGGTATACTAAGTTCATTATGAAAAAATACCTAATCGTAGCCTTATTAGCGTTTTCTGCATTTGGATTTACTAGTGCACAAACAATTCAGACACAAGTAGGGGATGTAGAAGATACACAGCTAACATGTACTGAGTTATCATACACTCTTAAACTTCGTTCAAAAGATGCAACAACAAATAATGAAGTAACAGAACTTCAGAACTTTCTCTTAGATATAGGGCTTCTCGATTCTGATCCTACTGGATACTTCGGTGCAGCAACGCTTAAAGCAGTTAAAACCTTTCAAAGGCAAAACGGTCTCATAGCGTCTGGGCTTGTGGGTTCATTCACTCGAAAGGCTATTAAAGAAAAAAGTTGTAATACTGTAACCAAGAAAACAACTGAGCAAGCTTCGACTGAATGTACACAGACTCCGGACTTGTGTAACCCAAATAACCCAACATTACCTGAAAAGAAAACATATGAACCGACTTCTAAAAAAGTTGTAGATACATTTACACCAAATAATGGCTCTCCGTCTATCCAGGTCTATAAGGTATCTGTTCCATATATCTATATCACTTATAAAAATGTACCGAGAACAGAAACTCAGATTGTAAGTGTAGCTAATGAAAACGTTGAATACGGTCTAGGAGTTACCATTAGTGGTACAGATTCTACCACGATTAATTTTAGTAAACTTGCTGGACTGGAAAAAGATCTACCAACTGGTTACTATTATGTAAAAGCAGGTGAGTATGCAAGAAGTGAAAAGTTTTATATTGGAGGGAAAGATGTTACTGTTACCCCAACTCCAACTGAAGTAGCTCATGGTCCAGGATATAACGCAATGCTTTGTTCTAAGCCTGCGCAATATGGACTAGCAAATGGTCAGGTGGGTTGTTATGGTATCTGGGATTATGGAAATGAGTTTGGGGGTGATCCAGATATGTGTCCTCAGGCAGGTTATGGTTATGAAAGAAAAACTGGCTGTATCGTATCAACAAATGCATGTGCAAGTGGGAAAGCCGTAGCTTCTAAAATGGTATACCCAACCTCGATGGACATTAATTCCAGTGAAATTGCATTGTATGCAAAGAGCTTAAAATCTACACCAAGTGCAGTTAAACAACAAATCCCGACATTGTGGGAGTACACATGTACAGATGGGAGCACAGTATCGCCCCTAAGTGATACCTCTACGTTTAAAGAAGAAGCGATTGGTTTTGGTGTCTACGAAGGTGTTGATGCTTCTGTTGCTTATGCGATCCATCCTGAGTATCAAGGAACAGGTCCTTCTGAGCCGGTGAGTGGGCACCCAGAAAGAGTTGTATACATATCAGTTCCACAGTCGGCAGCTAATAAAGTTCTTGTTCTTACATCATATGAACCTACAAACTGGATTCTTGCTAATCTAAGTGCTGTTCGTCCATCAAAAATAATTATTGTTGGATACCATTACCAGAGACTTACTACGGTTGATAGTTCACCGCTCCCTAATTACGAGATAAATTCTTATCAACAAAATAAAGTTGCGAAGTTTGCGTATAAAACCTCAGATCAGTATTTTTCAGAGTTAAGTTCTTGGCTTGCCTCAAAGGGGATTTCACTTAAACCTGAAAATTTTACTGGCACATATAGTGCAAAAGATAATCAGATATTTATGGTACCTGGGGGTACTTCTGTTCCTTCCGTTAATACCAGTGATGGTGCGGGAGCATATAACGTCCCTACTAATCAGCAAGTACTTGGGGAGTCAACAATGTGTGTTAATCTCACAACTAATCTTCATCGAGGAGATGAATCAAGTCAAATAAAACTACTTCAAACATTCTTAAGTGCAAAAGGATTGTTAAACGATAGTGTGACAGGCTTCTTTGGGGATAAGACAGTAAGTGCTGTAAAGTTGTATCAGCGAAGCAAGGGGCTGCCAGAAACAGGTATGGTATATGATTTTACACGAGAATCAATTACCGCAGAAACATGTAACTAAGGTAGTATGTACGCAAAAAGAGGCACCATTTGGTGCCTCTTTTTGAATAGGTGAGTATATTTTTATGTAATACCGGGGTATACTTTTTAGATAGTAGACATTATTACTAACTATTATTTATTTTACGCACATGACAGTACTTTTATCAATTATTGCAGTTATTCTCAGTGTCCTTTCGATTAAGCAATCTTCGGATGTGAAGGAGCGCCTTGATACCATCGAGAGAAGAAACAGGGAGTTGGCAAAAGCTCGAAAGCAAAATGCTGAAGCGCTCGGGTCTGTCATGTCTCAGTCACAAGCATCCACCGTATCCTCACAACCAGGAGCTCATGAAATAAATAACATTCAACCTGTTCAGCAGGAGTCACATCAAGAGGTGAAGCATGTAGCAAGTACGCAAATAAGTAATAAAGTTGAGCCATACAAAGAGTCAGCATTTATGTTATGGCTTAAAGAAGACTGGCTCCTTAAGCTAGGAGGGGTACTTGTTTTAATGGGGGTACTCTTCTTCCTTTCTCTCGCATTTGAATATATTGGTCCAGCAGGGAAAATTGCAGTAGGGTATCTCTTTGGAATTGCTTTCATGGCTTTTGGATTTTGGTATGCCAAGAAACAGATTATAGCAGGTGGGACTATTCATCTTATTGGAGCGATTATCATTATAATTTCTTCATATGTTGCGCATCAGCCAGACTTCCAAGTCTTTAATGCATACTTCTCAATGGTAATGATGTTTTTGACAACGGTATGTGTTGCACTCACTTCGTTTATGTACAAGCGAGCACCACTTGCGCATTTGGCATTATTTATGGCTGGTATCGTGCCAGTACTTACTCATGTAGCTGGAGTAACATTCTTTGACATCCTTGTATACCTAGCAGTTGTGATAGTTGGGGTTGTGTGGCTTGCGTTTGTGACACGGTGGCGATCACTTATCCTTATGTCACTTGTCATTGTTATGATGTATTCTGCGTCTTACATTACTGGCGGACTAGGGGATTCTCCGTTACTTGCAAAAGAAGTTATTCTTGTTGCGTTATTCGGTGCACTCTTTTATATCACGAGTCTGTTCTCAATTCTTCGAACAGAAGGATATGTTATTAAGGATGATGGAATTGTCGCACTCTTAAATGCAGGATTCGCACTTATGTGGATCACAAGCCAAGCTAATCCCGAACTCTCTCCAATCCTTATCGCAACTGTTGGTCTCATCTATGCAGCAGGGTTCTTCTTTGTGTACAAAGTTACCAATGTATACACGTCATTTTTGGTGTACGGGGGAGTGGCTCTTGGAATGCTTACAACTGCCATCATGCTTGAAATCTCAGGGCATGCTCTTGCTGTAACACTTCTTCTTATAGGTGGAGCGGTATCGTACTTTACATATTATCTTTCAAGAAATGTACAGATTACGAAGGTGATGTCGTTCTTTAACATACTGCCACTCTTGTATGTCATTGTGAGTATCGGAAATATTGCTCGTTTGTCGTACCCGACTCATTTCCTCTTTGAGGCATGGCAGGATTTTCTCATCATCGGTGTTGCCCTTGTGGTGTACTATGTACTCTATAAATACTTTAGTGATAAGAACAAAGATCTTAGCTATACAGCGCTTACCGTTGTTGTGCTTCTTGTGATGGATATTGTGTGGCAAGTACTTCACCTTGTCACTACATCATACTTCGCTACTGAGCTCTCGACTCTCATCATTGGTATCGGACTTACAATGTTTATCTATCGACTTACTAATGATAATGAGACAACCGAAAAAACCGCTATTATCAACTTCTTTGCTCTTGCAAGTTTGTTCGGGTCGCTTGCTAGTCTGAATTCAACTAAAGACTGGTTCGCAGTTAGTTTCGGAATCGCTATCTCGTACTATCTGTACTTCTTCTTTAGTAAGAAAATTAAAACAATTGCTTATACAGGACTTGCTTCCGGGCTCTTCTTGATAGCGATATCTATTTGGCAGTTAGCACATCTTATTATCCCAAGTGCAGGGTTGGCGGCGTTTGTGAGTATCTTTATTTACACCATTGTTGGTCTTTCTGAATTATGGAAGGGGACACGAGATAACAGTGACACAAGAATTAAGATTGCAAGAGTCTGGCTTGGGTTTGTGGCTGCTCGAGTTATTTTAATTGATGCATGGGTAACAGGAAATGTGGCAGTAGGAGTTCTTATTTGTATCGTTACAGGTATCCTTCTTCTTAGTTCTGCATTTATTATTAAGAAAACGACAAGTACTGATAACTAATATGAAAGTAACTATTGCTTTTGTTCTTACACTTGTGGGTATGTATTCTAGTGCATACGCAGCTGACTTTTCTAGATATCAAAGTGTTACGCAGATACAACCAATCACGGTAACACAGCCCGCGATAGTACAGTTATCTGATCTAGACCCTGCACGAATCTTTGTGGTTGCTAATGATAAAGGAGAAGCAGTGGAGCAACAATACGTAACCGATAGAAGGACAAGTGTCGAGTTACCGTTATCTGTAGAGGCGTGTATGCAGAAATGTGTCAACGCTCAGGCGCTAGCTGATGCGAATCCGTCTACTACATTTGATTTTCCACTCACCACTTCTGGTGTTCAGAAAGGGACTATTACTATTACCTATGCGAAGCCATTAACTACTGATAGAGTTACTTTTACTACTACTTCAGATTCATACATGCCGACCTCGTTTCAGCTAACAATAGATGGTAAACGAGTACTCAATACCATACAAGGTAGTCAGGCAATGTTCCCAATGCAGTCAGCACAGAAGGTGGTAATTGCTTTTGAGTATTCTCAGCCAATACGATTTAGAGAAGTGGGCGTTGGTACAGTAACTCATGAAGAGATACACAACATGATTCGATTCGTTTACCAGCCAGGAGTTACTTATTTGCTCTATATCGGTGATTCAATTGGACGAGAGAATATTCCAACACCGCCAATTAACTTGTTCGCTAAGCCAAAAGAATTCGAGCTCAGCGTCGGAACAGAAACGAAAAATCCTCTTTTTAAAGAACGGCCTACTCCTAAAGAAATAGATACTGATGCTGATGGGATTTTTGATCTAACTGATAACTGCCCTGTGCAACCTAATCCGGACCAAAAAGATGGTAACGGTAATGGTATAGGGGATACATGTGATGACTATGACTATGATGGAGTCGCAACGTATAGAGATAACTGTCCATTCGTTTCTAACTTCAATCAGAGTGATGTTGACAGAGATGGTGTGGGGGACGCATGTGATCAAGAAGAAAGTAGATTCACTGAAAAGCATGGATGGGTGCCATGGCTTGCGTTTGGGTTCGTATTTGTTGTGATTGTGGGTATGGGGTATGAGGTAATGAGAAAGATAAAGAAGTAAGATTAGTGAGAGGGAGAAAATAAGTGAAGGGCAGCCGTAGGCTGCCCTTCATTTTGCAAGATCAAGATGTAGACAACTTCTTTATGCAAAAAATCCTTTCACAAAAAACATAATTGCCGTCACTGTCCCAACAAGGAATGTCCCCCAAATAATATCAACAATCGTAAGTGACCATGGGTAACCCTTAAGAGTTGCAAGATTCGTGAAGTCATAGAATGCGTACATGATGAAGCCCATAAGCGCTCCATAAAGGAATGCTTGCGAAAGCGTTGTAACTTTAGAGAGAATAAATACCCAGATACCAAGTACTGCAACAATATACACAAGTGGAACTGCAGGTAGGTAAGGGACGAGTGAGCCATCTTTTACGGTAATATGACTAGCGAGCTTGGTGAGATAAAAATCCTTGAGTATCTGCGCAAGGAAAATGTAATCAAGAACCATAAAGCTAATAATTCCTGCAATTGATGAAATAATGATTTGTAGCATAGTATCAGTGTAGCATGGTTGACGGCAGTGATTTAGATTGCTAGAGTTTTGATTAGAATTCTTTGTTGACTCAATAAGAGGGGATAAATATGACTTCTGTAAACAACTTGTCTGTAATTGATCAAATCATCGCACGCTTGCGACATATCTGTTCACCAGGTATACGCGTG
This sequence comes from uncultured Candidatus Saccharibacteria bacterium, assembly GCA_964406165.1. Taxonomy (GTDB): domain Bacteria; phylum Patescibacteriota; class Minisyncoccia; order Phycocordibacterales; family UBA5272; genus UBA11704. Next base: position 7,435 of record CAYOQQ010000010.1, read on the forward strand.
ACACTTTCACGTGATATCGCGAACACACTTTCGAAAGAGAAAGAGCAATTGTTTGAGCAGCTGCTTTCATTGACTTGTAAGAACGGCTATCGTGATGGTTTGCGCCATAGAGTTTTTCATAGACTTATCCAGTGTAAAGAAGATGCGCCCATCTTATCTGCCTTACGAAGTCATCTTCGTGACTTACTCGGCGCTCTTCAAGATGAAATCGTAAGCGAGATACGAGAGTATGGCGACCCCCAAAAAGAACTTGTAGAGAAGAAAAATGCAATCCTTGGGAGCGATGTTTGGTGTGCAACGCTCGCACCATTTGTAGTCATCGACAGGGAAGCGACCAGGGCAAGTATTGCTACTAGTTGCGTCATTCCACGTTCAGAGCTTGTCCCAAAAGAACGTCTCCGCTATTGGTAGAGATGATGCGACACCTTATACTTTGGTGTAGGGTGTTTTTTGTGTACAAAACTATGTAGCTATGGTAGGTTACTAAGAGATACATACTTTTGCTTGTAGCATAAGGAGGTTGTGATGAATGACTTTAAAGAGTTTATTTTCATTCGAGACAGACTATCAATGATTGTTCTTGCTCTTACTGCGGTTTTTGGAGGTTTCCTCTCTACTTTTTTCTTTCTTCAGAGCGTTTGGGTGCTTCCATTTATCATGTTTAACGGAGTGGGTATATGGTACTTCATGACTATTATCCGTAAGCTCACAAGTGATTGGAACAAGAGGAACATTATCAAGAATATTATTCTTGAAGGCTCGAGCAATACAGTTAAATTTCTTCTTCAGTTGGAAATGGATGGTTACCCTGTGTTTGATGTTGTGAAATCACACACATCATTTCAGCTCAAAGACAGATATGAAGAGTATGTGCTCAGTAGATACTTTGAATTCTCTCGAAAAGCAAATTCTCAACAAGTCGTAGAAGATGAGAGAAATAAAGCGTCAGAAAGAATTGCTCTTATCAAGCTGTTGCCAAGCTTTAGGCAGATGGACCCTGACAGGTCAAAAGCAGATATTTGGTCAACTAAGCACACCGTCCCGACGTTATTGGCTACTAATAGTGCCCCGTTACCACTTTTGTAACAACACAACCCGCAATCTTGCTAAGATTACGGGTTTTTTGTTTTGTAAGATTGTTAATACGACGAACGTCATTAGGTGCGGAGTTGTGTACTTTTTGGGTAGTATATGGCTTATATAAATGTAATAAAGGGGGTTACATGAAGTTAAAAGAGTTAGTTGAGTTTAGTAACAAATGCTACAGAAGCACTGTTGGTGCGAGTCTATTGCTTGGAATGGGCTTTATTATGGTCGCTGCACTATATTATCTTAAAAGTCCTCATACATCAGATGAAGATTTCAAATTCTTCATGGCTTTCATGGCTTGCGTCATTACAGCTCTTCTCCTTGTTCTGCTCTATTCATTGTGTATGCTAAGCGAAGTAAGTAGAAAAATTATTATGAGTTACAGGGTGCTTTCGCAAATAACTGAAAGTAGTGCTACAAGGTTTGTGAATTTATACACTCTCGATACGCTTGGGTTTCCAGTCCTTTCTGTTCTAAAAGAGCATAATCGGTTTGATTTGATAGAGCGATATTATGAAGAGCTTGTACGAATTCGTAAAAAATATCATAAAAAATTATATGAATTACATGATGACCATGACGCTAGACGAAATTGTCAGAGTTCATATGATGCGATTGCCCAACTTGCAACATGGATGCTTTTTGAAAATCAGGAACCAAAAGGGGTCCATAAAAGTGGGGTTGAAGTTGAGGAGTGCCCACAGGAGACTGTGCTCATGTCGAGACTTGTTCATTAATAAGTGTGTTAATGAGGATGATGTTTGTATGATGTATATCATGCCCCGGTTCCGTAAGGAACCGGGGCTTTTCGATTTTCTGCTAATAGCTAAAAGCCACTGGCTAAAAGCTGGCTTCTGTGGTAGTATTACGAAACTCTCTGTAATCCGTCTTTCTCCGCAAGTTTTGCCAAAAAAAGCAAGATTTACGTAAAAATGACGCGATATTCAGAGGGGTTAGTGCTGGTACGCACAGATTTTGTATTTTTATGCACAATTTTACGTGTCATCAACTAGTAACTATTAACCAATAAACTAATTCAAGAATGGCAAAAACATCAACTATTGCAAGAAGCAATAAAAAGCCAAAATTCTCATCACGATTAGTGAACCGATGCTTCAAATGTGGTCGAAAGCGAGGTTTTATGAGAGATTTTGGACTATGTCGAACATGCTTCCGTGAGCTTGCTAACGAAGGAATGATTCCAGGTATTAAAAAGGCTTCTTGGTAACAACAACACTATGGATCAAATAGCAAACATGCTCATTGCAATCAAGAACGGTGGTCTTGTTAACAAGGCAACTGTAACTGTACCTTCATCAAAAATGAAGGTGGCAATTTTAGAGCTTCTCAAAAAAGAAGGGTACATTAAAACCTATATTGTGCACGGAGATATCAAGCCAACTGTCGAAGTTGTGATTGAATATGTCAAAGGCTCACCACGTATTAACGGGGTAGCGCGTGTATCAAAGATGTCAAAGCGTGTCTACACAGGGGTAAAGGATATTACATCATTTAAGTACGGTCATGGTATGACAGTACTTTCAACTCCAAAAGGCATTCTCTCTGACAAGCAAGCTCGTAAAGAACTTGTTGGTGGGGAACTATTATTCACAATCTGGTAAAAACGTATGAGCAGAATAGGAAAACAACAAATACAAATTCCAGCAGGTGTTGAAGTAACATTCGATGCCCATGCTGTACGTGTCAAAGGACCAGCAGGAGAACTCGTGCGCGAGATTCGTGATGAAGTAACTTTCAAAAATGAAGGTGGCATCATCACATCAGAGCCTCGTCGAAACGACAAGTTCTCACGGTCACTTTGGGGAACATACATGTCACATATCCAAAATATGATTACAGGTGTGGTTACTCCATTTAGTAAGAGACTTCTTGTTGAAGGAGTTGGATTCAAGTGGGAAGTGAAAGGCACTGACCTTAACATGTCACTTGGGTTTTCTCACCCAGTTATCAAAGCAATTCCGAAAGGTCTTACTGTGGTAGCAGAAAAGGGAGCACTCACCATTACAGGTATTGATAAGGAGCAGGTCGGACTCTTTGCTAACCAAATTCGTTCACTTAAGAAGCCTGAACCATACAAGGGTAAGGGTATTCGTTACAGTGATGAGGTTATCCGTCGTAAGCAAGGTAAGAAGTCAGCATAGTCTTTAAACGTATATGAAAACAAACATCAAAACACAAAAGCGTGAGCGTCTTCACAAGAAGATTCGTTCTCGAGTAACCGGGACAGGTGAACGTCCAAGACTTGCTGTATTTCGTTCTAACCGCTACATGTATGCACAACTCATTGATGATGTTCTTGCAATAACACTTGCATCAGCGTCTGATATTTCTTTGACAGATAAGATGTCAAAGGTTGAGCGTGCTAAAAGTGTAGGGGCTAAGCTTGCAGCTGAAGCAAAGAAGAAAAATATTACCACAGTCGTTTTTGACCGTGGCGGGTTCTCGTACCGTGGTCGAGTGCAGGCATTAGCAGAAGGCGCACGTGAAGGTGGCCTTAACTTCTAATTTTCTCTAAATATATGTCAGAAACAAATACAACACCTACAGTAGCAGAGGCACCAGTATCACAGGCGACTGTTGAGACAGGTAATGTTGCGGTAGCACATGAAAAGACAGAAGGAGGCCGCGGAAACTTCCGTGGTGGAAAGGGAGGTAAGCCTACAGGAGGACGAGGAGGATCACGTGGTCCACGCCCACCTCGCGAGAAGCCAGAATTCGATAGTAAAACTATTAGTATTCGTCGTGTGACTCGTGTGGTTTCAGGAGGCCGCCGTTTTACACTCTCAGTAGCACTGGTTGCTGGAGATAGAAATGGACGTATTGGTCTTGGAACAGGTAAGGCACTTGATACACAAGTTGCTATCGAGAAGGCACTTAAGGCTGCGAAGAAGAACATGTTCACTATTAAGCTTTCAAAGAACAAGTCATTAACTCATGACATCTCTGCGAAGTTTAAGAGTTCAGAAGTGATGATTATGCCTAACAAAGGACGTGGTCTCATTGCTGGGTCTTCAGCTCGTACAATTCTAGCGCTTGCTGGTCTTAGTAACGTAACTGCGAAGTTTTATTCTGGAACAAAGAATAAGCTTAACAACGCTCGTGCAACTATGAAGGCGCTTCAGCAAGTAGCGTACGCTCATGGAGAGGCACCTGTAGCTGCAACTAAGATGGAAGAAGTGAAGGTTGATGCTCCAATTATTACTGAATAACCACACAACTATGCAAATACACGAAATAAGACGCGATCATGCGCACAAGAAAAGTAAGTTGGTAGCCCGTGGTGGTAAGCGAGGAAAGACTGCAGGTAAGGGAGGAAAGGGACAGACAGCGCGAGCTGGACACCGTGTTCGCCCTGCAATGCGTGACATCATCAAGAAGCTTCCAAAATTGCGAGGTCATGGTAAGAATAGATCTGAATCAGTATTCTACCGAGGTCCAGAAGCTGTAGTTAACCTTTCTGCACTTAATGTGTTTAGTAAGGGAGACGCAGTTAATCCAAAGACTCTTATTGCAAAGGGACTCATCAAGGAAATCCTTGGTAAGACTCCAGTTGTGAAGATTCTTGGAACTGGATCTATTGATATCGCTATTACAGTTACAGGATGTACTGCTTCAGCTACAGCACTTGCTGCAATTGAGAAAGCTGGTGGAACAGTTACTACAACTGTTAAGCCAAAGCCACAGTCTGACGATCAGCTTAAGAAGATTGCTGACCGTAAGGCAAAGAAACTTTCTGCAAAGAAAGGTGGTAAGGGAGGGAAGAAGAAGTAGTTAGACAGACTTTAGACATTAGACTTTAGACTGTAGAAAATACGAATACAAAAAGCGACGCCATAGGCGTCGTTTTTTCGCTTTTATTTATACTGTGAAATTTGACATATACATAAATATATGATAGAATATAAACATTCGGCATGGGCCGATTTTTTTGTACCTTTTAAAAACAAAGGAGTTTCCATGAAAAGTTATCGTTGTTTGGTAGTGGTTGCGGCCGCGGTATTGCTTGCCGCTTGTGGCGGTGGGGAAACAGCTGATTCAGTGACCGTTTCTACTTCGGCTGCACTGCCCATGTCTTTCGCCACAGCTGTTTCGGTAACTGACGAAGTTCAGACACCGGCTCCAACCAATGGAGAGATTCTCGACTCACTCATAATCCCAAGCGGATTATTTGTGAACTCCAATTCAGAGGGGACTGTGAAAGCTGCTCCAGGGCAGCCGCAGGTGACACTCATTTCCTTTTCTCGGACAGAAAAATTCATTGAAAATTACGGATTCAGTAACCAACCGGTTAATCAACTGGTGTTCGCGAACCGGTCAGATACGAATATCCAAGACGTCTTAGATGCTTGGGATGTTCATCTGAAATATGGTTATCAAGATATGAGTCCCACAATTTGGTACTACGTGGAAACGTGGAAGACTGACAAGGGGTCTGGCCTCACTGTTACCTTCTATGGTGGCTGGTACGGTGAAGTTCCAAACATTGGAGTTGGTATGCCATTCCGGCTTGAGGCGACTATCAAGAACACTGCATCAGTAGGTTCAACGATTGCTCTTGAGCTCATTCATGTCAGAACCGGAAAGGTGACTGCTGACTATGGTATTGACCACACCGGCCCGATGCGGACCATTGTGGTTGATCCAACATATATCCCTATCTATTCTGAGAAGGGCTAAGTAAATCCTTGTGAAGGTGGCGCACGACTTCGGTTGTGCGCTTTTTCTTTTTACTGCACAGGGAATAGTTCAACCATTTCGTCGGAATAGTAGAACAGGCGAGCGATTTCTCCGAAGCTGTACTTTGTATCATTAATAGTAAGAACTGCACCACCTGAACTCGGGTTCTTTTTAGGTTTTGATTTTTCAAATCCAAGATTCCAAAGTGTTGCGATAATTTCAGGTCGAGAATTAATCGGGTAGCCTGCTTTTTTCCATTGTGATTGGATTTGTAAAACATATAGTGCAGCATACCTGTAGCCATATACGTGATTATGTTCATCGGTGATGCGAGCGAAGCGTTCATTAGTAATATCAGTAGAACTTGAAAAAGCTAACATGGTCTCAAAATTTTTACCAAGGTAAAACGGTGAGTTTTTATTAACTAGGTTGTTCTCAACAGCTAGAGCCGTCTCATCTTTAATTCCAAATATTCCAAAAGAGAATTGACTTTGACTTCCAAGAATTTTAAGTGGTTCAAAAAATCGTTTAAAGACAGGTCTGTCACTGTAGAATAATCGCATTTGTTCAGGAACAAGAATAGCTACGAGTAATCGGGCAGGGACGCCAGTTTCTTTTGAGACTTTTGTAATAACAGGGAGGTCTTTTGCTATGGCTTGTCTGAAGGCTACCCATTCTGGAGTGTGGGCAAGAGGGAATACCTCATATCCACTCTGGTGCTTTGCTGGCTTTTTAATAAAGTTTTCAGTTTGAGTATCGATAACCCCTCGAGTGTTGGTGAACCCAAATCGTACTGCGAAATATCCTAAAACAAGTACGAAGCCAATGATTGCGAAGACGATATTCAGAAACCTCAGGATTTTCTTAAGGAGAGGGATGTACAAGGAGAATCTTCGTAACATTGGGCCAGTATATGCGAAATAGAGAAATTCATGAAACTTGGTATATTTTTCATATTTAGCGTAGTTATTTGTATTAAATTATCACTTTCGGACATCATGGTAATTAATAAAAAGTCTCATGTCGAAAGCCTGGTGGCTGTTCGACATCTTCGCGGCCAAGCCGTCTCGAGCCAATGGCTAAAGGCAGGACAATATGGTAGAATAGACCAATTATGAAAACAATTAAGGCTATTTTCTCTGACCGCGGACTACGTAATCGTATTTTCTTCGTGATTTTTATTCTTGCTATTACTCGTTTTTTGGCGGTTATCCCAATCCCAGAAATTGACGCAACAGCACTCGCTAACTTGCTTAAGAGTAATAGTTTCTTCGGTCTCCTTAATATCCTCTCAGGAGGAGGTATTGCCTCATTTTCTATTGTGATGCTTGGAGTTGGTCCATACATTACCGCTTCTATTATTATGCAGCTTTCAACGGTACTTTCACCTCGCCTTAAGGAGATGTATCAGGAAGAGGGTGATGCTGGGCGTCGTCGCTTCGTACAATATGGAAGAATTATCTCTCTCCCTCTTGCTGTTATGCAAGGGTTCGCACTCTTAACACTTCTTGTCCGTAAAGATGTTCTTCCTGCAATGACTCATGTCGAGATGGCAAGTAACCTTATTATCATTACTGCTGGAACAATGCTTATGATGTGGCTCGGTGAACAGATTAATGAGCGTGGTATTGGTAACGGAGTTTCACTTATTATTTTTGCCGGTATTGTTGCAGCTATCCCGCAAAAGCTAGGGCAGTACATGCTAACATTTGATGTTTCACAAATTCCAACACTTGTCGGTATCATCGTTCTTGTTCTTGCAGTTATTTCTGGAATTGTGTTTGTAACAGAAGCAGAACGACCTGTGCCAGTAACGTACGCCCGTCAAACGAGAATGGGGGCATCAAATGGTCTCGGAGCTTCAACCTACCTTCCACTTCGTCTTAACCAAGCTGGAGTTGTGCCAATCATCTTCGCTATCTCGATTCTTATTTTCCCACAGCTTATTGCGCAACTTTTCGCAACATCAAGTAACAGTGCGCTTCAAGATCTGGCTCGTACGCTTAACCAGCTTGTTGCTAATCAGTGGATTTATGGAATCGTCTACTTTATTCTTGTTGTTTCATTTACGTACTTCTATACTGCAGTAACATTTGATCCAGAACGAACTGCTGAGAATCTCCAGAAAAATGGTGCATTCATCCCAGGATTCCGCCCAGGAACAGCAACTGCTGAGCACATCGGGTATATTCTAGCGAGAATTACATTCTTCGGAGCTGTATTCCTAGGTACTGTTGCAGTACTTCCAGTTGTCGTACAAGCAATTACAGGTCTTACTGCTGTCCAAGTTGGTGGAACATCACTTTTGATTGCGGTGTCTGTTATTCTTGATGTTATTAAGAAGATTGATGCTCAGCTTTCGATGAAAGAGTACTAAAAGAATATATTTGCGAACTGCTTTGTTATGGAGCCTCGCGTGCTCGTCACCGTACTAGTAAGTACGCCTCCTCGTACGCACTCCATTCCTCGCATTTCATCAAATATCTTCATTTAGAAATACAAAATACAAATACACAAAAGAACCCGAAAGGGTTCTTTTGTGTATGGGGATAAGAAAAACGTATTGATTTGCTAAAGTTGTATACTTAGGGTGTTATATAATCACAACAACCATGAAAATGAAATCATTAAAATCAACGTTTCTAGTAGTAGGATTATTCGCTCTTGGTGCTCTCACAGCTTCGGCAGCATTCACCCCGTCTCTTTCACTTGATAAGTCAGAGGTGAATGCAGGAGAAAAGATAAAAGTGTCAATTAGTCCGTTTGGTTCACGGTGGTGCACCTTAAATATTAATCCAATGGGCAAGGTTTATGATTGGAATATAGCAAAGAGTCCTACAATGTATGAGCTTAATACGGCTGGTTTAAATGGTGGTTATTCAATAATGATGTTATGTGCTGAACCAACGTCTGCTACGAATGCAAGATTGATGTACACATGGTCTGGCAATGTTAAATTTTATGTAAATGCAACATCAACAGGTAAAGGAGGACCTGGTCTTATGGTTCTTAATAATAACAGTACCGTGAATAAGGGAGAAATTGTTAATTTTAAATGGACCTCCAATGGAGGAAATGAGTGTTCGTATTCTGTCCCAGCACTCAGTATTTCGCGAGCTAAATTAGCAACTGATTCTACTGGTTTTTCTATAGATACAAGTAAATACCCAAATATTAAGTATATCAATCTTGCATATGTAGAGTGTAAATATGGTACTGAGATAAGAAAGAGTACATCCCAATTGTTCTACGTTAATCTTCCAGTAGGTAAAGTTAGTTCGATCGATACTGACGCTGCAGTTCTTGGGGCACAGACTGAGTGTGTAGATCTACCTCGAAATATTAGTCGAGGAGACGAGTCTAACGATACTCTTAGCTTGCAAAAATTCTTAAAGAACCAAGGGCTTATTTCTTCTGAACCTACTAGATATTTTGGAGATAAAACAGTAGAGGCTGTTAAGGTGTATCAAGGGATGAGGAATTTACCTCAGACAGGAAGAGTGTTTGATATGACACGTCTTGTTATTAAAAGTGATTCATGTGGAGAATAGGTTGTAGATAAAGAATTAAATATTCTAATGCATCTAGAATCTTAGTTGCGTAACAAAAGAACCCGAAAGGGTTCTTTTGTTTTAGATACTGTCTACATGATATATTTTATGGTAGTATTATTGAATGCAAGATACTCCTCAGAAAAAATTCTATATAATCATTGGTAGGTCAGGGTGCGGGAAGGGGACACAAGCAAAGCTACTTAAAGAAGTCCTTGAAAAGCGAGGGGCTGAAAAGGTGCTCCATGTGACAACAGGAGGTGGGTTTAGAGCATTCGGTGAGAGTGGTTCGTATTCTGCTAATCTTTCGAAGGAAATTACTCACACTGGAGGACTTTCACCAGAATTCTTAGCAGTCTGGAATTGGTCTAATATTTTCATCGAAAATATTACTGGAGGGGAGTCTATTATCCTAGATGGAGCACCACGAAGAGTGATGGAGATAGAGCCACTTCATAGTGCTATTCATTTTTATGGATTCACAGGACACGCAACAGTTATTTATCTAGATGTAACTGAGAACTTTTCTCTTGCTCGCATAGCAGAACGTAATCGTGAAGACGATAACACTATCGAGAATGCTAAACGTAAGATGGAATGGTTCGAGAAAGATATTCTCCCAATCATTGATGTGTACTCTCATGACCCGCGGTATACATTTGTTCATATTAAAGGTGAGCAATCTATTGAGGAAGTTCACAAGGAAATACTCGAAAAACTAGGAATGGCATAGAGGTGTGTATTTTGCATTCCCTACCTTCCACCTCCAACTTTCCATTATCTACATATGAAATACGACATCAAATTAAAAAACGAAAACGATATCAAATTACTTCGCGAAAGTGGGAAGCGACTTTCTGCTGTCTTAACAGCAGTGACAAAAGAAGTAAAACCTGGAGTTACAACAGGATATCTTAATGATTTTGTGTACAAGATGATTACTGATATGGGGGACACACCTGCATTCCTTAACTACAAACCATTTGGGGCTGCGTACCCGTACCCTGGAAGTATTTGTATATCAGTCAACGATGAAGTGGTGCATGGGATCGGTGGAGATAGGGTTCTTAAGGAGGGGGACATAGTAGGGCTTGATGGTGGTGTGAAGCATAAGGGGATGATTAGTGATTCAGCGAGAACTGTTGCGGTTGGTAAAATAAGTAAAGAAGATGAGGAACTTCTGCGAGTTACAAAAGATGCACTTATGGCAGGTATAAAAGCTGCGAAGTATGGTAAGTATGTGAATGATATTTCAAAAGCAATTGAAAAGGCAATTCCAAAAAAGTACGGTGTGGTAAAAATCCTTTCAGGGCACGGGGTAGGGTATAAAGTTCATGAAGAACCATATGTTCCAAACTTTGACGATGGAGTAAAAGGCCCGAAGCTTGTACCAGGCCTTGTTCTTGCAATTGAACCTATGGTTAATATGGGAACCGATGAAGTGTACCTAGCTGATGATGGCTACACATTCATCACCAAAGATCATAAACGTTCGGCACATTTCGAACATACTATTCTCATCACAGAAGGCGACGCAGAAATCCTAACAGCATACTAGAGGAAGACAAAAGACTGTCAGACAATCAGACCGCTTCGCTTTCAGACAAATGGGCTACACCGAAGGGATCACACAGTTTGTATGGTATTTGTATTTAACTCACTCAAGCTTTTAAAAAGAAATGACTTGCCGGAGCCGACGGGCGAGGCAGAAGCTCCCGACTTTTTAAACTGTATTCAGTTTGTTAAGTCGCAGTCATGTAAGGGCAACTTTTCGGCATCGAAACTTGCTAGTTTCGATATGATTTTTACGCATAAAAATCAGCAGAAAAGTATTCTGTTCATTTCGTTTAAAAGTAAAAAGAAAATGGACAAATCTATTTACGGCAAAACTTGCTTATCTTCTTGTGTTTCTAGGCGAAACACAGCGAAGTGAATCAAAGCTTTTTTGCTAAAGAACGCTTCGCTTGCAAAAAACTTTGATTCAGATGCGATTTCGAATTAGCAAATTCGTGGCTTTGCCATTGACGTTTAAAAATCGAAATAAAAAAATAATAAAAGATTTCCCTTTTAATTCACTTTACTTACCTCCATAACACGATACACTATCGTTATATACATTTAAACATTCTTTATCATTATGGATTTTGCATCATTACTTTCGGCACAAGTTCCTTCATATTTTGTACTAGGGCCTCTTATTCTTATTGTTGCTATCCTTATTACACTTGTTATTTTCGCTGCGAAGAAAGCTAGCCCACTTCCACAAGCAGCACCACCTGCTCAAGCACCGCTGCCGCAAGCAACACCTGCGCAAGCACAGTCGATAACTTCATTTACTCAGGCTGCACCTGAACCAACTCCTGTTGTGCAGGCTGTTGCTCCGGCACAAGCACCAGTTGCAGAAACTCAAGCACCGATTGCTAGTCAGACTACACCAACTCAAGCACCAACTCCTGTACCAGTTGCCACACCTGAACCTGTTCCTGTACCACAACCATATTCTATTGCATCATCTTCACCAGTTGCTGTTGATGCACTAGCACCTGAACCAGTACAAGTAGTTGAGGTAACTCCAGAAGTTTCTCAAGTTGCAACACCTGAACAAGTTGTAACTCAACCTGAGGTAGTGGCATCTGTCCAACCAGTTGCAGAGGTGGCCCCAGAATCTGTTGCACAAGTGATGCCAGAACAAGCCCCAGTGCAACCAATTATGCAAGACCCTACACCCGCTCCTGCACTAGTTGTTGCCCCAGAACCTGCTGTAGCTACAGCAGTTGCGGAAGTACAGGTTCAAGAAACGGTGCCTACCCCAGCTCCTGTTCAAACTCCAATTCAAACCCCAGAACCTGTTGCTGTTGCCTCAAAGACATCATCAGTACCAACAGGAGTAATTCCACCAATTAGTTCATGGAAACCAGCTAGCCAGGTTGCTGTACCAGTAGACCCATCAAAAACAGAGGCCCAGATGCAGGCAGCAGCAGTGGGGCAAGCTCAAGCACCAGTACAAGCATAAGTTGTATACACTTATCGTTACAACAAAAGCACCAGAAAGGTGCTTTTGTTTTTCTCCACTAGTCACTAACTCTTAACCCTTATATACTATCTGCATGAACCCACAATTTAAAACTCCGGAAGAAGAAATAGCATACTTACGACAGCAGGTCCAAGATAAAATGGAGAGAGCAAAAGGTTTCGAGGATAGATTCACTGAAAAAGACAGAGCTCATGAAGTTGTACAGGATTATAAAACGACACCAGTTGAGAGAGTTATTGCACCAGCTGCACAGTTAACAGGTGGTGAAAAGCATCGTCTCCTTGAATGGTTGACCCCTAAAGAAACTGATGATCAGGTGCAGATGTTGTCACAAGTGATGGCAGAGAAAGGGGTGCGAAATGCACTTCATATGGCTGAAGAACTTGGTAATCCAGAAGTTGAGGATGATTTCGAGCGATTCCTTGTACAGTATCTTATTTCTGGTCATGAAGTAAAAAATGACATTACTAAAGAAGAATGGAAGGCACTTCATATGAAGCTTTTTGAAATCCTTCTTCCTGAAGCACTCGAAGGCCAAGCAAAACCGCTTAAAGAAATGATGGCACTTATGGAGCAATGGTATGCGTCTATGCAGGCTCTAGCAAGTGATGCAACAAATAAAGAAAAAAATTATTACTCTCTTGAGCTTGGTGTTGCAAATGGTTCGACAACGGCTGCATTTTATTGTGCAGTACATGTTGACTACGCACCACTTTTTGAAAAGGTGGTACTTGGAGTTTTCCCAACCGCCAAGGTAAAGGATTGTAAAGATGATTATAATATTTTCCACGACCACGCTATTACTGCAGTATCATACGCATCACACTCAACTCACCCAGTACTTCCGATTAAGACTTATGAAACCATGGAAGCAGACCCGATGTCTCTTATTCTTGCAGCATTCACTAAGATTGCTAAAGACGACGAAGGGCTCTCATTACAACTTCTCATCAGACCTGCAGGGGACGTGTTTGCTAAGCGGTACGGTGAAATGCTTGAGGATCTACGTAAAGGTGAGACACTTAAGCGTGTAATTGATAAGCAAGACATGCTCAAAGAGACATTCCATATGCTTGGCGAGATGTTCTCTTCCAAGACTCCTGAAGAAATAGAAAAAGAAAAAGAAAAAGCAAAAACACAAGCTAACGAAGAATCAACAAAACTTGTGCAAGCTAAATTATCAAAGACAATCATTGAATCCAACATTCGAATTATTTCATCAGCCGGAAGTCTTGCCCGAGCGCAAGCGATGCGTGCTGAACTAGAAGGTGCATTTACTCATTTTACTGAAGTTCATGGCAATAGTATTAAATGGGTAGAGGTTGAAGGAAAAAAACAGCGAGCACTTCTTCATAGATATTCCTACAGACTTTGGAATGAAGATGAAAGTTATCCGCTTAACTTAGCAGAACTGGCTTCTATCTTTCACTTCCCTATGCAGACAAAGGATATTTCTAACGTGCAGTCACAAGGGTATACGCAAGCAGCTGCACCATCTACACTTGCAACAACTGGTGTCATTTTGGGTATAAATAAATATCGCGGGCTAGAAACAGAGGTACATTATGACAGGGAAGCTCGTGTACGTCATATGTATGTGATTGGGCAAACTGGTACCGGAAAAACAACTATTCTAAAGAATATGATTGTTCAGGATATCAAAAATGGCGATGGTTGTTGTTTTATCGATCCTCATGGAAGCGATGTTGATGATATTTTAGCGAACGTTCCACCTGAGCGTGCTAAGGATGTTATTTACTTTGACCCGTCTTATATGGCACGGCCAATGGGGCTTAATATGCTTGAGTATGACAGAAATAAACCAGAGACAAAAACGTTTGTGGTAAACGAGCTCCTCAATATCTTTAACACACTGTTTGATATGAAGACTTCAGGCGGCCCAGGTTTTGAGCAATATTTCCGTAACGCAACACTTCTTGTAATGGAACATCCAGAAAGTGGTAATACACTTCTTGATATTTCCCGAGTATTCTCTAATAAAGAATATCGTGACTATAAGTTGTCAAAGAGCAAGAACCCGCTCCTTAATCAATTCTGGGAGAATGCTGAGAAAACAACAGGGGACCAAGGACTTCAAAACTGGGTGCCGTATGTTAACAGTAAGTTCGACATCTTCATGTCTAATGATATTATGCGACCTATTGTTTCACAGGAGAATAGTGCTTTTAATTTCCGTGAGATAATGGACACCAAGAAAATTTTCCTAGTTAACTTAGCTAAAGGTCGTCTTGGAGATATTAACGCGAACCTTCTCGGTCTTATTATTGTAGGTAAGTTTTCTCAAGCAGCACTTTCACGTGTTGATCAGCCAGATATTTCAAAACGTCCAGACTTTTATCTCTACATAGACGAATTCCAAAACGTAACCACGCCTGCAATTGCAAGTATTCTTTCAGAAGCTCGTAAATATAGACTCTCGCTTAATATTGCACACCAATACATTGGTCAATTATCAGAGGAAATTAAGGGTGCGGTATTTGGTAATGTTGGTTCAATGGCGGTCTATAGAATTTCAGCAGATGACGCTAAGTATCTTGAGAGCAAGTTTGCACCAACCTTTAAAGCTGAAGATATAATGAAGATTGATAACTATCATGCGTATATTAGTATGCTCGCTAACGGTGTCCCTCAGAGACCTTTCGATATAGCTGTAGCAAATGCCCCTAAAGGTGATTTTACAAGAATTCCTGCGCTTAAAGAACTAAGTTATGTTACGTACGGTCGCCCACTTGATGAAATTACCGCAGAAATCAATAGAAAATTCGATTTATAAACATGTATGGACGGAAGACTTATTATTTTTCTTAGTTCACTCATAATCTACATTCCACTTGCGGGTGCACTACTATATGTTTGGTGGAAGCATGGAAAGGATGATACAGCTGTAGCAAAAGCAAGAATTATTTTTCTCATCGGGTCATTAGGATTATTTATCTTTATGATAACTATGTAATAGTATGGAACAAGATCACCTACTAGAAGAAGGGGAGACATTGCTCGAAGGGGTGCATAAGCACTGGGTTGTGTATGTAGAAGATATGCTTGTACACGCACTGGGGTGTCTTATTTTTATTGGTATAGCAGGATATCTTTCATCTCACGGTGCGGTTCCTTATCTAAGTTCTGATAATAAAGCTCATATGGCGATGGTTTTTGTATTTTTCGTAATTATTTTTTGGACGAGTTTCTTTTATTTTTGGACAAAGAATTATTTTGATGTATGGTATGTGACTGATAGACATATTATTGCAGTTGATCAGAAAAATATGTTTATGCGAAATGAATCGTTTATGGAGCTTGTAAAAATCCAGGACGTTTCGTTTGAAAAGAGCGGATTCATTGCGACTTTTCTTGGATATGGGAAATTAAAAGTCCAAACTGCTGGTTCTGACCAAGAGTTTGTTATTGAAGATGTGGTGGAAGTTGAAGCAGTAGCCCACAGAATTATGGAGTTACGAGATAAAAAGAATACACCAATTACTCATACCGAAAGTGTATAAAAGTTCTTATCTTGAGAAGCAAATGATATAATAGAAGTATTATGGATGATGATTTACCAAAAGAAGGGGAACTGCTCGATATTAGTCAGAATAGAGCTCACAAAGTAAACCCAGTTAGTTCACTAGGTTCTCAAAGTTCAGAGAATACTTCACCGACTAAGTTACCAGTTGGCCTGTTGATTATTCTTGTTGTAGTTGCCGGCATAGCATTTTTCGCAAAAGGTGGGTTTTCTACAAGTCATGTTGATAAAGATAAAGCTGCTCTTTATAAACAAGCAACACAGTCTGTGGTCGATACAATGAAAAGTCAGTTTCCGTATCTTGAAAATGTTGCTTGTATCGGTGATAATCCTGATAAAGATGACTGCGTGCACTTTGTGGGCAGATTTAGGCCAATTAAAGATAGTCCTACATTTCTTTCATCGATGGGGACTATAGATAAGGCTCCCGGAGTGTCAGATGCTGACTTAGAACTCATCAAAAGTCATGTTAAGGTGTTAGCAGATAGTAAAAGAACAATTATGGCTTCAAGAGAACCGCTCACATTTCTCATTGATTCAATAACTGTTCAAAAGGTTGGAGAAGATATTTTGGTTAAGATTCAGTGTACAGAAAGTGGTGTAGATATCGTTATATGTGAGCCGGTGAAGTAGTTTTTGGTGGTTGGTAGTTAACACAAGAAAGGCCGCGCGAAGCGCGGCCTTTCTTGTGTTATTTCTAGCTACTATTTCTCAGATTTCCCAGCTCGTTCTACGTATTCACCAGTATCAGTATTTACGATAATCATTTCTCCAGCTTCGATGAAAAGTGGGGTAGTGATTTGTGCACCGGTTTCGATGATGACCATCTTTCCTCCACCTGAAGCAGTATTACCTTTTATTGCAGGAGGGGCTTCTCTAACCTCAAAAGTCATCTTAATAGGAAGGGTAACTCCAATGATCTTCTCTTCATCCTCATACTCAAAAATTTTGATATCAACTACAGTGTTATCTTTGAGATATTTAGTGCTATCGCCTAAAACATCAGCACTGATTTCGAATCGCTTTGAGCGGTCCTTTGGATCACAGAACCAGTATTCACCTTTATTTGCATACAGGAAAAGCGCTTCACGCTTTGAGATTTCTGCCTCTTCTGCAGTATCAGATGCATGGAATGTGCCCGGAACAACCTTACCATTGAGGAGGTTACGCATACGAACCTGGTTTTGTGGCTTACGTTTTTGGGTTCGAGCTACGTGAGATTCAAGAATTTCGTACGGCATGCCGTCTACGACAATATTCTTTCGCTGCTTAATTTCATCATAATCAAGTGTTGCCATATGGGTAGGAATTAGATAATGGGTGCTAGGGATTAGTAAATACAAATGCAAAATGCAGATATGTACATAGTATCATATCAAAAAGTGACCTATTTTTCAATTTTTGACAATCCTTCATTTTAGAAGTAGTGTGCTATTATTGGTAATTAGTTCATTTATACTTGAGGAGAATGTCGATGGAAACATTAACAATTGTGTTACTTACACTTGCAGCTGAATTTTTGGTGGCTATTGTTGCAGGGTGCTACCTGATGGTAAAGAAGGAATACTTCAACTATAGAAGGTTAGTGCCAAATGCTGAGGCTCTACTAGAGATTGGTCATGCGTTTTGGGTAGAAGAATACCCAGATGAAAAAAGAAGCAGGGTCCAGGTTGGGGACATATTCTTCGAGGACCCGTATGTCTATCGTGCTGCACTACGTGATATTGCACGATTGGAACGAACAGGTGCTTCAATTAATGTGGAGTATTATTCATACAGAAATACTGTATTACCCAAAGATGAGGTTGAGAAGTCCTTACGAGGGTACCACAAGAAACTGATCAGTTGGCAAAATGAAAACCAGGGTAGGCCTCATGAGGCTAATAGGCCAAGACCTCCATACCGGTCTGCTCTTACGACACTTGTGATACGACATCCGTAATTTTCAAAAAACGCAACAATTATTGTTGCGTTTTGTTATTTTTATAATAAGATATCCAAAATGAGTAACGTGCAATAGACGAGTACACAACAAGTAAATGGATAAAGTAAGATGGGTATCCATAGATTAGTAAATGTTTTTAACACCCCTCTAGTGGAATATTTTTTAAGAATTACAACATGCATACAAATAGCGTATATAATAAAGAGTGGCAGAATAATACCTACACTAAGTAACGCTAACCCAAATCCTCCATTCGGAGTTTGTGTATCGAGAAGTTTGGTGGTTACCGTACTTACAAAAAATATAAACGTAAAAGGGACCCAGATACGTTTCTTTATCTCTGTCAGTATAGTTTGTGAATCTGGAGTGATTTCAGTGGCCATGAATTGTACTAAAATAGCTCAAGCTGCACTCCCGTTTCTGATGCTTTATATGCAATATACGCTTGGTAGTCTATCTCAGTTATACCAAACATCTTCATGCTATCCCTGAGTCGCGCAACCTCAATGAGTGTCTCTGCTCTATCTTCGTCGGTAAGAACTGCTTCTGCGAGATGATCTTCGAGCTTCTTTCTTTTTTCACAAAGTTTAGCAGCTACTGCATCATATTTTGCTGCATCTATATCCTTCTGAATAATAGGGGTTGGTTCTGGCTTTTTAATTGTTGGGATAAAATCGTTAATATCCATAGATAAGAAGTGCGAGGTTATTCTGTTGGAGCTGATTCCTCATCTGGGTCTGAGCTTCCTGAGTAGGAAAGGGCGCCGCTTTCGAGTTCCTTACGAATTGCTTTTTCAAGAGCGTTACCTACCTTTGTATTCTCACGGAGGAATGTTCGCGCAGCGTCATATCCTCGACCAAGCTTCTCTTCACCGTATGAGTAACTTGCACCTGATTTTGTTACAAGCTTAAACTTTTCACCAAGAGCAAGGAGTTCCCCTTCACGAGAGATACCTTCGTTATACATAATATCGAATTCTGTTGTCTTAAATGGTGCTGCAACTTTATTTTTTACAATCTTCACCTTGGTGCGTGCTCCAACAACATCTTCTCCTTTCTTAATCTGGGCGATTTTACGAATATCGATACGTACCGAACAGTAGAACTTAAGAGCTTTTCCTCCTGGAGTTGTTTCTGGGTTACCGAACATAACACCGATCTGCATACGGATTTGGTTAATGAAGATAATAACAGTATTAGACTTGTGGGCAATAGCAGTAAGCTTACGAAGTGCTTGTGACATGAGGCGTGCTTGCTTACCGACATGCTGGGCACCCATATCTCCTTCAATTTCATCTTTTGGAGTTAGTGCTGCCACTGAGTCGATAACCAGAACATCTACCTTACCACTTCGTACGATTGATTCTGTGATTTCAAGAGCTTGTTCACCGTTGTCTGGTTGAGAGATGAGAAGTTCATTGATATTAACACCAAGTTTCTTTGCATACTCTGGGTCCATTGCATGTTCTGCGTCGATGAATGCACAAATACCTCCAAGCTTCTGTGCTTCAGCGATCACATGAAGAGTAAGCGTTGTCTTTCCTGATGATTCTGGGCCAAAGATTTCGATAATTCTACCGCGTGGTAGCCCACCAACACCAAGAGCAGCGTCAAGTCCAAGTGACCCAGTAGGGACGACACCAACATCCACCTTTGGAGTATCGCCAAGCTTCATGATTGCACCTTCACCGAATTTATTCTGAATATCACGAAGGAGTGCATCAGAGTTACCCTTTGTACCATCTTTTGATGGTGCATCTTTTGTCCCGACAGTCTTAAGTGGTTTCACAACTTTTTTCTTCATCATGGTAGTTTATCGTTTTATTGTATTTAGTGTTTCATCCAGTGTACACCATTTTCACAACAGGCTCTATAGAACAAACGAGATAGCCTTTAGACATTAGCCTGTAGACTGTAGCTCGATACAGGGAGCGACCCCCTCAGGGTCGCTCCCTGTATTATTTCTGTACTTATTGAGTATACTTTTCTCTAAAGTCTAAAGTCTAAAGTCTAAAGTCTAAAGTCTAAAGTCTTTCTCCTTACTTTTCTGGTATCACCCTCAAGGTCTTTGTGATCGACTTGCCATAAAAGTCTGTTGCTGTAATGACGATTATCGTATAAGGCGCTTGGGCGGTAATAACTTCAGTGAAATGGCCGTCAGTTCCGATTGGAATAGGCCGACCTTGTATAGTTATCTCTTTTACACGAGAGACTTGCCCAGAGAGTTCGAATATTGTTTTCTTAACAGTGTCTCCGTCATGAGGGTTATAGATAGTGATAGTTGGCCCAGCAACAAGAGGGTAGGCCTTAAATATTCCATACCCAAGAGCGATACAGATAAGCAAGAGTATTCCGTAGGTTTCAAGTTTTTTTCGTAGGTCGTAAGGGGGCTGTACTGGAGTCATCGGGGATTAGATTGAAGCTTATTTATCTACTGAAAATATCATCCACAGATTTATCAGTTGAGACATCACTAGTGTCATCGTCACTGGAAGAACCTGAGCCAACAAGGATTTCGCGGTATCTTTCACCTTGACGCGCAGGTCCGATAACTTCGAAGGTCTCTAGGTCATTAATAATACGAGCAGCTTTATTGTACCCCCATCTGAATGCGGTTTGGAGGGATGAAGTGGATGCTTTACCTGTTGATATAACGAAATCTTTTGCACTCTTATAATCCTCGTCATCTTCAGGTTCTTCACCAGACGCACCGCCTTCGTTGTCACCTGAGCTACTCTTATTATCTTTCACTTTGGAAAGGTCGATGTGATCAGGGATAAATTCAAGATGTGCTTGCTTGATGTGAGTCACCACTGCTTTGATTTCTTCTACAGATATAAAAGGTGCCTGGATACGTACGAGGCGAGGGTTATCACTTGCCATATAAAGCATGTCACCGTTACCAAGAAGATCTTCTGCGCCTGATGCGTCGAGAATTGTGCGTGAGTCAATCTGGGAAGTAGTTTTAAGAGCGATTCGAGCAGGGATGTTAGCTTTAATTGTACCAGTGATAACTTTCACGTCAGGTCGCTGTGTTGCAAGAATAAGGTGGATACCAGCAGCGCGACCTTTTTGGGTGAGAGACGTAATAAGTGGGCTAATTTCCTTAGGGTACGAGAGCATAAAGTCATTGTACTCATCGAAGATGATGACGATATAAGGCATTTTAGGTGGAAGGCCGCTTACTGCCTCCCCAACTGTGCCTTTCTTTCGAGCTTTTTCAAGTGCTGGGCCGAGAACTTTCTTATTGTAATCACTCACATTAACCTGTCCATTCTCAGCGAGTATCTCATATCGTCGTTCCATCTCTTGAATTGCCCAGTTAAGAGCTTTAATAGCACCCTTCGGTTCTTTAATAACAGGTGTGTAGAGGTGAGGGAGGTTGTGGTATGCGGTAAATTCTACTCGCTTAGGATCGAGGATGATAAGTTTAAGGTCATAAGGAGAGTTTTTGTAGAGCATCGACATGAGCAAGTTTTGAAGGGTGACAGACTTACCTGTGCGAGTTGCTCCAGCGACGAGTAAGTGAGGCATCTTCTCTAAATCACCAAAGAGTGGCTTACCCACAATGCTCTTACCGATTGCAAGCATGAGTGGTCCGCCACTCTTGAACTCTTCAAGCTCAAGCATGCTACGTAGTCCAAGAGTTGCTTTACGTTCATTCGGGATTTCTATACCAACAAGTGTCTTGCCAGGGATAGGGGCTTCGATACGCAAAAACTCACTTCCTAGTTCCATTGCCAAGTTATCGTGGAGTGCTACAACTTTTGAAAGGTTGACACCTTGTGCAGGTTTGAGTGTGAATTGAGTAACTGTTGGTCCAACAGTTACTTCTCCCATTTCAACATGAATCTTGAAGTGCTCAAGAGTCTTCTGAATGGTGAGCATCTTACTCTTACTGTCGCCAGCTCCTGATTTACCGCTATCTATATTAAGAAGGTCAAGTGGAGGAGGGACGAACTCAGGAGTTAAGATCACAGGTTTAATTTTTACTTCCTTAACCTCTTTTTTAGGCTTAGGAACAGGGGCCTCATCAACTGTGGATAACTCACCGAAGAGTTCACGCCTGAGATCGTCTTCTGAAGTGGTAACATCATCTGTCATTTCCATGATTTGTTCTGGAATGTCCTCCTCAATTATTTCTTCATCGTCCTCAAGAAGTTTCGGTGACTGCTCTTCATCGTCAAATGATTTTCCTTTACGGTTAGCAAAAAAAGCAAGTAGCTGCTCGAATGGGTAGGTGGTAATAACTTTAAGGGGCTCAAGAGACGGTTTTCTTTCTAGGAAAATGATTGATCCAATAATAGAAATACCAGCTAATAGAAAGACACTAGGGAAATATGCGAAATGTGCAACTAAAGGTTTAGCAAGTGAGGCTCCGAGGAGTCCGCCGAAACCATCACCAAATAAGATAGTACCTAACCCCCCTACCCCAACGACGAGTAAGAATCCTCCGATGATAGTAAGAACCCTAACTGAAGGCACCTCTTCTTTCCAAAGATAATATGCAACATAGCAACAGATGAGAGGTGTAAAGTATGCATAGACACCAATTAGTGAAGATATCCCAGTGAAGAGAACCTCACCCCCTGTTCCTCCAGCGTGAACCATAGAGAAGAGGAGGAGTACTGCAAGCATTACACACACAACCGCAAGAACACCAAGGATGGTTTCTGTCATCACAGGTTCTTTAACACGACGCTTGCGTGTACGTGCTTGGATATCAACTTGAGGTTCTTCTTTAGCCATAGCTACTTGAGGTTACGTGTTTATAGTGAAAGTATAGCAAAGATAAGGTTGTAGAATAAGGGATAAGTAGTACAGCCGTTAGCCCTTAGCTTGTAGCCTTTAGCCGTTCAAGTACAGTCCTTATGAAGCCAAAGGCTTCATAAGGCTTGAAGCTAAAAGCTAACAGCCAAATGCTAAATGCCGGACCCCACAGGGACATATTTACCCAAAGAGACAAGTCTTTACAGGAAATATAAAAGGCATAGAATAGACATATCCAAACAGTTCAGTTGCATTGTTGAGACAAAAATGTCAGGATACAGACAACATCAAAAAAGTAACACAGAAGGGACAAATTATAAAAGTCATTTATAAAGACAAAATATAAAAAAGACAAAATAAATAAGGGCATATTAAAAGACAAACAAAAGACACTATGAACGAAGAATCAAAAAAAGACTACGGAGTTCTCATAGCTAAAAAATCTGAGAAGCTTGTGACAGCGCTCTATCTGGTGACTGATTTAATGGTTGATAGCGAGCCTATCAAACACGGTCTCAGAAAGAATGCAGTTGCCCTTTTGTCGTCCATGAATGCTCTATCTCAGCTTGATGTAAA
Organism: uncultured Candidatus Saccharibacteria bacterium; assembly: GCA_964406165.1. Lineage (GTDB taxonomy): Bacteria > Patescibacteriota > Minisyncoccia > Phycocordibacterales > UBA5272 > UBA11704. The sequence continues at coordinate 30,638 of CAYOQQ010000010.1, forward strand.
GGACAGAGTAATCGAGTTAAAAATGTCTCTTAAGTCTGTTACCGAAATTATTTCAATGCTCCACGTTGCTGTCACCACAGGTATTGTCTCAAAGATGAATGGAGAACTTCTTATGGAGGGTTTCAGGTCGCTACAACTTGTCCTTGAAAAGAAGCAGCCAATCTTCACCAAGGAAATGTTACGCGTTGAACATGAAGACGAACTCGACTCTGAGACATCATTTCCTAATGCAGTTAATTCAACATCGTATGATGCACTCACCCCTTTATCTATAGCGCGCCTCCACGAAAACACTCAAGAGCTCAGACGTACACAGGAATCTCTACGACAGTCACAGATTCTTTCTAAGCTTAGTGCAACGGATTCTAAAGTACAAAATAAAGATATCATAAAGGACGTAAAAATTGAGGCTCAACCAGTCCGAAGCAGTGGTGTTATAAAAGACGAAAATAAGCAGCCGCTCTCAACTCATGCAGTTCTTATGGAGCATGCTGCTCGCCCAGTCAATCAACTAACCTCTTCTTTTCAAATGAAAAAATTGTCGAGAAGAGACCAGATATTGGCACTTTTTGTGCGTGGTGTTGATGTTAGTATAAAGGACATTGCTGCCAGAATTAAGGGATGCAGTGAAAAAACTATTCAACGTGAACTAAATGCCCTTCTGTATGACAATGTCATTGAGCGTATCGGTGAGAAACGTTGGAGCAGATATGTGCTCAGATAATTGTGGGCATAATTCTTACTGACTAATTGTTGATTTAACGATTTAGCACTGTCACATTCCTAGACTCCACCTGTTATTAGTAGTGTGGGACAGACCACGGTGATTCTTACAGTTTTGCTGTATAAACCGTAATACCACGCATTAGAATCCCTCGCGTTAAAGTACATTTTCAAACTAATGAGATGTCAGGAAAAGTAGAGTTATTCTTTTGACTTTTGGTTGAAAAAATGCGATACTTGCTCCACAGTACAGTAATGTACTTCAGGTAGTATTATCCACATGTAAATGCGACCTCATAATTGCATTTATGTAAGGAATACATATACTACCTGTAGACGTCTCTGTTTGAGAGCGTCCTCTGGTATTTGAGATACATTTATAAGGT
>CAYOQQ010000011.1:0-29612 GCA_964406165.1 uncultured Candidatus Saccharibacteria bacterium
AGAGCATCGGACTCTTAATCCGCAGGTCGTAGGTTCGATCCCTACTGGGGGCACATAATATATAAAACCTGGCTTCACGCCAGGTTTTATATATTACATGTGACCTTAATCAGGGATCGAACCGTAGGCGCCTATTTTTAATGAGCTAAGCGAATATATAAATAGTGCGTTCCGACTGAATGGAGGGGCGATCCCTACTGGTAACTGCTTCATGTGCGTTAGGGATCGAATAGGGGTCGCGAATCTGCTTCGAGCAAAGCGAGGCAGATTTGTGACCGATCCCTACTGATGTGATAAGCGAATATAAAAATAGTGCGTTCCTACCTCAAGGAGCAACAATCCCTACTTAGACCTGTTTTACACCCTCCTTGTCTTTTTATCCTCAGTGTGACAGGATAATACAAACGTTCATTGCCACCACAACCCTAACAAGGAGCATGTGATGAAATCTTTCTACATCACCAAGAGTCAGGCTACACTACTGTGCCTCATACTCGTCCTTCCGTATCTGTATTTTTACTACAGCTATTTTGGGAATAATCAGTATTCTTTGAAACTTACTGCACTATTTCTCTTCGGCGTCCTCCTTCACTTTTTTCACAAAATTGAACCTGGCACTCAAGCCGAGCTCGTATTCTGCGGTAAAGCGACAGGTCTTTATTGGGAAGATGGTTATTGCCTTGTGCCTTCGATTCTTCCAGTGCTTCATAACTTTGGCATCTACTTGCTCTGGTCACTCAAAAAAGCGGTTGGCGCTTATGAATACAGAAGCGACAAAGAGGTGTCAATCGATCACTTCGTTGATCAGCGTCGCCCGAACTACAATATGAATGTTCAAGCAACACCGCTTCAAATGACAGCAAGTAGAGTGTCTGAGGCTTTACTTGAGTGGATAACAGGTTATGAAAAAGGTAATCCAGAACTACTCTACCAGCGAGTTGGATTCAGGATTATTCTGTTGTCTATCATTCTTGGGGCATTTGCAAATGTCTTCTACCCTGATGAAAGTGGTTCAGGTAGACAGCTTGTAAGCACTCCGACTGAGCAGTACTTATCAAGAGATGCCCCAATAGCATCATCTGACGGAACAATTCTGGTAACGTCCTCGCTTAGATATGGTGCGAAGCCAACCATGCCAGACAAAGAACGCTTTATACCTCATACCACTAAAGATAGTCATTTATTCTTTACTCTAGACGGTAAAGATAAGACGAAGTATCTCATGTATAGAGAACCTGCTGCTGGTGAACGTGCATCAGTCCACATAGAAGAATCGATGTGTGTATTAGTCCCTGCAGGCAGAGATGTATACTTTTTTACAAAGTATCGACCGCAGTTCGAGGTGAACATGGAAAAACATGTCATCTACGTGACTAAGCTTGAGAAACGAAATAAGTTGTACGAACTGTACAAAGTGATACACGGGAGAACTCTTGAACAAGACAGTGCTTCTTGGGGATATATTCATGACAACTGGGATGATGTTGATACAGTAAGTTACGGCTTCAGAGCAAAAGCTCTTCCGTTAGATAAAATCCCTGATCCAAAGAAATCTGGTGGCGGGATTGTGTGTTTCTGACTTTATGTCACAGTACGTGGCCACAATAAATATTGTGGCCACTTTATCTTTTACATAACTCATACCTGATATACTACTACGTAGAATTATGTCAGAGTCAAAAACAATTCTTCAAAGTGAGTTCAGTAGCCATCCACTTTTATCACGCCTCCTTGAACTTCATGACATCCCAAAAGAAATTCATATTAAAGGAGCGCTTCCAGAAATAACTATTGATGAATACGGTCGAGCAACACCTCGCATACTCACTGTTGTTGGTTCACGAAAATTTACCTCCTACGGAAGACAAGCTCTTGAGATGTTACTCACATCACTATCTGGTCAAGATGTCGTTATCATTTCAGGATTAGCTCTTGGTATAGACAGCCTTGCACACAAAGCAGCACTTACTCATAACTTACTCACCATTTCTGTTCCAGGCAGTGGTCTTGATGATAAGGTATTATATCCAAGTAGCCATAAATATCTTGCACAAGAAATCATCGATAAAGGCGGAGCGCTCATCTCTGAACTCCCTCATAACGCTCAGGCAGCCCCATGGACATTCCCGATGCGTAATCGGGTTATGGCAGCACTATCGGATGCTGTACTATTTATAGAAGCAGAAGAGAAGTCCGGCACCCTCATCACTGCCAGGCAAGCTCTTGAACTTGGGCGTGACATAGGAGCTATCCCTGGGGATATTTTCTCACCAACATCCTACGGCACCAATATGCTCATCCGTGAAGGAGCGTACGCTATTACCTCACCGGAAAACTTATATGACCTACTTCATCTATCGAAAAGGAGCGAAGATGAAATTAACAATAAAGATACTGTAGAAAAAAAGTACAGCCCTCATGAAAAAATAATTATGGAAAACCTCCGAGAACCAACAGATAAAGATACACTTTTCTCACTCTCGCAATTATCATTTGAGGATTTTATTTCTGCATTTTCTTCACTTGAGCTTAACGGGCAAGTTGAAGAGACATTTGGCGAAGTCCGCCGTTTAGTGTAAGATGCGGAAGTTAAGACAATAGAATATAGAGCATAGATAATAGAAATACACACCCTCTTGCGGGCAACCATGTATACTGTACATACTTCTATAATCTATATTCTATAATCTACACTCTGTCCCCATGAAACTCCTCATCGTAGAAAGTCCTTCCAAGGCAAAAACAATCTCAAAATACCTAGACGGCGCGTACGAAGTACGTGCTTCTGTTGGTCATGTCCGAGACCTCCCAAAGAGTAACAAAAAAGCAGTCGATATCGAGGGTGGATTTATCCCTCATTATGAAGTGACTCCAGGGAAAGAAAAAGTTATCGCAGACATTAAAGCGCTCGCTAAAAAAGCTAACGAGGTCATCCTCGCAACCGACCCCGACCGTGAAGGAGAAGCTATTGCATGGCACGTAAAAGATGCATGTAAACTAGACGGCGCGAAGCGTGTTATATTCCACGAAATCACCGAAAGTGCTATCAAGGAAGCACTTAAGCATCCCCGTGAGATTGATATGAAAATGAAAGAAGCCCAAGAAGCTCGTCGAGTTCTCGATCGTCTCGTTGGATATGACCTCTCAGGAGTTATCTGGAAAAAGGTTCGCTATGGACTTTCTGCTGGACGTGTTCAGTCTCCTGCGCTTCGTATCATTATGGAGCGCGAAAGAGAAATCCGTGCATTCATTCCTGTTACCTATTTCGTCATTGCTGGTGAATGGAAGACAGTCGGGAGAATGGCCGAGAGCAAGACATACCCTCTTCAGATGGAATGTGAAGTACAGCCAAATAATAAAGACGAGGCAGAACGCATAGTTCGCGAAGGTAAGAAAGGTACGTGGGAAGTTCTTGATGTCGAGAGCACCGAAGCATCTCGTTCACCAAAAGCACCGTTTACTACTTCTACACTTCAACAAGCAGCATCATCACGTCTCGGCTATGCCCCGTCACGCACAATGGGTATCGCACAGAAGCTATACGAAAAAGGTCTCATCACTTACATGCGTACAGATAGTACTACACTTTCTGCACAAGCGGTTGCAGAGATTGCAAGTGTCATCGAAAAGAATTATGGAAAAGATAAAGTACAAGTTCGTCAGTATAAGACCAAGAGCAAGAATGCTCAAGAAGCCCATGAAGCAGTGCGACCAACTCACGCGTCAGTTCGTAGTGGTGGTACAACAGACGACGAGAAACGTCTCTATTCGCTCATCTGGGAAAGAACTGTTGCTAGTCAGATGGTAGACGCTAAGATAAAGCGAAGCAAGATAACAGCCAACATCACAACAAAGAGTATTCCTAACTTCACCGTAAACGGTTCTATTCTCATTTCTCCAGGATGGTTGGCTGTAGACCCTGATTCTCGAGGTGATGATGTAATTCTCCCTGAACTTTCTAAAGGTGACCAACTTAATTTAAATACACTCCAGGCAATCGAGAAACAAACAGAACCACCAAATCGCTACACTGAAGCAGGTCTTATTAAAGAACTCGAAAAGCGTGGTATTGGTCGACCTTCAACATATGCGTCTATTCTTTCAACCATCGAAGCCAGAGGATATGTAGAAAAAGTTAACAAGGCACTTCACCCAACAGATACCGGTGAAGTGGTTATTACATTCCTTGAAGATCATTTCGCACAATATATTAGTGATACGTTTACCGCAGAAATGGAAGACAAGCTCGACCTCATCTCTGAGGGTAAAGCGACGTACCTTAAGACACTGAAGGATTTCTACGGACCATTCATTAAAGATGTGAAGTCAAAGGACGATATCGAGAAGGCAACTAGTATGGGAGACGCACCTGAAGGAATGCAGTGCCCACTGTGTGACGCCAACATGGTTATCAAACTTGCTAAAAATGGTAAGTTCTATTCATGTATACGTTACCCGGATTGTATGGGTGCACGAAAGATGGACGGTGAAATAATGGAAGGACCGAAGAAGCTTGGTAAAAAATGTCCAAAGTGTGAAAAAGGTGAACTCATGGAACGTGAGGGTCGTTATGGTAAATTCATTGCATGTGATAACTATCCAAAATGTAGGTACATCGAGCAAGATGAAGAGATGCGTAAAGCTAATTCAACTGGTGTTCACTGTAACAAGTGTAAAGACGGTTACATGGAGGAACGAAAAGGGCGCTTCGGAATATTCTACTCATGTTCTAACTACCCTGACTGTAAACATATTGTTAAGACACGTCCGACAGGTAACCGTTGTACCTATGTAAAGGCTGATGGTACACAGTGTGGTGAACTCATGATGACTGGGACTAAAACCATCCCTGAACGTTGCAGTGATAAAACTTGTCCAAATCATAACCCTCACAAACTTGTTACAAAATAGTCCCGCAGTCCAGCTGTAATTTTGTTACAGCTGTAAACTGGGACTAAGACAATTCCAGAGCGATGTTCAGATAAGATGTGTCCGAATCATAATCCACATAAATTGGAGGTGAAGAAATAGAGAAAGAAAGATTATTTTCGATTTTTAAACGTAAATATCGCGTCGAAACTAGCAAGTTTCGACGTAAATAGATTTTCTTTTTCTTTTTAAGATTTTCATCGAAATAACCAGCATAATTTCTTGGTAGAAATTTGCTTTTGCCCGCGCCGTCGCGCTCCGGCAGATTATTTCTCATGAAAATCTTGATGTAGGGTAGATTCAAAATACAATGCAACAAGCGACCACTTCGTGGCCGCTTGGTTTTAGTTTATACATATGTAATTTTATAAAATTTTATAGTTTTATTGAAAATTACATATTAATATACCTTTATTATATTACTTTTTTAGTATAAACATTGACTTTAATATATATTATGATATAATATATATTGTCGCCCTTTTGATCAATTACTTATGGAGAACGAAATGAGAAAAATCTTTTTGATTCCTCAGTACATCAATCGTCTTGCTTTGGCAATTTTTATGCTAACGCTCAGCATCGTTGTAAGTGCAACTACATTGCTAGCATTTATGCCAACAATCCAGAACCTCTCTCACGAACTAACCCTTGTTGACTGGAGAGGATTTCGTCTGATGACGAGTAGTCTCCTGGGATTTTTACTGATATCACTTGTAGGCTTTGTACTTTTGCGATTTCTAATGAGAAAACCGGACACTTCACATTGAGGTAAACCCTCTACATCAGGCAGCACAAATGCTGCCTTTTTTTATTCTTTGTGTAATTTAATAAAGCGGAAATAATTAGTTATAAAAAATGCGCCACAGGGGCGCAATGTTAGACACATGATGGTGCAACTGTCAGTGTAAAGTTACACTGACACACATAGTTTGAAACTGCTACAGCTAACTGTAACAATTCTGACTTTTCTCCGGACTTAAGAACAGCTGGAACCCCCTCATGGCCTAAAGCCAAAATCTTTCCTCTGACATTTTCTTCATGATCACCAAGAATAGCAGTGATACTTCGGAGATTCTTAAGCGTACAGTGCAGTCCTCCAATATTGTTTACACTACCAGTACGGACCGGTGAAAGAATAAGGAGCCATGATTTTTCTACCTTCTCCTTAGGAAGATCTGCTATAACACCGTAAGGAAACTCTCCTTCTTTTCCAATGAACATTTCTATCTCCTGTGTTGGATATGAATAGAAAATATACTATCACAACTTTTACGCTATGAAAACCTTCCCTGTTACAGGATACCCTATTTTAGTAATAACAATTAACTAGTAACCACTAACCATTTTATGGTATTGTTATTATATGGACTCACACCTTTTTTCTGACAATAACCCTGACAGAATTTTTGCGCTTCTTCCTGACCTTGGCGAAGCTGATAAAGCACTCATTAAAAAAGCGTGTGCCTTTGCTGAACAAGCTCATGCTGGCCAACTCCGTAAAAGTGGCGAACCCTACTACAACCACGTCTTCGCAACCGGGGTAAATCTTGCAACTCTTAAAATGGATGCAGATACAATAGCAGCAGGTATTATGCATGATGTGCTTGAAGACACGAGTGTTACTAGTTTAGAAATGACTCAAGCATTCGGTGAACATATCACGAAGCTCGTTGAAGGAGTAACGAAACTTGGTAAACTACGCTATACAGGTGCTGAACGTCACGTTGAGTCCCTACGAAAATTTTTCATTGCAATGGCAGATGACATCCGCGTGGTTGTTATTAAACTCTGTGACAGACTTCACAACATAAAGACACTTCAGTATGTCTCTCCTGACAAACAGAAGCGCATCGCTCTTGAGACGCTTGAGATTCATGCCCGCCTTGCTGACCGCCTCGGTATGGGACGACTTAAGGCACAACTAGAAGATGCAGCATTCCCGTATGTCTACCCAGAAGAATATAAAAAAACAGTAAAGCTGTTTAATGAAATGAATCCAATTTCTGATGAGCGCCTAGAAAAAGTAGTCGCTACATTTAAAGATGAACTACGAATTTTTGATGTAGAAATAGAACAGATAGACCACCGTGTGAAGCATCTCTATTCACTCTGGCAAAAGTTGAAGCGTTATAAGATGGATGAATCGAAAGTCCACGATGTCGTTGCGCTTCGTATTATCGTATCGAGTATGTCTGACTGTTACCAAGCACTTGGAGTTATCCATGGCCTCTACAGACCTGTCCCTGGGCGATTTAAGGACTACATCGCAGTACCAAAGCCTAACGGCTACAAATCACTCCACACCACTATTTTCTCAGGAGACGGTAGCACACTCGAGATTCAAATCAGAACAAAAGAAATGCATCAAGAAGCCGAGTATGGTATCGCGAGTCACCTTTCTTATAAGGAGCTTGGTAAAAATGTAAGTAAAGATGAGATAGTGAAAAAAACAGGCTGGACTAAAGAACTTCTCGAATGGCAAAAAGATGTCGAGCATCATAAAGATTTTATGAAGAATCTTAAGAGTGATTTCTTCGAAGAAAGAGTATTCGCTCTTACTCCAAAAGGAGATGTGATAGACCTCCCACAAGGTTCCACAGTGATTGATTTTGCATATGCCGTTCACTCAGACATTGGTGACCACACTGCAGGAGCAAAAGTAAACGGTAAACTAGTTCCGCTTAATACAAAATTAAATAACCGCGATGTAGTAGAAATAGAAGTAAAAGACTCATCTTCTCCTAAACGTAAGTGGATAGAGATGGCAAAGACAACACTTGCTAAACGTAAGATCCGTCAGTACATCCGCGAAAATGGAGGACTGTTGGATAAGTTTTTGACACGATAAATTAGACAGACTTTAGCCCTTAGTCTGTAGACTGTAGCTTTTGAATACATAAAGGCGAAAGCTTTGCTTTCGCCTTTGCACGCTTATTTATCTACAGTCCACAGTCGAATGGCTACAGTCTCTTTAGTGGATATCTCTCCACTTCTTTTCCATCTACAGTTGCTTTGTTTAACCATCCTGCAAGCGAACGATTGAACTTAGGAGCAACCGCTCCCTCATAAAGTGGTACATATTCCACATGCCACTCATCAGAGTCTGAGTTAAGCGACAACCCTGTCACCCTGTACTCATGGTCAGGATTCTTATAATGCGTATGTATCGCCCCAATCTGCGGCGCATCATCAGGGATTTCAAATGTTTCGTTTGTCATATGTTTCTCCTCAATAAGCAACAATATAATTAACTCTATAAATTATATCATACAAAACTTTTTCAAAATTAAGCACAAACTCTAACCAAAAAATTACTTTAGATACAAGGCACGGAGAAACGAGCGGGGAGACGTAGTAGGTCTACGTTGACGAGCGAGAGAGGCTCCGTAACACAGTATATGAAGTAATTTTTTGGTTAGAGCGCGAAATTCTTTATGGAATAAAGGTCTTCATTCTGCTCATCATGCTTCACTTCTTCAATTGATCTGTCATCCTCAGCAACTTCCCCGACAACTTCTTCTGTCATAATCGAAATATTCTCCGGCTTAACACCATCTAACTCAACAGCTTCACTTGATGTAATAGTAGAAAAAGTATCCACTGGTGCAACTTCTTCTGGGGTTGCTTCTCGTACCACCTCTACATGATTAAGGTGCGTTAGCTCAGTAATTGGTTCGATGTGACGCGCAGTATCTGGAACAGCCTTAAGTGTCTCCATATCTTCATCACGTAATTTGTCGAACATTCCTTTGTGAGTCTTTGCTTCCCCTGCCTTTCTGATTGCAATAGAGATAGCCAACAACTCTTCATGAGAAAAGTAATCAATCGAAATACGCCCTCCACGCTCTCGTGGTTCTATCTGCACACGTGTACCGAGCGTCTCAGCGAGCTTTTCTTCCATGTCCACCACTTCAGGTGTCATAAAGAGGTCCTTCTTACGAACTTTTTCAAAAGCGATGCGACGCGCGATCTGCTCTGCCTCTCGCACAGTCATCTTACGCACCATCATCTCCTTAAAGAGAGTCATCTGCTCCTGTGGTCTATCGATAAGCATGAGGAGCGGTCGTGTGTGCCCTTCAGTAATCTGACGCTTTGATATTGCATCAAGAATATCTTGTGGAAGCATAAGAATCCGCACGGTATTTGAAACATATTCTCGGCTCTTGCCCATCTTTCGTCCCACTTCAGCCCATGAGAGCTTAAACTCATCCGCGAGACGCTGAAATGACTGCGCACGCTCAACAGAGTTAAGGTCTTCACGCTGAAGGTTCTCGATAATTGCAAGCTCAAGCTTCGCGCGACTATCGTCCCCACTACGTACAACAACTGGCACTTGTGTGATACCTGCAAGTTTAGATGCTCTGAGGCGTCGCTCTCCTGCGATAAGCTCGTATTCTACTTTTACTCCACCATCTTCAAGATGTGTCTCCTGACGAGATACCACAAGTGGCTGAAGCACTCCGTACTGACGAATACTCGCAGCAAGTTCATTAAGTCTGTCCTGATCGAACTCGCGCCGTGGTTGATACGGATTCGGTACGATTTTATCTATTTCTATCCAAAAAATTGATGATTCAGTTTGCCCCATAGCTCTTTATTGGGTCAGTATACCACAGCGAAAATCTGGTGATGTTAACAATAAAAATAGTAAATGATACAAAGAAAAACCACCCGAAATGGGTGGCCCTATCAAGTTCTCGGAGAAGCAAGATACACATCTTTTCCGCCAAAACTTTGTTGCATATCCTTAAAGGATGCAAAATGTAAATCCCCTCCAGCATTGTACACCGAAACATAACACTCATGTCCGACATACACTGCAGCATGCCGAAACATTCTCGTGTAATCATCCATAAAAAACACAACACCTCCGATGTTCGGCTTGTTATGGAGCATCCTTCTTACATGCCAATGTTTAAGTAGATTATACTTTTCATGTTGTGGTACACCTTTGTATGAGTTAGCGAATGCATAACAATCATACTCTGGATCAGGCACAGTGTGCCCACCTTGCAAGAACGTAAGGATCGCCCCTTTCAGCTGCAAAGGGATATGAGACTGTACAAAGAACGAATTAACATGTAGTAATACTTCTACCTTTCTAACATTCTTGAACCCGTGATAGTCATGAAGATTATGAAGACCGTTGTTTACTGACACGAGCGTCTCATACGCGGTGAGAGTTTGCTTATCCTCTGAAGGACCACGAATACGACGTGATGTTACAATTATCCGAATCACCATTACCTCCTGTAGAGTAATCTATAAAAACACTACAGTATGCACATATTTTAGTCAACAACTTTATTATTTATAAAAAAAATGAATGCCCTTGGCATCCATTTGTACTCACACAAGTATCAAGTCATTATCACAGAACTGTAATAATAACTTCCGCTTTACCAGTATTAGTTAGCCCGAGTCTCTTAGCGAGGCCATATGGCAGATCTGCGATTCGTCCTTTCACGAACGGTCCACAGTCATTCACACGCACAACACGTGATGAACCTGTGTCCCGATTCTCTAGTCGAACATATGTCCCCATTGGAAGCGTAAGGTGTGCAATCGTGTCACTATTTTTATTAAACAGCTCCCCACTTGCAGTACGCCTCCCTTCGAACTCACTTCCGTACCATGACACCTCTCCCACCTGACGTTCATTTGGAATGTAACGATCCTTGGTACAGACAATAGCTCCTCGTTTATTACGGGGTTGTGGTGGCACGACTAATTCTGGTATTTTATTTTTTGAAACCTCAAGCGATGAATCTTCTGCTTCTATTACTGTACTGTTGGCAACATCAAACACCGGAGACACTACATAGGTAGCGATAGCTGCAAGAGCTGGTTGGGTTTTGGTACTACCAAAAATACATAAGCAAATACACAAGCAGAAGAACATTTGAAAACCCGAAATTCGATTTCTCATCTGACTCACTTTCATTAACAAAACAAAAAGAACAGTAACTCCTTATCTTGTATACCACGGTATGAGTAGTGAAGTCAAAATAATAACGCAGCTTGTGTATCAATCACTTGCCGACACCACTTCTTATTAAAAAAATATAACTCATCACAGAGTGTACGTGCCTGCACTGGGGATGCTGTATGATTCAGATACATTGCACTCATTCCTTCTACACAGGATCTCATTTGTGATAGCTTACCACTCATACATAATCGCTCTACTCGCTTATGATCATTAACAAAATCTTTTAATGCTTGTGATCCGACACCTTGTGCACACACTTGGCGATACGCACCCTCTACGGTTGTACATGCATTAAGCGCTCCTTTGTAGTCACCCTTATGTACAAAAAGATAATGCGTTGGAGCATATACATAACAGTCTGTCTTATAGACACTTGGCTGCTTTACACATGGTGACATTGGATTACTCACGTCAACATACTTAGATACATGACTCTCCTGGTCAACATTAAAGTTCTCCATAAATACACCATTAACACACGACGAACGTGCGAACGTGTCCTTGTATGTTTCGCATAACTTAAGAGCTACAGGTAGTTCATTTTTTGTGAAAAACATTACGCCATGTCCTACTCCGTGATAGCACTGCCATGTACCGAAGTTCTGTAGTTTAGAGTCTCCACATATTGTTTGCATGGTTTTGAGAATGTCTTTTGTTTCAGAAAAAGCTGACTCAATAACTCCGTGAGTGTACCCTGAATTACACAACTCATCCTGATACTTCATCGCACCACTAAAGCTTCCGTACTTTTCATATGCTTCATGACCAAGCTCATGAGTGATAGCATGACATGAGTGAGCTACTTTATTATTCTTGGATATCGTTTCTCTGAGAGCTTCTATCGCTACTTTTGGATTCTCTTTTGTCATAATCTCAACAAAAGAATCTTTAGCTACCACATATTCATCCCATGTGAGTTCTTCTATTACCTGCGAAGCATTCTGAACTCCTGCTCTGTAGATACTAAAAGCATACCAGGCACCGACAAGCGCAATAATAAGTAAGAAAAGATAAGAAAAATATTTTTTACTAATTCCCTGCATAATATGGATGCAACTTTGAGTCATGCATACCAATAGAATCAAATAACTCTCGCAATGCAATATCTTCTTCAGTCATCTCTAGGTCCTCTATTTCTTTTTTAAGATTAGTCCCTAGTCTTGCAACTTCTTGTTTATAACTTCTATACTTTAAAAGTTTATTAGATCTGTCATTACCTAAGTAACCATTCCACTCACTAACAACTCGCTCATTAGGAAAATATGAATTATAGTTGATGTTATAATTCTGTATTGTCACTATAGCGATTCTCCGTAATTCGCTTCTGATTTTCGGGTCAATCCTATCATCCATTTCTATCATCTCAACAGTTGTTTGCAGCCATTCGAACAGTCTTTGTTTGTAGTCTGCTTCTGGCTCAGGTCTCATAGTGTCTAGCACGTGTATATCAAGTGGTACACCTGCTTCAAAATATGAATTTGGAGAATTTGCTTCATTAGAGAGTTGTTGTGGATTCATAAAAAATATATACATAAGTGTATCATGACAATAAAAAAACATCCCTTGCGAGATGTTTCGTAACTATCTTTTTAGAACAGTTACTCTTGTACCTGACTATGCAGTCGGACTACTTTTGAATTCGCCAAAGTAGTGATCAGTGATTCGCTGTGCAGTACCGCGAAGGCGTTCGAAAATCCAATTCGCGATATCACGCAACAGATCACCAAAGATGTAGGAAAGGACGGAGAATGGCCAGAGAAGAATCCAGCAGAATACTCGTTCTTTGTTGTCATCCAAGTTTGGACGATGCCCAAGCATGAATACTCGCTTTTCTTCTTCAGACATTTCAGGTTTACGACGCAGAGCATCTTTCAGTGCTGAGTCAGCATGTTCTCGGCGCCCCTTTACGAACTTGCCCCATTTGAACAAGAACCACATACCTCCGGCAATCAACCACCCAACCATGTAGGCAAGCGTCATCCATGAAAGAATGTTTGCCCAACTATATTCAGAGAGCCAAAGAATCGCACCCACACAAGCAGCACCAAAGAAAGTTTTCCATGCGAAAATTTCATCGCGGTACGAAGCGAACCCGAAGAAAAGTACACACAGAATCCAAAGCGCAAGAATCGGCAAAGCGATTCCGAAATAAGTGATACCCATCAAACCTGCTAGAAAGAGCATTCAAACCTCCAAGGAGAAAGAAATCAGTGAAGATACTGACTAAAAAACTCTAGCACTAATTTAATATCATGTCAATATTGCTAAAAGTTACATCTTGTTTCTATATATAAAAAACACCCTACAGAAACTATTATCATTTCGTAGGGTGTTCACAACTAGATCATATTTTTTTAGCATCCCCGAATGCAATGAAAAATTGCAGTAATACTCTGCCCCACCATCTGATGATGCTGGGGGTTTTATTTTATAAATTTCTATTTTAAAAATTGATTCTGTATTCCTTTTAACTAGTGCCTACCCTGGTATATACTTTTACCATGGAACAATCAGCTTCTTTAACAGCTACAGAATCCCCGCTTGCGCAAATAAATACAAGCCCTACACCAACTTACACAGCACAGGGAAAAATCAGCGTATCAACAATTATTATCACCACCGTACTTTTTTTAATAATTCTTACCTGTACACCAGTTATTACAACAGTTACCACTAATCAATACGATCCTACTGGGACGTTATTAAACGGGGAAGAGTATACCCCAAAACAATCTATCATGTCTGGTGTATATGTTTTGACACATGGCCAGTTCGGTTTATTGTTTGGCAGCATTTCTTGGTATTGGTTTATCGGAACACTTACCCTTCTGTATTACTTAAGAAAAGATGCCCTCTCAAAAAAAGTTGGGTGTGCGCTACTAGCTTTTTTTTGTATATGTTTAGAAGGGTTATACATGTTTTCACCCGGATCGAGTAATTTTAGTGGAAGCATGAGCGGGGCTACAAAAATTACCCCATTCCAACACCTTGGTGGTTATTATACATACATCATCTTTATAGCGTATTTTATAATCGTTACCTTACTAGGAATGTTTCTTTCTGCCCATAGTAGAATTAATCTCTATACCAAAATACTTTCATGCTTAGCAGTAGTTGCTGGTCTCCTTATAAGTTTTTACTTCTCACTTCCAGTATATAGTAAAACATTTAATACAAAATCATCCTCTTACTCTCAAAATCAAATAAAAGAAACAGATAACCTTAACGATTACAGAGAGAACATCATAAGTATGTTTACAGAGAACGTGGAAGAGATGCGTACGAAGAGCTCTTACGAAGCACTTGAGTTCAGAAGATGTGATATGGATAACTTTGCCCAAGCTAGATCACCTGACCGAAAATGTTTACTCACAAAAATATATACTGCCTACAACTATCCACCAGAAGATCGCAACAACACCACTTACACACTTTCTAATACTATAAAAAATCAGTTAGAAAAAATAAGTATTAAATTACAAGAAAAACAAGAATCTCTTTTTGGTAAAAAGTATCCAATTACCTATGACGTATTAAATCAGTACTATTCAAATCAAGGAATGACCAGTAAAGCAGTTACCTGTACCTACGTAACAGAATTGATTTGTAACTAATGTGCAGGAACCGAAGGAGAGACTCGGTCACGAAACTCCTCGCTTTGCTCGAAGTGGTTTCGCTTGGTTCCAAGAACCGAACTTGCTAGTTCGCTCGTATTCAAATCCCATCGTAAAGCACGCAAGTGCTTTACTACTCATAGAGCACAGTGAATAGAAAAACCTCACACTTCGTTATGTGAGATTTTTCTATTCATGTGCGTCACAAGCGTGGCTTTCAGAAATTTATAGGTACTCACCGTATGTTAAAGAATGTATAAAAAGACTTGAGGAAGTTGTAAAAGTATAAAAAAGAAAACTACCCGAAGGGAGTTTCCTTTCGAGTAGAGTCAATTCTAGAACTTCTTATTCCAAACCTTGATTGGTGGAGTAATCAATCGCTGAGATCCATGACGATCAACAAGATCTTTACGAAGGATGCGCATATCGAGCACAATGGAATTTGGGTACCACAACTCAGCACCTTCACAGGTATCTCTCATCATTCCAAGAATTACACAAGAGCCGATTGAATACTCAAAATAAGAAATAAGCTTCGTATCCCCTTCGATTTGAGCTCCATCTTTCCAGACATCTTTTGTGGGGCAAAATGAAAGCTCTCTTGGAAAAACATTTATATCACCGAGAAAGACGTGATCCCAAGTATCAGTTAGTAAAAGCTGCCAAAGGAAGCGGTTAGCCAATGCTACCGCAATTGGACGACGCTGTGAGGTTGAAGTATTCATAACACTCTCCGTAAAGGACAAAGTTACGTTACGTAGCGTAAAGCAATACGAACGATGTATCAACATTGACACATATACTCATAATACAATCTTAAACAGTAATTGTCAATTTTGTTTAAAAGTTCTGAAAAGTTCCTTGTCAAAAAAATAAAAAGTTAAGCTTACTTTGTACAACAAAGTTATCATTTCATGTGCCGGAGGTGGGACTTGAACCCACACACCTTGCGATATGCGATTTTGAGTCGCACGCGTCTACCATTCCGCCACTCCGGCATTTTATTTAATTATTTCTACAGCACTTATACAATTTATTACTTACATATTTACTTACTAATGCAGAATGGTAACCATTCTCTGGTCGAAAGCTTGCTAGCTGTTCGACACCTTCGTGGCCGAGCCATCTCGGCCACTCCGGCATTTTTATATTCTATTGTTATTTTATTACTTGTATAGATTATTATGTAAATAATAAATTCTTTTTGCAGAACGGTCACCATTCTTTGGTCGAAAGTTTGCTAACTCTTCGGGTCCTAGTCTGCTGACTACGGACACCTTCGTCACCTGCGTTCCTCGGCATCTTCGCAGCCAAGCTGCTCGACCACCTCGGCATTATCTTCTCAGGTAAATTACTTGAGTGTTTGGGAATTATACCACAGCATTTACAAATGTATACATATATAGTAATGTAGAAAAAGTTACTCACGTACGTGAGTATGTTCTATTTTTAGAGGAGAAAATGATGCAGACAAGCGTAACCTCGATCATCCCCCAACACCACTTTGTATCCAAATACATGTATGAAGATGTTGAAGGAGTAGGCAAGCCTTCTCTTGCATTACTTCGTATCTTCGTTGTCTTAGCACAATACACATCACCTGCCACTGATTCATTTTTTTGTGACACAGAGAAGAAACGTAATTCATTGTGGTCAACTGTTGGTTTGAGTACTGAAGAAATCCAGCAGAAACTACTCACCATCTCTCATGCGCTGTATCCAAAAGAAGAGATACTTACTGCACTCCAATTCATGAGTGGGTATGTTACGAGGTGTAGTAATATCCCAGAAAAATGGTCGATTACCAGAAGTGGTCTCAGATTTTTTTCTGAGCTCACAAGGTAACAAGAGGATAAAAGAGCACCCACAGCAGGTGCTCTTATTTTATGTACAAATATACTATTTTGTGGTAGTATACAATTCTTCCAGGTAACTGGGAGAAGCCCATTACACAACAACAGCAAAGGAAGACGATGAAACCTGTACTCGCAGAAGTCAGCATGCACAAGCTGCTGAAAGGAATCGCACAACTGCAACCTGAGAAAGGGCCCGCAGTCGCGAATCTCGAAGGACTCGGTTTGAAAAAGCTGAAAGAAATCATTGACGGCTTGTACCCTGATGAAATCGTGACGTGGGTGAGTATCACTCGAACGCGCACTGAGGCAGTTGTTGAAGAACTTGTCTCCGTGGTGAACTACGCGCATTTTCTGACGCCGAAAGGTAAAGAGCGTCTGCTCACCTTCGAAGCAAATCTGATCCCTGACCGCATTTCGGCAGTACCGGCGTAGCGAAACGCTGAACCTGAACAATCTATGCCCCACCAACACATGGTGGGGCATTTTCTTTACCAATCTACTTAAAAGGAGTACTATGTATGTCTACCTGGTTCTTACAGTGAAGGTAGAGTTCATAGTCTTTTACATTTGGAGAAAGCACTAATGAGTAAAAAGAAAGCGTCTGATGGGCATGAAGAGCTTCGTCTGCAGGGAGCGGTTGCGATAGCACTCCTTTCTGCACCGTCTCCGTATTCGTGGGAAAAAACTATTTCTGTGAAAGTCCTTGCAGAAGAAGTTTGTACCTATCTGGGGCTCCGAAAGAGCCAACTGGAACGAATTCTCACGGCAATCAAAAAGACAATCGCCTCATGGCTCCCCGCTGGATGGGTAGAGCTTGATTCGAAAAAAGAATGCGTCACGCTTCATAAAAACGCTGAACAAGTGATGGGTGATATTGCGAGTAAGTTTGCATTCATCTGACACAATAAGTAATCACCATTGTTTCATTACGAAACAAAAAGCGCCCCACAGGCGCTTTTTTATTTTGATTAAATGCTTAAAACTAGAATGCACACTCGCATCCGTAATTGATTATCTCGTCAGACTCTCTCACTGTCACATTCGCAGTTGTGTCAACGAGAAACGGCATAGTCATTGCACCTTTAGCTTTTGCTTCTGCTAGATACTCCTCATTTTCAATATTTCGTTCTTCATAGACAACATTACTTGCAAGAAATGCTTCTTTTACTTTCCCACAATACTGACAATTATTTTTTGTATAAAGAATTAACATAGTATGGTTGATTAAATATAATTACCATGTAGTATAACAAATAATGCCTAAACTTTCTCACCTCATTGTCGTTGCAGGACCCACTTCTTCTGGTAAGAGTGATTTTGCTGTGGAACTTGCACACAAGTGTAATGGCGAAATTATCTCGGCTGACTCTCGTCAGATATACCGTGGACTTGATATCGGAACAGGTAAGATTACCAAAGCAGAGATGCAAGGTATTCCTCATTATATGCTGGATATCTGTGATATCACTGAATCATTTTCGGTAAAAGAATTTAGAGATAGAGCACTCCCTATTATTGATGACATACTTAGTCGAGGGAAAACTCCGATACTGTGCGGTGGTACAGGATACTACATCGATGCAGTCATTTATGAGAATACACTTCCTGACACTCATATCGCTCGCCCGCTCGAAGACGTACTGGCACACCTATCAACTGAAGAACTCTACGATATGGTGAAAGCCAAGGATCCAAAACGAGCAGGTGCAATAGATAGACATAATCGTATCCGACTCATCAGAGCTCTAGAGATTATTGAGACTCATGGTAAGGTGCAAGCTCTTGAAAAACCAGTGTTTAGATTTGATGTTGAATTCTATCTGCTTAATCCATCAAAAGAACTTCTTGAGGAACGTGTGCATAAAAGACTTCTTAAGCGCTTCAAGTCTGGCATGTTACAAGAGATGCAGTCTCTCATAGCACAAGGTTACGAGATAGCAACACTTGCCAAGCGTGGTATTGAGTATAAATGGATGGCTACCTATCTAGAGGGCACAATTAGCTTTGATGAACTCATAGAAAGATTACGTATCGCAACCTGGCAGTATGCGAAGCGTCAGAGAACGTGGAATAAAAAATACTATTCGTTTGCGAAAATAATTGAGGTAAGCAAATAGTCGTCAATAAAAAATGCAACTCATAGAGTTGCATTGTGACTAATCGGCTGTTACGCCATCTTTGCTTTATTGAACTGGTCCTTTGTTCCATAGCGACGAGCAATATCTTCTGCTCTTTCATGACGTCCGATAGCACGCCAGAGTCGACACACCAACTGAACCTCACTTCGCTCTCTCAGTCCAAGATTCTGCCATACTTCACAATACCATTCAATACGGTGCCGTATTTTTTCTGAACTTCCGGGGATGTAATACGTATACAAACCTTCATTTCCGAGCTCGTACAGGAGCGATGCCCCAAGCAGTTGAAGCCTGGAAGCCGGAGAAATGTCTGCGTTGTTTTTACTTTCGTAATGCCGACTTTCCTCGTTCGCCAATTCTCCAATCAAGTTGTACGCATTGACCATGCGCACACTCAAATTACGCTTGAGTGCTGGGAAAAGTGGGAGCACTCTCAGAAACTTCAAGATCTGAAGATCACGAGCCCAGACTGACATCAGGACATGGCATCCTCCGGCACCAATGATGTATTTCAGTGCCAGTTCAGACCTGTGTGTCTCAACCTTGTGTGCCCAATAACTCACCAGCACTGCAAGATAGAGTGCATACACTTTCTTTACGACAGCACCTTTTGCAAAGGCAGCCATAGCTGAATAGAGTACGTTGATGTAGTCCATCATGACCGAGATTTTCTTAGTCGATGAACTATTTTTCTCAGCCTTAAGAGCCTTTCGGGCAAGTGAGATTGCTCCCTTGCTCCCCAGATACTTGCCGTCATCAATTAACTTAACGATTTTTTCTTCCACGTTTTCTCCTTGTTATGAACAAATTGACTGAAAGATATTATACAATGATTTAACATATAAGTCAAACAATGCTAGAATATATCCCATGTCTACTCCTTATTACACTACTATTGGCCTTGAGGTCCATGCTGAGCTCCATACTGCCTCTAAGATGTGGTGTGGCTGCAAAAACGACCCACAACCTGAGAAACCTAACACCAACATCTGCGAGGTCTGTATGGCTCATCCTGGAACTCTTCCGGTGCCTAATAAAGAAGCAATTCGCAAGGTTATACAAGTTGGGCTCGCTGTGGGCGCTAATATCGCGGATTTCACCGAATTTGACCGTAAGAACTACTTTTACCCTGATATCCCTAAAGGATACCAGCTCTCACAATACAAGCTCCCTATCGTCTCAGGTGGCTCTATAAACGGTGTTGAACTCACCCGTATCCACCTTGAGGAAGATACTGCTAAGAGTTCTCATGAGGGTGGCACAACCCTTGTAGATTATAACCGTGCAGGAGTCCCTCTTATGGAACTAGTGACAGAACCGGTGATTCATTCCGCAGAACAGGCAGGAGAGTTCGCTCGTGCACTTCAGCAGATACTCCGTTACGTTGGCGCATCAGAAGCTAACATGGAGCTCGGACAGATGCGTATCGAGGCTAACATTTCAGTGTCAAAAGATCCGAAGAAGTTCGGCACAAAAGTAGAAGTGAAGAACATCAACTCATTCGCATCCGTCGAAGGAGCCATTCGATATGAAGTAGACCGTCACATCGCACTCATCGAAGATGGTGGGGCTGTTGTACAAGAAACTCGTGGATGGGATGAAGGGAAGCTTGAGACATTCTCACAGCGCAAGAAAGAAAACGCTCACGACTATAGATACTTCCCAGACCCTGATCTTCCAAAGTTATATCTTTCAAAGCTTTTCGACATCGAAGCAATGAAAAAGGAAATTCCAGAGCTACCTGTTGCGCGTAAGGCACGCCTCATGAGTATGGGACTTAAGGAAGACATGACAGATATCATAATTTCCGACCCAGTGGTTGCATTTTATTTCGATGAAGTGACTGTTGGTAAAGACGCAGCATTCGCAACCCTTGCATCTAACTATCTCGTTGCAGATATTTTCGGATTACTTAAAAAAGAAAACAAAGAGGTGGTGCGCGACAACTTCCCTGCTCCTTCTATGTTCATCACACTACTAGAGATGATCGTTAAAGGTGAGCTCTCATCTCGTGGAGCAAAAGACCTTCTCCCGCTTATGATTGCTGACAAGAATCTTGATGTTAAGAAAACTGCAGAAGAAAAAGGTCTCATCCAAAAGAATGACCCTGCACTCCTACAGAAGATTGTTGATGAAGTCATCACTGAAAATCCTACACAAGTTGCAGACTATAAGAGCGGCAAAGAAAGCATGTTCATGTTCTTCGTCGGTCAGTGCATGAAGAAGTCTAAAGGTGCAGGTAACCCGGGATTGTTTCAAGAGCTGCTGAAGACAGCACTTAAATAAGACGTCCGACATTCAGACAGTCTGACCATCAGACTAATACGCAAAAGCGCGACCTTTGGTCGCGCTTTTGCGTTTGAATTTAGTATTTGTCTGTTAACGTAGTGGTCTGTTTGTCTGAAAGTCTGCCTAACTACTTCTTCCCCAACGTCTTCACCAAAATATCTGCAAAAGCTTTTACACTGTCATCTTCATACAGCGATAGTGTAATCACATCTTTCTTAGAAACTTTTTCTAGAGCCTTTACTTTCTTAGCGATTTCTTTCTTGTCTTCAATGGTGTCAGTCTTAGAGAGTACAACTATCTCATCACGATCAAGGAGTGTCTTGTCATACTTACCAAGCTCAGCGCGAATAGTTGTATAAACTTCTGCAACATCTTCATTGTCAGCTGCTACGAGGTGCACGAGTGACTTCGTACGAGTAATATGTCGGAGGAATTTATGACCAAGCCCCTTACCATCGCTTGCCCCTTCGATAAGTCCTGGAATATCTGCGAGCACATACCCGAAGTATGCTCCTAAGTTAGGCTCAAGTGTGGTGAAAGGGTAATCTCCAATCTTCGCACCAGCACGAGTGAGAGCGTTAAGAAGCGATGACTTTCCGGCGTTAGGGAGACCGATCAACCCCGCATCAGCGATAAGCTTAAGTTCAATATCAAAAGTTGCGAATTCGCCTTTAGTGCCCTTTGTGAATTCTTCTGGTGTACGGTTGGTTGAACTCTTGAACTTCTCATTACCTTCACCTCCTTTACCTCCACGAAGAATCATAAAATCTCCTTCTTCCATGAATTCATAGTGCTTATCGTACTCACGGTTATACACTACTGCACCAAGTGGAATCTCAAGAAACATATCTTTTGCATCTGCGCCGTGCATACTTCGCTTCTGACCTTGCTCACCATGTTCTGCTTCCCACTCCTTCTTATGCTTATAGACGGCAAGTGCCTGGATATCACGAACAACACGGAAGTATACATCTCCTCCGCGTCCACCGTCTCCTCCAGCAGGTCCTCCGAAAGGGATACCTTTCTCTCGGCGCCAACGAACAACTCCGTCGCCACCTTTACCTGCTTTTATTTGTAGGGTTACATGATCGATTAACATAATTAGAGAGTGGAGAGTAGGTACCTGCAAATAACTTAGTTACTTTATGTTTCCTACTTTCTACATTCCACCAACAATACCATATATAAAGGTTTTTTGCAAGTAAATATTGACTTTTAGATAATTACATGCTATAATATTAAATGAACCGTGATAAATCTGTCACTGTTCTTTTCAACAATCTACCTGCGAACGATGAGCGAAGAGCTTGCGTATCAAGGGGGAAACAGGAGTTACCCATGTCAGTTCGTATTTATTTGAAGCGAGGCGTCACGAAAAACGAGGTGCCCGAATCTACCCATTACGAAAATGGAGGGAGGGCATACCTGTGGCCCATGAGCATCCACTTCAAAAATCTCATGGATCTGGACCTTACTTACGTGAAGCACTTCGATTACTTGACAATAGAGGAAGACTTCTGGAAAGAAATGAGCGGCTTCTGCTTCACCCCCGGAATGTACGCAGGTGAGGGATTTGAAGTCTCGATCAGTCCCAGTAGCGTGAGCAATCGCGGTTCTGAAAAAAACGGATTTCGCGATTGGCGCCAAACTGTATTCGGTCGCTTCAATTCCCCTGAAGTTGCCATCACCTTCTGGAATGCACTCACCCGTGGTGAGATCCTGCCGACACGTCCGCTATGCCGTGAGATCACTCTCACCGAGCAGGCATACGCCAAGCAAGCGTCCACAGCAGTGGCACTCACAGCTCGCTTGAGCGCTCAGGAAGCGCTGATTGCGCAACTGTTCGTTCACATCCGTGAACAAGGACAGATCATTCAGGACCGTGTGCTCACGCCACGCACCTGATCACATATTCCAGTAACATAAGAACCTGGAATAACAACCAACCCCCTGGGTTGGTTTTATATTTTCTATAATCATTGGATGTGGCTCAATAAAAATTGACAACATACTTAGCGTAGTGTATATTTATGACTTCCCAGTACATCAAAAAAGGAAGCTATGGCACAAAATGAGGACGTCTGCGTCGAATGCAGTCACTGCGGACTAGTAACCGAAACTCACCGTAAAAAATGTGCTGACATTGATTGCCCGAAGCGCTCCATCGCGGTCACGCTGGATGCAGCTCTGTCGGATGATCTCATTCATGCATATTTCGGTCGGACATCAAAGTTTGACCACCTGGCTACTCAACCAATTCCAATTTTCCAAATGGTCTGATGGAACACCACGCTCAAAAGCGTGGTTTTATTCTTTACTAGCAAACAAATAAACTTACCGTGATACACTATTACATAGAAGTTTTTTAAGTATAGTTTGGAAGGAGACTTTTACCATGACAGGAAATGCACTCCCTTTGTGTAGTACTTGCAATGAGCGAATCACTGAAATGAAAAAAAGACACTGTGTTCGTGGAATTGCTTGCCCTCTTCAAATGATTGTATCGGTGGACGAGCTCCCACCTGATGAGTTCGATCGTCACTTTACAGATTCTGGCTATGCGAAAAGTTACGGACCAACAGTACCAGTACCGATTGAAGCACCCAATCTTCCACATGAAAAGCCTGATACTGATTTACTCTTATAGATTTACACTTGAGCTAAGTCAAAACTGCACACCATCTTCATGGTGTGTTTTTATATAATATTTATTATTTTTGTCAATTCTTGACCCAACTCACAGAAAGCATAGAATGAAACTATATGAAAGCAACTACATACCTATTTATAAGCATTTTTGCACTGTTTGGGCTTGCTTCTACAGCGTCAGCTCTTACTTACAGCTATGTTAATAACTCACCTTATTCTGGTTATTCTTCTCTTTCGTATACGTATAATGAAGGATGTTACACCATGTACTATAACGGGTACTCAAAAAGTATTTCTCTTCTAAGTAATAACTGCAGTACAAATTATAATTCAAATAACTACACCTATACGTACCCAGCGTATAATAACAATAGAACCTATTACACTGTTCCAAATACGTACTATACCAACACTTACACAGTACCTACTACGTACTACTACCAAACATACCCTACAACGTACACAACATATAATCCTGGATACAATACAAATTATTACTACTACAATACTGGGTATACAGATACTGGATACAATAATTACAATACTAACTATTACTATACCTACCCGTCATCTAACTGCTACTGGCAGAATGGATATCAGGTGTGCTACTAAATAGACTGTAGACTTTAGCTAGTAGACTGTAGCTTTAAACACAATGGAAACCAAAAGAGCGACCACTACGTGGTCGCTCTTTTGTATTGTATTTAGGCTACAGTCTACAGTCTACTGGCCGCAGTCTTGTACCCTAGTAGTTCCTCAATCGCTCTGACTTTTCATGAGAACGAATCTTCTCATGAACTTTCGCTTCAATCTGTCGAATACGTTCACGAGTAACTCCAAACTCTGCCCCTACTTCTTCAAGGGTATGCATAACTCCGTCGAATTCCCCTAGACCATTACGCATCTCAACAATCTTACGTTCCTTTGGAGAAAGATCATCGAGTATTTCGTTGATCTGATCTGAAAGAATACGATGTGAAGCTTCAGCATCCGGTGAGAGAATCTTATCATCAGCAATGAATTCACCAAGAGTGCTCTTGTCATCATCATCACCAATCGGCTTCTCAAGTGACACAGTATCTTGGTTAATGTTTTCGATAATGTGAATCTTATCAACATCCACATTCATCTCAACTGCAATCTCTTCTGCAAGAGGGTCACGACCAAGGTCTTGTGAAAGACGACGAACAACCTGCTTATACTTAGCGATTGTTTCTACCATATGCACAGGAATACGAATCGTACGTGACTGATCCGCAAGCGCACGAGTGATAGCTTGTCTAATCCACCATGTAGCATAGGTTGAGAACTTGAATCCCTTAGAGTAGTCGAACTTCTCAACCGCCTTAAAGAGACCGAGGTTACCTTCTTGAATAAGATCAAGAAGTGTAAGGTCTGAACTTCGGCCAACATATTTCTTAGCAATAGATACCACAAGTCGAAGGTTTGCTTTTGCAAGGAGAGTCCCTGCTTCTACATCCCCTTTCTCAATACGAATAGCGAGCTCACGTTCATTGTCTCCTGAGATAAGTGGATACTGTCCAATCTCACGAAGATACATCTGAATACTGTCGTGAGTACTGTCACGCCCCTCCATCTTAAGTAGGTCTTCATCCATGTCTAGGAGATTCCCTCCTTCCAGGATATCAATACCTGCTTGGTTAATCTTCTCGTAGAGTTCTTCAAGGTATAAAATATCAAGCTCGATATTTGGGAAGTAACGAATAATCTCATCATAGGTGATGAAACCACGCTCCTTTCCTTTTTGGAGAAGCTCTTGCTCGTTTTGGTCACGAGTTGTTACTTTCTTTGGTTTTTCTACAACCTTCGGCTTAGACGGTCCAGTTTTAATGGTGAATGCCTTTGGTTTATATTTTGGTTTTACTTCTTCTTTAACTTTAGAAGCAACCACTTTCTTCGGTACTGTTTTTTTAACTATAGGAGCTTTTTTAGCTACCTTCTTCGAACTAGCAAGTTCGCGGCTTGGCCGTACATTATTCTTCTTTTTAGGTATGACTTTCTTAACGGTCTTCTTTTGTACTTTTTGGGTAACCTTTTTGGTAGGAGCTGAGGTCTTAGCCTTAGCTACCTTTTTAACATTTGCTTTTTTTGCTACGGTTTTTGCCGTAGTTTTTTTCGGTACACTCTTTTTTTGTGAAGATGCTTTTTTCGCCATAGGAAACGTACCAGGGATTATAACACAAACAGACTATATAGTCTATATAGTTTTCCACTTTTCATTATTTAAAATACCCCCTATTCTACTGCACGCTTGGCATGCTCATATATCTCCTTAAGAATAGCCTCATGGTCTGCACCATCTTCGCGTAATTTCTTCTGAAGCATCATGAGATGCGCTTTATGCTGTTCTCGCCTATGTGTCGTCATAAGATCTTTAAAATAGCTTTCTTTATCTGCAATTACCCTTTTTTCTAATGCAAACATCTCTTCTTGAATGATTGCGTCTGGGAATTGTTCTTTATCAATAGCAAGCGAAAGAAATGATTCATCGTTTTCTTTCCCAATCAGGATAGAATAAGCGACTAACTCTCTTTCGAGACGCACCAATCCAACAAGAGGAGCGGTAATCGTTTCTTTAACCTCCTCTTGTGTAGGTAGTATACCTCGACTTAATTCTTCTGTTAATGTTTCCTCGGGGATAGAGGACTTCTGAGAAATAACACGTATAAAATGAGCTTTATCGATTGGGGACTGGATAGCTCGCACAAATGGAAGCACATCACTTACAATCTTCTTACCTCGTTCACGTTCATCCTGCACACTTTCTATTACACGATTAACAAGAACTTCCACAACATGCTTCTTCTTTTCAACAGCATGTACCCATTTACTAGGATCTTCTTTTATTAGGTCTGCAGGGTCCTTTGTTCCGATATCTTGCACAACATACACATCTATCCCTCCTAAGAGGCAGAGCATCGCTGTTTTTTTAAGAGCATTCTGCCCTGCGTCATCCATATCAAAAGAAAGGATTACGGTATCGCAGAAGCGCTTAATGATATGAATATGTTCATCGGTAAACGCAGTTCCTGATACTGCAACGGTGTTATGGATTCCTGCTTGATAACTCATGCAGAGGTCCATCTGACCTTCAACCACAACAACAGATTTCTTTTCTGCCATCGCTTTCTTAGCAGTATCATACCCGAACAAGATTTTACTCTTATGGTAGAGTGGTGTTTCTGGTGTGTTAACATATTTCCCTTGTGCAACTGTTGGATCAACTAGACTAGGCATGATACGCCCTGAATAACCAACAGTTGCTCCTGAGACATTACGAATCGGGAACATCACCCTCCCTCGGAATCTATCGTACCAACCCTTAGTCTTACCATGGTCATCCTTCGCTTCTATGATAACCCCTGCTTCAACCATCTCTTCTGGTTGATACCCTTTAGCAGCAAGATGCATAAAAAGATCTCGCCATTCATTCTTAGCATACCCTATATGAAATGTTTTTACTGTTTCTTCGGTGATACCACGACCTAAAATATACTCACGCGCTTCTGGAGAGTTCTGGAAATTTTTCTCAAGATGTTCTGTTGCATCTTTTAGTAACGAGATGAGTCGTGACTCTTCTTTATTCTTTTGTGAATCTTTAAGTGACACCCCTGCGCGGTCAGCTAATATCTTAAGCGCTTCAACGAAAGGGATGTTTTCAATTTTTTCTACGAATGTAAAGATATCCCCATGGGTCTGGCACCCGAAGCAGTGAAAGCTTTTTCGCTCAGGTGAAACATAGAAACTTGGTGTGCGCTCGTTGTGGAACGGACACCTCGCTCTGTACTGTGCACCTGATTTCTCAAGTCGTATATAGGTAGAGACCACGTCTGTTATGGAGAGATTTTCTTTTACCTGATCTTTAGGATTCATGGGTACATTTTAGCATATAAAAGCCCCCGCTCTTGGTGGGGGTTTTGGATACTGTTATAGCTCTTTTCTCAGAGCAAACAAATCAGGATGTACAAGTTTTCTTGCCGTTAAGAAGGAGAAGCGCTTCATCTTCATCAATCCTGCGCGCACCACGGAGATAAGCAATGATTGCGTTTTCTGCAGCAAGATAATCAGAGGAATTCTCCTGCGACTCTGTTGCAGAACCAATCAAATCATCAGGAATTCCGAGTTTGCGAAGTCTATCTACCACCGGCACCTGCCATGTCGACAAGCCCTCGATGCGGGCACGAATCACTGCTTGGTTTTCATGGATACCGAGTGCCTTTTGTTTCGTGTTCACAAGAAAGTCCTTTCAAGGTTGCTTTGGAAATCCAAAGCTTCAAAATGAAGCCTACATTAAGTCTGGCTAAAAATCAAGACTACTTCAATCTGTTACAGATTCGCTCGTGAACGCTCACAGAGCGCATCCTCAATTTCCTTCCGAACATTAAAACGTGAAGCTATCTCTAGCTCTTCATCAGTGAAACCACTGTGTCCTAGTACATTTCTGTGATAAACAGCAAAAGGATTAATTACAACTTTTGCTCCCATCAATGAAGGGTACAACGTGTGTACTGTTCTTGGTGTGGTTACAGTCATTACTTTATTTTGCCACATCTTTCTTCCCATTACATTCTCCTTAATTAATGACCACTTATTGATTAATCTAGCATGTAAATGGGAACAACAAAAGCGCGACCGTTAGGTCGCGCTTTTGTTGTATTTTTATTTCTTACCAAACTCACTGTAACGTCAGCCGGTTATAAAATTGTTTTAGATGCGAGGCGTGGGGAAGTTCGCGAGGAGACGTACGAGGGAGTACGTTGACGAGCGAACGGGGACCCACAACAAAGCATATGAAATGATTTTGGAAGCGGTTTATGCTTTCTTATTTCTCAAACCGGTGCCAGCAGGAATAAGTCGGCCAATGATTACGTTTTCCTTAAGTCCTCTAAGCTCATCCATCTGACCTCTCGTTGATGCTGTGATAAGCACACGAGTAGTGTTTTGGAATGAAGCACTTGAAAGCCATGAGTCAGTAGAGAGAGCAACGTCAGTGATACCAAGTACCAAGTGCTTACCCTTTGCTTCTGTTCCACCTGCTGCCTTCACACGATTATTTTCACCACGGAAGTTAGAGATTTCAACAACATCTGATTGTGTGAACTTTGTATCCCCTGGATTAATAATCTTCACACGTCCGAACATCTGCTTAATAATAACTTCAACGTGCTTACGTGAAATTGCAGCTCCTTGGAGTTCATACACCTTGTTGATTTCACTCACGATGTATTCTTCTGCAACCTCCTTACTTGCGTAGTTAAAGAGTTCATCAATATCACATGATCCGTCCGTTAGGAGTTGACCACGCTTAATTCTATCCCCTACCTTAACAGCAACCTGACGGCGGAATGGTACTGTGTACTCAACCTGCTTACCGTTCTTATTACCCTTTGCTACAACTTCATCATCAGCTAAGATAACAACAATCTTTTCTTTTCCTTCTTCACGGATTGCAGTTACTTGACCTGCTTCATGAGCGATAATAGCTGGGTTCTTTGGCATTCTGCGTTCGAAGATTTCTTCAACACGAGGAAGACCTTGTGTGATGTCTGTACCTGCCACACCTCCGGCGTGGAATGTACGCATTGTAAGCTGTGTTCCCGGTTCACCGATAGCTTGTGCAGCAACGATACCAACTGCTTCACCGAGGTCCACCTTCTTGTTACGACCCATGTCGAGTCCGTAACACTTCTGACAGATTCCATGTAGTGACTGACACATAAGTGGAGTAAACACTCGCACTTCTTCAACTCCTGCATTTTCGATTACAAGAGCGTCATCCTTGTTGATAAGATGGTTCTTTGCGTACAGTACTTTACCGTCTACAAGAATATCCTGTGCAAGCACACAACCACGAACGTTCTTAGAAATTGGCACTTCGATTCCAAGAGCATTTTCCTTTCGAACAATCTTACTTTCTTTTGTACCACAATCAAGTTCTGTGATGATGGCATCTTGTGCCACATCCACGAGACGTCGTGTAAGGTATCCAGCTTGAGCAGTCTTAAGAGCGGTATCTGAGTTACCCTTACGAGCTCCATAGGTAGTAATGAAGTACTCAAGTGGTGTAAGACCTTCCTTGTATGATGAAATAACTGGGAAGTCTAGGTTACGTCCTGAGTTG
>CAYOQQ010000012.1:0-28495 GCA_964406165.1 uncultured Candidatus Saccharibacteria bacterium
GCGGTGTGAGCTTTACTATTCTCTACCTTAAGTAATTCACACAGTGCACGAAGGGAGAATTTATCCGCCTGAGGTGCATCATAAAGACGTGCAAATGCCATGGAGATAGTATCTAATTTTGCATAGTGCATACGATTCTCTACCTGTGTCTCCTCAAATGCCTTTTGGATAAATGCATAGTCAAACACCAAGTTGTGTGAGACGAAACTACAACTCTGCGTTTTCTTCGCGAACTCCTCCATTGCTTTCTTACGGTCAAGGGCAAACATCCAGTCGACCTCATTATATCCATTAACACGGAGAGCCTGTTCTTCTGCTTTTTCTGGGCGCTCCATCTTTATCTTCCATTCACACTCTTCAATAACTTCAAGTTTTGGACCACGTCCCTCTCGAGGAGTTTGCTTAACAATTATCACAGCAAGTTCAATGATTTCATGCAGATTAGGATCAGTTCCTGTTGTTTCGGTATCGATAAATGCTAAGTTATGAGTTTTCATATGTGGAAAGTAGAAGGTGGAAAGTAGAAAATTGTTAGTAATTATGGCAGTGTAAAGTGAATTAGCATTATATGCAAGTAACAATTTAAGTCTTTAGCTAAGAGCTACCTGCCAATGACTAACGGCTGTTATTTAAGATACTTTCTTACATTCCGCTTATGTTCTTCAAACGTTTTTGAATAATACATCTGCCCATCATCCCCCGTTAAATAAAATAGGTACGGCGTTTCTATTGGATGAAGTGCGGCATCTATCGCTGTTAATCCTGGGTTATTAATCGGATTCTTTGGTAATCCTTTTTGTTTATATGTTTCCATTGCAACATCAACCTGAAGTGGCATCCCCATTGTCAGTCGCGTTAACAGTATCCCCGCCACAATTTTCATATCTTGTTGTGTCTTTGCCTCACCCTCTAGGATAGAGGCTAGCACGAGCACATCATGCTCATTTGTTAATGGTGGATTTATTTTAGCCACAACCCCTAGCGTTGCAATTTTTTTAGTAAACGTATTTAGCATAATCTTTACGATATCTTCTGCTGTGTACGATGGAAGCAAAAAATAAGTTGATGGGAAGAGCTTTCCATTAGCTTCATACTTCGTTACAACCTGAGTAAACATATCTATCGGTACTGTTGGTAATGTTTTAGCAATAATAATTGCCACTTCTTGTGAAGTGCTTCCTTCAGGAATGGTGATTGATAGTAGCGGAGTATTAGGACGTCCTTCAACAAACGTGGTCACAACGCCAAACAATGAAAGTGGACCATTAAATGTATACCCACCAAGCTGAATTGCTCTATCTTTACCGAGAAACGATATACCTAGACGAAATAGAAGAGGAGAAGTAATAAAGTGTTCTTGCTCAAGCCTGTTGCTAATACTTTTAAGACTTTCATTTTCATTAACAGTGAAATTTTTACCTGTTGGGAAGGCCTCTGGCACTACGAATACTTGCTTATAGAAGTATGAGAGCATAATCAAAAGAACAACGATACATACCCCTATAACTGTGTAGTTTTTTGCATCTCGCATATACAAATATTAAATTGGTAAGTTAACTGGGGCGATACCCTTAGTACTATCTATACGAGGAAGCGTAGGAGTGCCCGCAACTGCTCCTGGCAGATGCCACAGTGTAGCAACTTCTTCTAGGTTAAGCGTGAACGCTTTATCTTCAGATGACGGATGCTCAAACGGATAGAATATTCCTTCATAAATCATTCTAAATAGTTTTCGCTGCTTCATACTTGAAGACCAGAAGAAACGATCTTCCCACTCATCGAGTGAATCTCTACCTTTAACATGCGGGAAGAACCCTTCACGTTCAACATACTCTTCAAACATCTCTTCAGTTCTCCAGCTAATTCTTCTTCCTCCTTGCTTTTGCCAAGGATAATCATATGGGTCTGTTGCGGTCGGTATAAATTTATTTGCTCCGGTATATGGCTTACCATAAGCAAGTGTTACAGGGATATGTCCGCCGTCAAAATTTTCCTTTTTTGCAATATACATTAACCTAACAACACACACCACAAGTGCCTTACTCATTTTTTTATTAATTACCTCAAGCTCATCTTTATCTTCTTGTGTCAGTTCGGTTTCTTTTTTAGTAATTGCTTTTGACTTTGACTCCAACTTGCCATTTTTCTCTAAGTTATACGTTAATGGCACAGGCTTAAAGATAGGTTTACCGTCTTTATCCACTTCACCTGTATCAACACTTCGTGGAGGCTTTTCATATCCGTAATCATCGTACACCTTATCACCATGTAGTACATAGCTTGAAGTTCTAATCTGTTTCTTTCGTTCATCTGCCATTTCTTTAAGGCTCATATGTTTATGAGTTTCAGAGTTAACATAAAGCTTTGGCATCTTAGAACCATTATAAACAGACTCATCCTGAATGAGGATTTGATACCACATATGTTCACCTTTTCCTAACGCACCCATCGCTTCAAGCAACTGAGTAATTGGATCAATTTTAAATTCTTCCTTTGGGTCCTTATCAAGAGTAAAATCTACATACGTCTTAATTGGTAAAAAGTCTGCTTTCATCTTCACTGGTTCTTTTTCAGTACCGTACGGCTTACCAGTATCAGGATTAACTGGCTTCCATGTTTCACCTGTTCTCCAGGTTATACCCCAAGCATTTACATCATTTGAAAGATGGTGGTAGCGAAGTACTTTTGTATAGTCTTGTGCCTCTATAATTTCGATATCAGGATATTGAGCATAAAAATTAGCCTCCATAAGAGGTTTAAACTTTCTTTGAACGCGGATATAAAAATGGATCACACCTTCAATTGAAGCAATCTCAAGAGACCCAAAGTGCGGGACCTTCCCTTCGAAATTTCTCGCATACACGGTACTTGCACCAGCTGATTGCAAAAATCCAGTAATTGCTGTTTCAGTTGCAAGTGGGGATTTTGTTATCTCACGCGGTAATTTTATTTCAAGCATTACCCAGTCAAGTGAAGCTAAATACTTCTGATTAATGTACATCATCCAGAATCGCCAGGACCATGCACAGATAAGTAAGAATATTGAAAAATAGAGTGCTGTAAGCGCTATATCAATAAGAAATTGCATGAGGAAAGTATAGCATGGGGCAGCGTGTAGACAGTAGTGAGTAGCGTGTAGTTGAAATACATAAACAACAACAAGGGCGACACCTTCGGTGTCGCCCTTGTATTCTACACGCTATACGCTACTGTCTACACGCTACGCAAGAGTGTAATCCCCTGCTACCTTTCTGAAATATTTTGTATTTTGGAGGTTAACAAGTACTGTGTTTGGCTTAACAATTCTCTTAGCTAAAACACGCTTGATAACTTCTTCCTTTGGAAGTGGGCGTCCTGATTCTTTAAGAACCTCAGTGATAACATCACGAACTACTCCACCAGTATGACCCCAATCCTTAAGTCCGTACATTCCACGGCCAACGAGTACGAAACGAGAATCTTTAATGAGTTCATTATGACAAGTTGCAACGTGTGCTTTCTTTCCAAATGTCTTGTTGATTTCTTGTGCAACTTCCTTAAAGTGCATAGGACGATTAGCACGACGCATAATAAGGTATGCGTAATCTTTAATACCACGAGCTTTAACATGAGGAGATGATGTGCGACCCCACTCACTGAGCTGGTTCTTACCAATTACCTTAGAAAGTGCTAAGTAACGATAAATAATTTCTTTGTTATCCTTGTACTCAGCAATCAGTTCTGTAAGGTGACCCATAAAACGACTAAAAACTTCTTCTTCACTTACGAGATCCTCTTCGTTAATTGAACTATAGAGCTTAGTGAGCGCCTCACGAACGTGCATAGCAGTCTTGTCATGAGTTGTGAAGTGTGAATAGAAATGATCATCTTCCTTGTGCTTCTTAAAATCCTCCCCTAGTGCGAGGTAGAGGTTAATGTGATTCTGGATAACAGGATCCTTAGAGATGTGACGCATAAGGTGGTCTTCTGAAACGACAGCACCGAGTTCAAAAATAGTTTTCTTGAGCTCTTCGAATACAAAAAGGTGCTCCTTGTACTCCTTTGACTTCTTGATAGAAGCTAGTGCGAAGTTTTCAATCTGGCGAACACGTTCGCGAGTAATATCATATGTCTTTCCAATCGCTTCAAGAGTCATTCTGTTCTCTTTTTCGAGACCATAACGATTAACCACGATTTCTCGGGTTCTAGGATTAAGCGTCGTGAGAAGCTTTTTGGACACGGCTTTAGGTTTAAATGTGATTCCTGACATATGATTTATTAAGTTAATATATTCTATTCTACCAGAACTTGCCAAAAACGTCAAATCACGATTATATGACGATATTTACTATCTTATTTTTAACGACAATGATCTTCTTTGGTTCAGATTCTCCGACATATTTTTTGTACATATCGTGATTTTTAACGGCATCAATAACTACAGAATCCTCAGAATCCCTTGATATATCAATGGTTCCTCGCATCTTCCCAGCTATCTGAATTGCTATCGTTACAGTATCACGAAGAATTTTACTTTCATCGTAACTTGGCCATACTTGTGAGTGGACAGAGGGCACATTCCCCAGCTTCTGCCAAAGCCCTTCTGTCGTAAGCGGAGCAAAAGGCGCCAAAAGTACTAAAAAGTCAGAAAAAGCCTCCTTTGAGATACCTCCCAGATCCTCATAATAATTGAGCATAATCATTAGCTGACTGATAGCAGTATTAAACTTAAACTCTTCAATATCTTCACCTATCTTCTTGATACTTTGATTACGAATAAGTGGGTCTTCATTAACTTCCTCAACCTTGTCAGCTAAACGCTTAACTCTATCTAGAAACTTTTTGACACCTTGAATCGACTTAGAGTCCCACGCCGAAGACTGCCCAAATGGCCCCATGAACATCACATACATTCTCGCCACATCAGACCCGTACTCACGTATAACATCATCAGGATTAATGACATTCCCTAGTCTCTTACTCATCTTCACCCCACCTTCCCCTAAGATTAGCCCCACACTTTCAAGACGAGTAAAAGGCTCAATAGTAGAAACAACACCTATGTCATACAAAAACTTATGCCAAAAACGAGCATAGATTAGGTGGCGAGTTGCGTGCTCTGCTCCTCCTACGTACACATCCACCGGTTGCCAATACTTCTCCTGTTCTTTACTAAGGAGTTCATTTTCATTGTGCGGGTCAATAAATCGAAGATAGTACCAAGAAGATCCTGCCCATTGCGGCATAGTGTTTGTCTCACGAGTGAAAAGCTTAGCTCTACTATCAGTCTTATCACAACTTACAAATTCATTATCATCATTAATATATCCGTACACTTCTACCCAATCCTTAATCGTAAGGAGCGGGCTTTCACCTGTTCCGGTTGGTTCGTATTCTTTAACGTCCGGTAACTTCACTGGAAGCTCACTATCTGCTACAACATACGATACATGATTTTCATCAAACACTATCGGGAACGGTTCACCCCAATATCTCTGGCGGGCAAACACCCAGTCTTGCAGCTTATATCTAGTCACTTTTTTACCACCACAACTTTCAATTATTTTTATTTTTGCTTCTTCACTAGTTAAAGAATTAAACGTACCTGAATTAACTAAGACCCCTTTTTCAGTAAAGAGTGAAACTTCTTTATTATTGAGAAATTCAAGCCATGCTCTTTTATGATGTGGCCAGGTAATTAAGTTCGCAATTTCTTCCTTATTAAACCAGCCAATTTCATGATGACCTTCATCTACCTCGCATGCAACTTTTGCATCAGAAGCTAGTTTTGCATGATAAAAGAAACCAATAGTATCTTGATTCTTTTGTTTTGTATGTCTAAAACCAAAAACTGCTTGTGGTGAAAAAGGAACCTTATCAACTTCAATATCCGTGTACCCGCTTTCTTCTTGTGTTTCTTTATAGACAGACTCAAGCTCTGAATCACCTTCTTCCACTCCACCACCAATA
The DNA here is from genome assembly GCA_964406165.1 of uncultured Candidatus Saccharibacteria bacterium. Classification (GTDB taxonomy): domain Bacteria; phylum Patescibacteriota; class Minisyncoccia; order Phycocordibacterales; family UBA5272; genus UBA11704. The sequence continues at coordinate 5,950 of CAYOQQ010000012.1, forward strand.
AAATGAAAATGTTTTTTATCTTCAATTACTAGTAAGAATTGCCCCTGCTTATTTTCAAGAATCACATCCACAACTTTACGGTGAAGAGTCTCTGCAGTATCACGCGGTGCGTCTTCGCCTGTCAAAGTTGTCTTTGGAATAACTACCTGCTTGATAGGTAGGTTATATTTCTTTGCAAACTCGTAGTCACGCTCATCGTGAGCTGGTACTGCCATAAGTGCCCCTGTTCCTACGCCACCTACTACATAGTTGGCAACCCATACTGGCACCTTTTCACCTGTCGCTGGATTAACAGCATACACACCACTAAACACCCCAGTCTTCTCTTGTATAACCGAGTAATCATTTTCTTGCTTCTGCTCTTCGAGCGTTTTATCAACATATTCCTTCACGTGAACGTCAGTTTCCCAGCCTGCATCTAACCAGGTCTTTGCCATCTCAGCCGAAATCGCAACAAAGGTCACACCAAAGAGGGTGTCAGCGCGTGTTGTGAATACTTTGACAGACATTTGCCCATCTGCATGATCTTTAACATCTGTGAGTTTAAATTCAAACTCTGCCCCCTCACTTCTTCCAATCCAATTTTTTTCAAGATCAATAAATGACTGAGGCCACTTCGTGAGTGTATCGAGGTCATCTACAAGTCTGTCTGCATAGTCAGTAATCTTAAGCACCCATTGTCTAAGAGGTTTTTTTTCTACGATTGTTCCGCAGCGCTCACATGCATTTCCTTCAAGATCTTCATTAGCTAGTCCTGTTTTACAAGATGGACACCAATTAATTGGTTCATGACTTTCATACGCAAGACCTTTCTTGTATATTTGTTTAAAAATCCACTGTGTCCATTTATAAAAACGATAATCAGTTGTATCAACAACTCTACTATAATCATATGAAAAACTAAGTGCCTTCATTTGACTAAGGTATGTAGCAATATTCTTATCTGTTGAGATACGAGGGTGAATTTTGTTTTTGAGAGCAAACTGTTCTGCAGGAAGACCAAAAGCATCAAAGCCTGTTGGATGAAGCACGTTGAATCCTTTCATTCGTTTATATCGTGCATAGATATCACTAGCTGTATACACCTTCACATGCCCCATATGTAGTCCTTCTCCAGATGGGTATGGAAACATATCAAGCACATAGCACTTTGGTTTAGTAGGGTTCTGGGTCGTTCTAAAGTCTTCGATGTTCATATATTCTATACTACCAAATTATCTACATGTGGCAAAACAAAATGCGACACAACATTATTGTGCCGCACGTTTTTGATTTCTATTCAACACTAACTCGGGGGTAGCGTTTCAAATTTTTGAGAAGGTTATCACACAAGGCTTGCCCATACAGTATGCCAGTGTTTTTGTCGAAGAATTCTTGCAACGATTTGCGAGGTAAGTTGTCTTTAAGATGGCTTACAAGCTCATTAAGCCGAGCCGTAGGATTGGCAGATTGACGAAGCGATGACCTGCGCCAAAGTTCAAATGCTACAGCTGTCACTGCCATATTGTCTCCAAGACTTACCTGAAGTGCCTCAAATGCATCAATAGGTAACTTAGCAATCGCAAGCGTATCAACAGTCCACGAAAGATGTGCCAGCTCACGCTTGTCGAGCAGAAATTCTGCTGGGATAAAATACGTGAGCCTTTCTTGGAACATGGACTCCGTGAGTGCGCGGTGACCTTTTTTCACGTGACTTATCATGATGAGTGTTGCTATCTGTGTAGTCACCATTCTGGTTAACCCAAGAAACATTCGATCATGATGTATACCGAGCACAGAAACATACTCATGAGCCTCAATGATTGGCTCTACCGCACTTTTAATTTGGTCATGGAATGACATATAGGACCTCCGTGTATAAAAAACATCTAGTCTGAATATACAACATTATGGGTATAATGTCAAAAGGAGGGTGCCTATGACACCCTCCTTTTGTACTCACCAATCTATCCCCTTCTATCTTCCGTAATACATCTCTGGAGTAATTATTCGCTTAAAACATGTCTCACCTGCTTCATGATTCCAAAATGGTGACTGGTCACCCTCGTAGTAATAATTAGATACTGAGTAGAAAGCATCAGTAGCAGAGAAATCTCCCCCTTTAGAAGGTAATGTTTGGCCTCGTGAATCGATAGCTCGCACAGTATCGAATGTCGCACATAGCTGAAACACTGCACTTGTTGTTAACTCTTTCCTGTTAGTGGTGTAATTCATTTTAACGACTGGCTGTTGGATAATCCTATAGCCATACACCTCTTTTGTTACCGGGTCTACAGGAACTTGATATCCTTGGAAGGCATTATCTAACTCTGTGAGGGTTGTTGGCAGCTTATCTGTCATCTGTACTCGATTGAATACTTCCTGCTGGATTCGAGAGATATCACTTAGTCGAGTACTGTCAATTTTCTTTGCACGCATTTCTTTTGGTGTCCCAATAATAGAGATACTCCAAACTACCGCGCCAACTACACACGCTGATGCAATGAGCGTAATAAATACTGGAAGTGCTGATGGTTTTGCATAATTTCTTCGTAGTGCATAGAAGTAATATCCGAACACTGAAAGTGCTATGGCAAAAACTGCAGAAGCTTTAAGTCCAAATCGTACTGATAGTTCTCCACCTAAGTAGGTATAGATAACTGATACGAGAGTGCCGATAAGAGTTAGTACCGTGACAAAAAGTGTGAGGTAAATCATTATCTTACGCACAGCGATATCTTGCTTGTAGAGATATTTTTGGATATCTCTTGCTACATACCATGAAAGTGCAATATAGATTGGGAACATAACAACTAAAGAAGCAATTGCGAAGCGCACATCACTTTGTGTTGCGTCAACATAACTTGTGTAATTAAGAACATCTTCAAATCTTCGATTCACTGCAGCAAAAATTACTTGTAATAAATTAGTAATACTAACTACGAGTGAAATTCCAATACCTAAGTAAATAAATACATCGAGTGCTTTTGTTTTCATATCTGCTTGCATAGTGTTTTTATAATGAGATGAGCTAAGTAAAAAAATAAATCGTGCACCACCTACTAATCCAACAAGAATCAAAAGAGCAACTAACGTCAATATTGTTACTGTCATATCCATATTCTAACACTTTCATGCTATAGTAGGAATATCATGAAAACCCCTTTAAATAAGGCTGAAATACTAGCTCTTTCGGTAACGAAAGCTATTGGATCGATTTGGTCTGTCATCATCCATACCCTCTTTTTTATAGGAGCTTTTGTCCTTATTTTACTTGGCGTCGATTTCGATAGAGTACTACTTGTGCTAACAACAGTAGTTTCTCTTGAAGCAATTTATCTTTCTATCTTTATTCAGATGAGTGTTAACTATCAAGGGCGTGCTCTTGCAAGTGTCGAAAAAGAAATCGATGAGATTGCAGAGGATGTGGAAGATATTCAAGAAAATGTTGAAGAGATGCAGGAAGATGTTGAAGGTATCGCGGAAGATGTTGAAGAAATCGCAGAGGATGTGGAAGATATTGCTGAGGATGTCGAAGACATTGCGGAAGATGTTGAAGAAATGCAGGAAGACATCGACGAGATGCAAACTGTAGCTGAAGAGGTTGACCAAAAAATTGACCAGGGACAGCTTTAACTGTTGATGCACATAACTGTAGTGTATTAAATTCATGATATAGTTGACACAATGCACAGACAAAAAACAGACTCAACCGAACAGATAGAGAAAGCTGCTATTACTACCACTAATGCATTCGGTACTGTTTGGTCTATTGTAATTCATACAATATTATTTCTTGGAGCATTTGTACTTATTGCGACCGGGGCTAATCTTAATCGTGTATTACTTGTTCTTACAACTCTCGTCTCCCTTGAAGCAATTTATCTAGCAATCTTTATCAAGATGAGTTCCAACCAACAAACAAAGACACTAGAAAAAGTAGAGAGTGCTATGGAGGAAATAGTTAACGATGTTGAGGAAATTAGACAGGATGTAAACACTATTGAAAAGGAAGTTGATGAGATACAAGATGATGTTGAGGGACATCCAGGTGCAAGACATGGTAAAAAATAAACCGCATCATGGATGCGGCTTAATGCACGAGAGCAATTAGGATAAAGTAACTCGTTTTTCGTCATGTGGAGTAATTTGCTTCATACTGTTCTTAAACTGAGATAACTTACCAGAATTAACCTCTTGCAAAAGAACTTCATAAGACGGACTTTTTTCATTAACTGACAAAAAGACTTCCCAAGTACGATTTGGACCATACGGGTTAACAATTGTTGTAGACACTGATTCACTCGAGGCTGCTGCTGTTTCAATCCATACCCTGTAGAACGCCAGCAATTCACTCCTCGTAAGTGCGTACGCAATGTTATGTATACCCGGCTTAAGGACGTATTCAACTTCCATAAAGAACTCCTGTTATTGTCAAGAACTCTATTCTTTCATAAAGTAGAACCAAAAACAAATACACATGTAAATACGAAATCTACACCAAAGAAACTGTATGGATGTCGTGATTAGTTGTATCAATTACAGTGACAGAATGATTTGGTAACATCATATAGGATGCATATGAGTTAGGGAGCATCTCTGAAGAAACAAATACATCCCCTGTGTCTGTCTTACCGATATACAACGTGTAATATGCCAGCAAGTCATCTTCTTTATATTTTGTGGAATTCAAATTAATACTTCGTGACACATACACAGTAGTGCCATCGTGTAGCATAGTATTAAGAGCAGAGTGCTCAGGATAGATAACCTGTGCCTCCTTTAACATTTCGATATATGCTTCTAGTGTTGAGACTTTACTTGTAGAGTGGATTTCTAAAAACCTTCTAAAGAGTCTTTCAGAATCAGTTCCACCTGTGCATGATGAAGCAAGGTTTGGGTATGCATCTGCATGAGAAACGGTACCGTTATGTATAAAAGCAAATGAGTTGTGAACGAATGGATGAGTATTTTCTAAACATGCCTCTCCGACCGTTTTTTTTCTTAAATGAACTAGACCACTTTGGTACTGTTCATCATTCAAAAATGAATCTATTGGAAACTTGTCATCGACATGTGCAGATGAAACTGATTTATATTTTTGAAGATTCTTTTCAAACGCATCATAAACCACCATCCCCCATCCATCACCATGCCCTTCTGAAGATGCAGGCAGGACAGCTCCGTGTAATGATAGAGCTCTAAAGGAATCAACTACTGATATTCTTCTATGCTTTGGGGTAGCTTTATGAAACGAGAATGCAAATAGTCTACACATACTTCTAATAATACAACACAATATTCTAAATACAATAAAAATTAAAAAATGGCCGCACATGCGACCATTTCATACACAGTACTTATTCTGACACACCAAGAGTAAACTTAGAAAAACCTTTCAATTGCCCGTCAGTAAGAGACTTCTCCACTATATCTGTGACACCGTAGAGCGTCGGAGCAAATGTAACAAGATAGTACCCAGTCATCTGAGAAGGCGGCAGACCTTGAGCACTTGTAGTGTCTGCAACAAAAAGTACAGAAAGGCTCAAAATATGAGACAGCTCACTTTCTAGAAATGAAGTAAGTAACCCAGGCAAAACAGAAGCTTCTGGTATCTTAAATGAAAAGATTTTTGTGAGAGACATCTTTACCTCCAAAAAAAAGAACGACATGAGCATACACTATACCACGTTTATATAGAAATTAAACCTAAGCAATTATTATGTATCTTTATTCAAAAATATGTAGCACCCAGTTCACAACAGAGAGAACAATAGAGAAGTAAATCGCCATAAGGAGTGATGGTATTGAGAAAGCGTCAATTAGCCTGTCTGCAAGCAGTATCATAAGTCCATTAATAACAAATGAAAAGAGACCAAGTGTTACTAAATTAATTGGGATAGAAATAAGCATAAACAGTGGCTTAATCGTGTGGTTAATAATAGCCAGAACCACTGCCACAATGAGAGCTATCCAAGTCGTACTTAGTGTGAATGCAACAGTTGTAAAAACAAGCGGTACACCCACCTTAGTAAGATAACTTGTAACTAATACTGCAATTGTTCGAAAAGCAAGATACTTCATGAATTATGACTGAAGCTTCGCCTGCATTTCTTTAAGTTCTTCTTCAGTTGCTTTATAAACGAGAGACTTATCAAAATCTGCTGGGACATTCGTTGGTACAAGGTGCACATGCACATGAGGCACACCATATCCTTCTACGAAGACACACACTCTCTGACAGCCGGTTTGGGCCTTGAGGACCTGAGCCAGGTATCTTACTCGGTGCATCATATGATCGAACATCTTTTCATCAAGTTCAAATAACTGATCTACTTCTTGCTTTGGGATGACGAGTGTGTGGCCTTTTTGGATTGGATTAATATCAAGAATCGCACACACATATTCATCCTCATAAATCTTATACCCTGGAACCTCCCCTGCGATAATTTTTGAAAATATACTAGACATGTTTCTAGTATACCCTTTGTTACTCGTACTGCAATATATTTCTTTGATAAGATGACAAAAATGTAGCTATACTATTTTCTTCAGAAAACTTTTACGATGGAGCTCAGTAAGACCATATTTCTTCATCGCAACATAGTGCGCAGCCGTACCATATCCAACATGATTCTCGAACCCATACTCTGGGAATTGCTGAGCTACTGCTTTCATCATTGAGTCGCGATATTCTTTAGCATAAATAGAAGCAAGCGATATCTCAGGAATCTTTTCGTCACCTTTTATGACTGTCTCTTGCGTATACATTTCTGGAGCATGAAGTGATCCATCTAAAAAAACAAAAGACTCCTTAGGCACTCCTTGTGCATGAAGCATGGTAAGAGCTTGCCCCATCGCATCAGTAATAGATGCGCTAATCCCAATTGCATCAATTGTTAGAGCACTTACCTCACCAATTCCGAAATATATCTTATGTTCTTCGATGAGTGGTTTAATTGCTTCAAGGATAGCAGTGCGATTCTTCTCTGATAGTTTTTTACTATCACGTAGTACTTGTTTAGGAAAGAAAGTAATGATGTCTGTTCCTATTGCAATAGCACAAGCACACACAACAACCGGTCCTGCAACCGGACCACGGCCAACTTCATCAATACCAATTACATAGTTCATGTGCTTTAGACTTCTCTGGTTAGATAATTCTTTTTATCTGCTCAATTCTTTCTTTACGTGATCCAGAAATTACTTTAATAGTTATGTGGTGTTCTCGAGAAAGAGTAAAGAGAGTCCTTAAGAAATAGTAATTAATACTATCAATATACGATGCAGTAATATCACGAGTCGCATCATCCACAAGCGGTACCGATACTGCGGTAGGAATAAAGAGGTACAGATCAACAAGCGACAGCGTATCTTTCATCATACTCTCAGTCTCATCAAGAAACCATTTTGGGATTTCTCCTTTTTCATACTGAGCAAGTGTATAAATATAGTTATCAATAAGACATCTATCGAAGATAACATTGTACTCCATGTTATGACGTATCTGGCCAAACATAAAATCACGAATCTCTTTCTGACTTTCCAGAGATGTCTTTTGGTTCACAGCTAGACCGCGTGATTCTATAACATCACGGTATGTTTCTTTCGGACTTGTGTAATGAGCGAAGTCTTTTAAAAAATCTTCAATAAAAGTTGACTTGCCTGTATTTTGGGGACCAATGACTGCGATACGCATAGATGCTTAATTGTTACCTAGTAATAGATAACAGTTTACCATGCTCAAAAATCTTAAGATAAGCTTTATTTATAAGCACTTTTAGAAACAATTAATCCTTCCAAGTGATGTGCTTCTCTTCACGTATCTGACACGTTCTCGCTACGAAATCTTCTCGCCCTGAACCTTTACGATACAAGTCGTACCTTAGTGGGTTCTTTTCAGCATAGTTTTGGTGATAGTCTTCTGCTTCATAAAACTTTGTTCGTGGAAGAATTTCTATTGCAGATGGCGCGTCATACACATGGCTTTCATCTAATTCTTTAATCACTAATTTTGCAAGCAACCTCTCCTCCTCGTCTTTGTAATAAATAGCAGTCTTGTAGCTCTCTCCTCTGTCACCGAACTGCCCACCATTATCGGTTGGATCAATATGATCAATAAAATGTTGAAGCAACTTTTTATATGTTGTCTTTTCCTCGTCGTACTCAACGAGAACTACCTCACGGTAACCTTTGTGATTTTCATATGTTGGTGGCGGCGGTGGAACTTCTCCGGGTATTGTAGTATCTTCTTTACCTGAATACCCAGAGACAACGAGTGTTACTCCAGGAGCTTCTCGTAGATCATGTTCAACGCACCAGAAACATCCACCAGCTAGAATTAATGATTTTGTCATGTTAAACAGTATAAATGATTATGTACGTTAGTCTACTGCTAAAAATTACTCATATCTGAGCGCATCAATCGGGTTAAGCTCTGAAGCTTTTTTAGCTGGGTAGTAACCGAAAATAATACCAATAGCAGCAGACACTCCAAACGCAAGCAACACTGGACCAGTTGTTACTGTTGCTTGTAATATTCCTAACGATGAAACAGCAAAGGCAACAAGAACTCCAAATACTACACCAATCACTCCACCAATAAGCGTCACAATAATTGATTCAACCAAGAACTGATTACTGATGTCTCGCCTTTTAGCCCCAATTGCTTTTCGTAGTCCAATCTCACGAGTACGTTCTCTGACATTTGTGAGCATCATATTCATAATACCGATTCCTCCAACAATTAGCGAAATAGAAGCAACTGACGAGAGTAAAATAGTAAATACTTTTGTAATAGACTGCGCAGTACTTGCAAGATCTGCTTGATTAAAAATACTAAAGTCAGCTTCTTCTGGAGTTTTCTTATTATGCTGATCCAAAAGGAGGTTAGTGATATCTGATTGGAGTTGTGTAAGGTCTTCTTGATTCTCTGTTGTTACAGCGATACTACTCACATAGAGACCTCCTGAAATATATTGCAGGGAAGTGGTGAGCGGGACGAATACTCTGTCATCAGCATTCCCAAAACCGCTTCCACCTTTACTCTTTGTTACTCCAATAACGGTAAATCGGTTACCATTAATTTTTATTTCTTGTCCGACAGCATCAGCCCCTACCCCGAATAAGTCGTCTCGTGTTGTAGGTCCGAGCACCGCAACTCGAGCACTACTTCTATATTGCGCATCTGTAATAAAATTACCATCTTCTACAATCACTGAATGTGCTGATTCATATGCAGGCACTACACCGACTACTGTCGTATTAGTATTTCCACCTTCTGCAATAATCTGAGTACGAGAATTAAGCTCAGGTGAAACATCTTTTGCTAATGTAATTTTTTCTTTAATCGCTTTAGCATCATCAAGAGTGAGAGTCTGCTGTGTTGAACGCCCAAGATTAGGACCTCCACCTGCTTGTCTTCCACCTCCACCTCCAGTAACTGTGAGAATATTAGATCCAAGTGAACTGATACTTGAGGCAATCGATGACTGTGCACCGTTACCAATTGCAAGCATTACAATTACTGAAGCAATACCAATCACAATCCCAAGCACTGTAAGACCGGTACGAGCACGATTAGAACCAATGGAAGTAACTGTTTCTTGGAGGAGATCTTGTATTGTCATATATTAGATAATATCACCGTCACGCACATGAATAGTACGGTCTGCGTGCTTAGCAACATCTGGTTCATGCGTAATCAGGACTATCGTTCTTCCTTCTTCTTTATTAAGTCGCTTAAAGGTATTAAGCACAATCTCCCCAGTCTTTGTGTCTAGATTTCCTGTTGGTTCATCGGCTAAAATAATACTCGGATCATTAACGAGTGCACGCGCAATAGCTACACGCTGAATCTGTCCACCAGAAAGATGGTTAGATAAGTTATTCCATTTTTCTTCTGGGAATCCTGCTGAGGTGAGAGCTTGCTTTGCTTTTGCTTCTCTGTCAGCAACAGGTAGATCAAGATACAGAAGTGGAAGCATTACATTTCGAAGCACCGTAGTCCGAGGAAGAAGATTAAATGACTGAAACACAAAACCAATTTTATTCGCCCGAATCTCTGCCTGCTCATCATCAGATAACTTTGAGACGTCTTTACCGTCTAACTTATACGAACCAGTTGTTGGAACATCGAGTAACCCAATGATGTTCATGATGGTAGATTTACCAGATCCAGATGGCCCCATAATCGCCACGAACTCTCCTTTCTTAACATGAAAGTCTACTCCTTTAAGTACACGAGTTACAGTATCACCGTCAACGTAGTCTTTTGTAATTTTTTTACAATCAATCATCACTATTGTGCGCGAGGTGCAGCAGTTCCCGTGGCTGGTCTAGTCTGACCTTGTGGTCTAAAGAGTGAGGTGACAGACGGTGCAGAGACCGACTTAGCGGAAGTAGTTATTTTCTTAAGAATTATTTGATCACCTTCCTGGAGCCCACTTGTTATCTCAGTCTGAGTATCTGTTTCTAATCCGATAGTTACTGGTACGCGCTTAAGGGTTACGACCCCAGTACTTACAGATGTTGCAGTTGCTGCCTGATTATTTCTTCGTCGTGTACTTGAGCCATTATGCATACGCATGGAAGTAGAAGTCCCCATTGTTGACGAAGCATACATGTAACCTCTAGTTGATGAGGCATTACCATATCTTCTTGTTGATGATGCGTTTCGTACTGAGGGTGCAGAAGTATCTTGTTCTACATAATATCCATCGGCATCATGCTTAAGAGCTTGGTTCGGGATATAGAGCACGTCATCTTTACTATCTGAAACAACATCAACTGAAACACTCATATTAGGAAGTATACGCACATCATCAGCACTGAATGCTACTTTAACTTTGTAGGTCACAACTCCTGAAGTAACAGTTCCTAGCGTATTAATTTCAACAATTGTTCCAGGTACTATTAACCCTTCAATAGCGTCGAAACTAATAAGCGCCTGCTGCCCTAAGTGCACTTTTGCCATATCAGCTTCATTAAGAACAATCTGTGCTAATTTTTTATCAGTCACAATTGTTCCTAGTGCAGAGCTACTATTAGAAGATGCCATCACCGCTGAAGAACCAATATCAACTGACACCGATGCCATCACACCATCAAACGGAGCAGTGAGCGTGTAATTAGAAAGTGTTTGTTCTGCATCAGCTAGTGCATTTGTACGTTGCTCTACTGTTAGGAGAGCACTTTGAACATCAAGGTTATCATCTTCAGGAGTTAAGTCAGCTAACTTTTGCTTTAGTGAAACTATAGTTCTATCTGACTCGGCGTTTGCACTGTCTCTATCAGTAACCGCATTCTGGTACGTGTTGTAGTTAGTTAAATAGGTACTTGCTTCTTTGTTGGGAATATTAATGATCCAATTGGTTGTTGGATTAGTTGCTGACCATTTAATATATAAACCAGTATCTCCGAGTGGTTGTGCTGATACAGTACTCACATTGCCAGTTGCAGAAGCAACCCCATTTAAACTAAAACTATATCCTGTAGGACCACCTTGGTATACTGTTATCTTGAGTTGGCCTTCAACACCTTTTGAATAGCTTCCTGAGATAGTAGGAGCAGTTTCTGTCGTGTACGCAACATCAGGTACTGCTTGGATACCACTATTAAGAAGATTTCTATATGCAGTAGCAACTTTAGTGTCTTGGTCTTTTTTATTCTGTTCTTCAGCTTTAATAGAATTCTCAATTGTCATTACATCGATGGATTTTGGATTACGTAATTTTTCAAGTGCGATATTAGCAGAAGCGAGTGAAGTCTTTGCGTCACGAACTTGCTTGTATGCATCAGTTGCATCTAATCTAAAAAGCACCTGACCGGCTTTTACTCTGTCACCTGCTTTAACATTTACCCCTACTACGTTTGCATTTACTTTTGGTTTGAGGTCAACCTGGCTATTTGGCGTAACTTGCCCAGTTGCAGAAACGGTGGAAGATAGAGTACCTCGTTTAACAACCGTATATTGATACGAGATCGGCGTAGCAGTTGTAGCAAAAAAGAAGTGATAGATTCCCCATAAGACTACTAATACAATAAGTGCAATAGATATTTTTTTATACTTAAAAAATAATTCTTTTATAAAGCCTGCAAAATTTGTAACCTTTTCTAAAGAACCATATAATCGTTGTTTCATAAGTAAATAGATAGATATAATGAAGGATACCATGCATGCGTTGTTATCACCATTAGTTTCTACTACAACTTGTATCGTATTTTTATTTCATTTCAAGCAAAAAAAAAAGACACAGCCGAAGCTGTGCCACCAAGTGACTTGGATTTAGAAGCGGAATGCACGCACCTGGTCGCCAGTGACTGGCAACCCGTTGTGACAGTAGAAGTATCCATCAGTCCCGTTCATCTCGAAGATGTACACCGGGTTGCCAACAGATTCATCTCGCACAAATCCCCAAACGGATTTTGTATAAGGAGACTTGGAGGCCCCTTTACCATACTCCGTCACAGAGACTTCATAAGGAAAGGCGACACCTGCGGGGCGAACAAAGCCGGTGTACACTTCCTCGGTCCGAGGGAACCCTGTCGAGTCCCCTGGTTGCATGGTGTTAAGCATACGTTCGAGTTCTTCGTCGTATGCATTCTCCCCGTCCGGATACAGGAGAAGCACAGAGTACTTCCCATTTCCAGCATCTGACACTCGCAGTGCCGCCGAAACGGTTTCATCCGTCGGGTCACTGAGTTGGTAGTCCACAGTGAGAATCTCTACCTCGCCAATCTTTCGACGAGCGAGCACGAGTTGGCTGACTTCGAAACGCATTTCTTCCGCTCCGTCAACATCCAGGAGAACGATGTCCCCTGGGGTCAAGCGAAGTGGATTGTATGCAATCCGAAATGTTTCCGAGATCGATTTCACAGCTGCCGCAACCGGCTTCGCCACTTCCTTGATCTCTGCCCCGCGCCCCATTGTGAAGTCGCGGAGGATTTCCCAGCCAGTTTTCTCAACATACACATCAGGCATGCTTCACCTTCACTTTCCACGTACTGAACAGCACGTAGTAGATTGAACCACCGATCATGAGGACCATCAACAGGATGTAAAACCATGCCAACGAACTGGTGGATGAGGCCTTCTTCTTTGCATCAGACGCCACATCATCACCATAGATCAGATCTTCGTTCCCTTTCAGGTTGGTTGGCACGTAGGTGGTATCTGGTTTGACACCACTACTTTCCAGCTGATTGAGCTGAGCGGAGAGTTCCGGGTAGGTAGCTTGCATGTCATTCAACCGACGCGGGTCAATCTCTGACCTGTGGTTGTAAATGAAACGCTCACGTTCCGTCCGCTCTTGTTGCCCCAACCACCACCAAAACGCTGGGTTGCTGTACGAGTCGTTGTAGCCACCGCCATAATAGGACGGTGTCGGAACAGGACTGCTGTAGTATGAGCCGTACACATTCTGTGCACGCACATCACGTTGGCGGTACTGACTCTGTGCCATCCTGGCAGAAAGTTCTGCAACACGTTGTTCACGTGCAGCGCGAAGCGCCGAGATATCTACAACCTTGCTGCCAATCGTCGACGTTTGGGTTACCCCTTGCGATTGATTGACTTGGGCAGTTTGCACCGGAGCATTGTTGCGACCCTTGGCAGCATCGAATGCCGCTTTGGAGTCTGCATGCTTCTGAGCCTCATACGCCTTCTGGTCGTAACCTGCCGGTGCCTGACTTTTCGCGAAGAGTGACTTCTGCGGAGTTTGAGGTGCCGGGGTCTGCGGAGCGGGCGCTTGTGGAGGCGGTGTGACAGGTTTCGGTGGCGGAGCCACTTGAACCTGCTTTACCGGAGCAGGAGGTGCCGGGGGCGGTGCCACTCGCACTGGTGCAGAGGGAGCCTTGAAAAAACTGGGGCTGGAACTCGGTCGAGAGAAACTCATCGAACGACCGCCACCGCCAGAACTTCCACCCTTTGCCAAAACTGGCATCGAGACACCAACCATTGCAACTGCCATAACGGCCGCTGCGAGACGCATCATGAATTTGTTCATGAATTTTTTCCTTTCTTGTTTGTTGATCAGTTCAAGACCGCGATGACGAGCGCACTCACCAGGAACATGATTCCTTGGAGTGCACCAGCACCTACACTTCCTTTTCCACCTTCTTGGGTGATGTGCGACAGGTTTTCACCGCGCACCGTAAGACGATTCATGGCAAACTGCAGAACAGCCGTCACAATCATCCAGACAAGCAGTGCGCCGATAGCGGCATAGTACTTGTCGACATTCAGCACGAGGACTCGCACCACAATGCCCACCGAGATAATGAATCCGGTAAGCGAAAGTGCGTAGCCAACGTTGTTGTATTGTGCGCGCATGTTCATGTCGGTAACCCCGCTGGTGACAAATGCATACACGTACACAGCAGCAATCAAAAGGAACTGCCCACCGATGAACCACGAGATGCTTGTGAGCAACACGTCTTCACCTTGTTGACTTCCACTGAAGATGAGGCCCGTTGCGATGAACGAGCCACACTCGATGAGAGCAACAGCGGTATTCTTCTCCTTGAAGATTGCATGCAGGTTGTCGACCTGAGTCAACATCACCTTGTCATTCACATATCCTGCGACCACCATGAAGACGATCACAAGAAGAAGTGACTGGGTAATTTTGATTAGATCATGAATGATCCCGAGTTCTGTCGGAGCAATGACGCTCCAGAATCCGAGACCCGCCCCGAGGAAGATTCCTGCGAAGCGAATGTACGCTGCACCGTTCCCGGCCTTCATTTCTTCTGCATAACTGTAGCCATGCATATGCATCTGAAGACCGAACGCTGTACGCATCACAAAGAATGCGATCAACATGACCAACCCTACAAGGGCAGTCGAAGTCAAAAGTGAAAGAAAATCCATTGAATCATCTCCTTGGTGAAAAATGTTGAAAAACAAATTAACCTTGAATACTCAAGGTACTCCCAGAAATAGTATACACTATTTAGACATAAATGTCAATAGCAATAAACCCATAAAATCATTGATACATATAGAAAAAAGCCCCCGAGTTGGGGGCTTTGTGGGTCAAAAGGCTTTAGGCCTTCGGACCAGTGAGTTCAAGGAACTTCTGAGCAGTGCGACGCTGGGACTCATCGAACTCCTGCTTACTCTCGATGAGCAACTTTTCTGCATCGGCACGCTTTTGCGCATTGTCAGCATCAAGTGTAGCAACTTTCTCCTGAAGTGCATTCATCTGCTGAAGCAATCCTTGCAGACGCTTTGCATCATCGAGCGCACCACCTTGTTGCTGTTTTGCAGCAATGGTCACCGTACCAATCAAGTCTTGAGCTTGTTGAGCTGCGATTGCAGACTGATCACGAATACTCTGAGATTGCGCGTTGGCTTCCTCGAGGTTCGTGAGTGCAGTCAGCTGAAGTGCACTCGTCTTCAAGTCAGGAATTGTCACCGTCACCGTGTCACGCAAATTCTGAAGCACGATCTGACTTGCCTGTTTGATGCTTTGCAGCTGAGTCGGGAGAAGTGTCCCAACCTTCACATACGCATTCTTCAGGCCAATCAAACGAACTTCAAAGCCGATGATCAGGTTCTTCTTCTGAATCAAATCCGACACTTGCATCGGATCCGGGTTCTGAGGCAGTTGCGCGACTTGCTCGCGATATTGGTCAGCCATCCCGACAATTGCTTGTGCCCCCGCCAGAATGTGACGACGAAGCAACAAGAGGTACGTCTTGATGTTCTGGAACAGAATATCAAGTGCCACATCTTTCTCCAAAATGGAGCGCTGACGTGTCGCAATACCTGTTTCCATCCGGTCAAAAACTTCAGTCAGCTTCCGACGACTTTCAATCATGACTTCTGCTGTGGTGACATGGCCACCAACAACAGGAATCGAACGCAAAGCTTTGCGGAAGAAACCGACCTCACCATCCTTCTTGTTGAATTTCTCAATCGCCTCTTGGACGATTTCGGTCGACAACTGAAGGTCTTTGGCAATGAAGTTGTACAGACCAGTCTCACCGAGGGTGGACTGACCGAGCAAGTTCGACAATGCATCGCTGTATTGTTTTTGCATCTCGGCGCCAAACATCGTAACCGCAGACTCGTTCGCAAGCACAATCGTACCTGCAAGCTTGTTGATTTCTGCCATTTCAGTTGCAGGAATCTGCGAGATGTTGATGAGCGAGCCTGGCGACTGAATGGTCGACAAGACTACAAGAGGCAGTTCAGGACGAACTGCAACAGCGGTGGTCGGTGCAGAAGATTCCACAGACACAGTAGGAGTGAGATCCATTTGAGCCAGAGGATCGACTGCAGGAGCTTCGGTAACAACAGACGTATTCATTTGAAAGTTTCCTTTGTGAGTAAGAGAAATTGTTGAAAGTTTCGAAAAAATCAGACGCCAGCTCGCATGATGCGAGAAAGCGACTCAGATGCAACTTGTGCACTGAAGACATCGTTGGCGTGACACTTGGTATAGAAATCGCGAAAGCTCGCAAAAATCTCACCAATGACTTCATCGATTTTCTGAACATTTGCCTCCTGGTCGGGAAGCTTGCTCATAGAGACCCTGGCCTCGATGACTTCCTTGGCCTTGCCAAGGTTGTAATCGAAGAACGATCGGATGACTTGAAAATCTCGGGGGTCCTTTTCGACCTCACTGATAATCTGGTCCGCGACAATCGCAATTTCTGCAACCATCCGACCAGGAGCACCAGCAAGCTTCTTGGATAGCTCGGCGATTGCGCGAGCTTCGGACCTTGCTTGACTGATACGCAGAGTAATCTCTGCCTTCTTGGCAAGGTCACCCGCTGCTTCTGCAACAGCGACCCCGCCCTTAACCGCAACATTCGTTGCCGCTTTTTTGAATCCGAACATTATTTCATTTTCTCCTTAAACTTTTTGATTCAATGAACGATTAGGCACACTTTTTTACAATGCACCCACTATACTAGCCATATATATTATACACCTATTTTACAATTTTGTCAAATATCTTTACGCCACAATTACCTAATAAACTATATAAATTAATAGATTTTTATAGATATCTTCGAACATACAAATGTTCATTTCAAACGTGTAAAAGCAAAATAAAACCCCCTATTTTCATAGGGGGCATGTGATGACTCACAGCAAGAACTTATCAGTTGCGCGAACGCCACGAGAAATCCCAGCAAGTGTTACATCACTCTTAAGCATTCTATGCACATGATGTGCATACTCTGCCTGGTACGTGAAAGAACTTTTTTCATGCACAGATGCAAATGGAGTATAGACCGGGGTCAGACCCATGATTGCATTGGTACTCACCCGCTTCCTTGGCTTCCCTACCGCACTAAGCGAAAGTGGTGGCAGATGAGCAATAGTTGCATACCTATCACAAAGGAGCACTTCATCAAAAGAACTTAACCTATCAACACACGTCATGAAAAGTGAATTCACTTTTGTGTCTTTACTTCCGTGACTGCAGATATCAAGAGCAAGACGTGCCATCATCGCATCGAAGTATCCGACACGAAACTCTCTCTGCCATTCACCAAACGTATTGTGCGTATCAGGTACACGGTCTGTAAGTCGCGCATCAAACGTTGGCATCGGACCTGGGCCATGTCGTACCGTGTATGCACGAAGTAGTCCTGTGATCAAATAGTCGATGCCTGCATCTTTACAGAGAGCTGCTGCAGCATATGGTACAACTTTTGATCTGGTGATGTATGGATAGAATCCAAAATCTTGATCAAGTAATACACCTTGCGCTCCTTCAAAAAGAGGACCTTTAGCATGAGCAATGAGATGCAAGGCTTCATCGTGAGAAATAACAGAAACATGTGACACAATATTGCAGTAGGCATCCGTAGCAACCGTACTAAACTGTGCATCATCAAGGATTGCCATGTCACTTTTTAATTGCTCAGAAGTAATACCCTCTGAGATTTCCTTTGCTTCAGTTAACTTATGAATCCGCAACTGCTCAAGCTTCTGATACGTGCGAGCTCTATCCTTAAGATCAGAAACTCGAAGCACCGAGTCAGGAATTTCTTCACTATCGCTCGCAGTCTCACCTATCCCAAGTCCACAACTACCATGACGAGCATCAGACCTAACTGTTTCTCGCACACGATTCATTGCTTGTTGGTAAATCGTCGTAATCACACAATCTTCTTCCACATACATATGAGCAAGTGGATTACTCACTCCTTTTTGTTCAAGACTTTTTGCTTCTTCGAAAAGCAGGAGCGGGTCAAAGAGTGCGTACTTAGAGTAGAGTGTCCTTGCTCCCACGAAACTTCCTGAACCAAACTGTCTGAAGACATGCTGTGAGTTTTCGGTCACAACATTGTGTGCTGCTTGTGCACCACCATTAAACCGCACGACAAGATCTGAGGAAAGCGTTCTTGTGAGGAAATCCACCATGGACCCCTTACCGGCATCACCGAACCCTAGATCAATAACAATGTGTGCTTGTACCATGTTCTTCTCCTTACAAGAAAGAAAACAGGGTAAGTACGAGCATGCTCATAACTTACCCTGACTCTAGTCACGAGCGACTAAAGATTACTTACAACAAATCAGGAGCCTTCGGTTTCACTGCCCCTGGCAATGAGCCAGAGCCGGTCTTAGCAACTGCAGATTTACCTGCATATGCAGAAAGTGCCGTGCTTGCAGATTTACCTGCAGAAGTACCTGACACAGACGTGATGTCTTCAACAACATCTTCGAAATCAACACCTTCACACATGCCGATAAGGCCTGCGATGATGTTGGACAGGTCAGACAAGTCGCGCACGGTGATAAAATTTTCACCGAGGTTCTTTTTCCAGAAGTCGATGACCACTTGATCATGACCGTGCATAGCTGACTCCGGCAGGATGTAGAAGAAATTGAACTTCTTCCGCACATCAGAGAGAATGACTTCGAAAGGAACACTTTCGGCAACCACATCCCCGATGACTTCCTCGATGACGGAACTCTTAAGCTTCGGATACGGAAGTTCGTCAGCGCAAAGGAATAGATACCCCTTCTTGCCGCGCTTGGTACAGTCCAAGTCAGTGTAGTTGGCCATGTAGTACATCATGAGTTCATAACTCTCATGTGAATGCATCGGGCCTGCTCCACCACCTTCCATCCAAATCTTCTGCAGCCAGTCAAGCACTCGAGCATCTGCTTCGAACTGCCCAACCTGAAGAGGTGCCCTGTCCATCGAGTCACCAACTGCACCGAAGAGAATGTGCGGGCTTGCCACATACCCTTTTTCTTTCACGAGAGCGTAGAGTCCAGGCAGATTGTCAGCTGCGATTTGCGGCTGGTTCTGCATAGACCCGGTCACATCGAGAAAGACAGCAATCGGGGTCGGGAACGGATGATCAACAGATGCCACTGACTCACGGATTTTTTTACCCGCTTTATTTGGCCTCGACACATCCAGGCTCTCATGCACCGCGTGAGCAGTTGCACTGTGAGTGAACCCACCGGTTGCAGGACTCGCAGCTTTCGCTGCGGCACGAAGACTGCTCAAGTTAATTGAGCTCGTTACTCCACCACCCATGATTTTCTCCTTACTTCGGTAACACAAAAGGATGAAATTTTGCCGGCCCATACAGGGACTTCAAAACTTCGCTGAACCGGTCTCGCTGCTGTATCGCGACAGCATCACGAAGCCGTACATCCAAGGTAAGCCTGGCACGTAAAAACGACCTGACTTCTCCTGGAATTCCACGAGGTTCTATCATTGATGTGACATCACCTCCAAGCACATGCCATATCGTGGCGGCCGCCATGAAAAGGTCGGTAGCCAGATATGCCTTACGCTTTGAACTATCGCCAATCACTTCTTGCGGATACATCTGTTTGTACGTTTCTGACGCGTACTTTATTTTCTCACCAGCTGGTACACTACTGCTCCAACCTGTGAGCACGATTCGGTGACTCTCGGGATGAAGCAGAATGTTATCAGGATGAACACCTCCATGAACAATTCCTTCTGGACCAGAGTGCGAAACGGCTTCGAGAATGCGGTTATACATCCACGCTGCACTTTTCATATCAATTGATTGCTTCTTGTCCACAAACATTGTAAGAACATCAGTGAGGGTATAATACCCCTGTAGATATTCAAAAACATTCACCATCAATCTGTCTCCTGACAGAGTGATGGAAAAAGAGTCGAGCAATGTCGGGAGATACCGTCCTTTTTCACGATCAGGGAATGCTGCTTGTATTTTCTTGATATGGTTTGCTTCATTCTCAAGAAATTGGTTACAAAGTGGGCCACCTGCAACTTTCACAACAATCTGTATTCCGCGTGCATTTAATCCAAAATATACATTTGCAACCTTCCCTTCACTGTGAAGAACCAGGCTACTGTATGTATCCTTCTTAGATTTCACAAAGAAGGAGGCACTAGTTGCTTGAGCGGACTGCGCAACAGCTACATCAATCTTCCGAGTTCTTTTCCCGAAAACATTTGATGCCAAGAGTTCTTCCGTCAATACCCAAGCACTCTGTAGCCTCTGAAAGACTTCACGAGCTTGTGCTTTTTGGCCAGGCTCCACGAAATCTTCATGAGATACTTTTCGCAATTTACGAAAAACAACCTTTGGGGTGTCACCGTCTTGCTCAAAAATATCTTCAGGAAAGAC
The DNA here is from genome assembly GCA_964406165.1 of uncultured Candidatus Saccharibacteria bacterium. Classification (GTDB taxonomy): domain Bacteria; phylum Patescibacteriota; class Minisyncoccia; order Phycocordibacterales; family UBA5272; genus UBA11704. Next base: position 26,542 of record CAYOQQ010000012.1, read on the forward strand.
AGCACGAGAGACGATCTCACATGCGAGTTTAAAATGTGGTGAAAACATTTTCTTCCTTTCAATTTTCAAAGAACTATTCCAATCTCTCTATAAAATGTCTTTTTATAAGTACACATTTTATAGAGAGAATAAGAATGCCAAATCATATCTCCACCCATCATACGAAGGAGAATAGATAGACTTGGCAACGTTGTTCATATTTCAGAACATAAGGAGATTACTTCACTTCATCTCGTGCAAGAGCAATCACTGCATCCATGTCCAGTGGGTACTCACTGATCGCTTGCTGTACCCGGTTACGGATCTCAGCAAAGACCTGCTCTTCACCGACGACAGCACCGTTACGGAAGACGACTTCGAGCAACCCCGTACGTTCTTCTTCTTCGGTACACTGATCAATGGTGTGATACACACCATCCTCGTCACGAGAGAGGTACATGAACCCCTTGTGAGACTTCTTCTTCGGGTCAGTGATTGGATCTTTTTCAATATCCACGCTCACACCATTGTTGACGACATGAGTCGCCTTGAGAGCAAAACCCATAGAATCACGCGAGTGGTTGCGCAAGATACCACCAACACCAATCACCAAGTTCGATGCCGCATAGCCCATCTCTTCGAGACGTGCAAGCGTACGAATATACCGACCGAGGTACATACCATCCCCGTAGATGACGCCAACTTTGGAATTCAATTGCTTGAAACCCTTATCGTTGACTTCACTCCCGAACACTTCTTCGAGCAACCGGACAATACCCTTCCACTCTCTTGAGCCGACAGGTGCACTCGGGTCACCACAAATCACATGTTCTGGGTTACCACTATCAGGACGGAAGACAACCTTGCTTCCTTCTGGGCGAGCAAGAATCTCATCTTTCAGTTGACCCGCGAAACCGTCCTTTGCGCACACGTGATACACGTTGTACGTGTCAGAGACGATACTCACGATACCTTCTGGGTACAGGCGCAGCATATTCTTGAATGCTTCGATCTCATCAGCACGTCCGAAGCTACACATAACTGAGTGCTCAGACGCAGGCACAGACAAGATGAACGGACTCATACGGTCTGCACCATAGTTCCTGATCAGCCATTCACGTGCTGGCACCGTATCGCTCCCCGTAAAGGAAAGCAGATGTGCACCACCAGTGATTGCTGCTTCTTCTTCACTCTTGCTTCCACGGTAGCCGAAATCATGCACCGCAAATTCTTGCAAGAACATGAGCTCGTTCTGGACCGTCCGCTTGTACATAGCATTTACGATCTGACGATACGTGAAGCTGCACGACGCAGTCGAGATAGCGTCCCACATTTTCAGGATGAGACTTTCTAGAAAGCCCGGCACCCATTCAAAATCAGGATTCGTGTTGCGAATAGTCAAGAGCACATTACGTACCGGCATGACTGTACCTTCCTTCACTGCCTTGATTTCAATCGGGAAATACCCAAGCTGACACAAGGCACGGATCTTCTGCACAACTTCTGGAGAGTTGCTTCCAAGGATTGCCTTACGGTTCTCCAGGAACTCTTCACCCATTTCTGGGGTCAGCTTGCGAGTGAGGTAGGTCTTCATCCAGTAACGAAGCCCAAACATGACCGTCTGAGAATACGTACGATCCGTACGCGCAATCAGATAGCTGTAGGTCTCGGTCGTACCTGGCATGTACTGCTCCATGTGACCCATCTTGTAGACGTCAGTCCCAAGGAGTGGGTTCATGAGCGTAACGTTCGCACCAGATAAACGCTCAAGCAGCTCTTCTACAGAACTGAACCCGGCAGATTCAAGTCGCTTCATGGCTTTTTCCAGGGCAGCGATTTCATTTTTATTGAAGTTCATGATGTTCTCCTTCAAGAGAAGTTAGGTAGGTAAAACAGAATCGAGGAATTGTCCAAGCTGCTTACAGGCTGATTCGAGTCCTGCAGCATCATCGAGAAGAATGTTGTAATAGATTTT
>CAYOQQ010000013.1:0-27424 GCA_964406165.1 uncultured Candidatus Saccharibacteria bacterium
TCCCAGGGATTCGAATGTTCAGTTCGCAATTACTTGGGAACATAGCATTCGTAAACGAAGCACCAGATCCGAACGGTTCGAATCCAGAAGTCAGATTAAGCACAATCATGGTAGTAATTCCTTATTAGTTAAAATCAATGAACAGACTCATACACTACATATTTTTCGTATATTTGTCAATCTGTTTAATTATTAAGTGTATTTACTACACTTAATATCTACTAGCCATTATATACCTAGTGTTATTTAGTGTCAAGTATACACTAATTAAAAGTGGATATCTATTCCCAGATTCTTTAAATACCCTTATATAACAATACTTTACTGAGTTAAGAAAATTCCCTTATGTGGAACCTTTTTATACACTTGTGCTGGTCTTCCTCTTCCTGCTTGTCGTAATTCAGTTGTTACTTTAATTGGAAGACTTTCTAGGAACTTATAAAAGTTACGCTTATCTATCCCCTTCTCTGCGACATATTCATATACTTTTTTAAGATCACTGATAATAAATGTCTTAGGCATACAATAAAGCATAACTGTTGAAACAAATAAATGCTCCTTAAAGTAGGTAACTACGTCCGCTAGCATCCGTGAATGATCATAGGCAAGTTTTTTAGTCTGTAAAAGTGGATGCCACTCTAACCCGCAATCACTTGTGAAGCTCTCTAGAATCCCCATGTACGCAAGCGAGACCACACGTCCACGTAAATCTCTATCAACCGCATCATAAAACCCGAGCGGAAAATAAGTTACTGGTGTAGTTCCTAGATTCGCCTTTTCTTGAATAATTCTTTTCGCAGCATCAAGTGATATTTCATCAGGTAAAAGTACCCCACCTAAAAATCCTGGAATATCAACATAATGCGGTGGACGATTAACAGTCTGAGTAGCGAATTCAATCACTCCATCATTATTTCGTAAAAGAACAATATCAGTTGCAACAATTGCGAACCTCAGCTGTTCAATGTTTTTTTGTTCTTTCATACATATGTGTCTCTATAAATTGAGTATACTACCACACACTCTACAATAAGTGCAATACATACACAATATCAAGACAAAAGAAAAACCCCCGACATATCGGGGGCCGTGGCGGAACATTCCGCAAAAGAACTTCAGAACTTGACTTGAGGAGCTTTTTTCAACTCAGCTTCGTCTTCAAACTGCATCTGAGGCTTTTGACCGTAGCCAAACACTGCAGCTGTCAGATTCACAGGGAACTGACGAACATGAGTATTGTAGTTTCGGATACTTCTGATGTACTTGTTTCGAGCTGCTGTTGCCTGAGCTTCAACTTCTCCAAGCTGTTTACGAAGGTCAGCAAAGCCAGCATTCGATTTCAGGTTTGGGTAATTCTCCGACACAGCAAGCAGACGTCCAAGCCCACTACCCAGCTCTTTTTGCGCCTTCATGAAGGCCTCCATTTGCTCAGGGGTAGCATTCTCAGGAGGAGTGACCTGCGTTGCTTTCGCACGAGCATTCACCACACTCTCAAGAGTAGACTTCTCAAAGTTTGCCTCGCCTTTGACGGCTTCGACAATATTTGGGATGAGGTCTGCACGCTTCTTGTACACGGACAGGACCTGGCTTTGCGATGCCTTGACCTCTTCGTCGAGACGCTGAATCCCGTTGTAACCGCAACCTGTCAAGGAAAGCGCAATAACGCTTACCAAAATCCAATTCAGAATTTTCAAGATACTTCTCCTAGGTTGATGCTTGTGTAGTTTAACTACACAAGCATGTTAAGACTCAACAAACACTTCCAGCTCTTTTTTACATCAACTGTTTTCGACTTTAACAACTTGAGGCACCGAACATTTGTAACTCATAGTGCCTTGCCGGCGTTCACAGACGGCAACACTATTCTTGACTTTTACCCCATTAAACAATAGAGGTACATACATGATGTCAAAGCAACTTTCCCTCGAAGTGGATGCATTCTTAAGTTGACAGCCACTAACAGCCTTTGTGCCAAAGCTCCAACTTGAGTTCAGTGTGAGTTTACTTACTTCACGCTGAATAGGTGCCTGTACCGCTTCGAGAGCTGAACGATACTTTATTTCATTTGGTATGGCACAAAAAATAACAGAGGTAAAGCCTATGGCCAAAATGAGCATCACAAACAAAAACTTTTCTCTTTCTTCGTTACGCTTAATCATTACACACCACTTGGAATAAGTGAGAATGCATTGATGAGTCCGACGCAAACTGCTGCAAAAGAATAGAAGATACCGATCGCTTGGTTATCCTCCTCAATCTGCATGGGTATCAGCCAATACAGAATCTTAAACAAAAGAAGCTGTACAGCACAGGCAACAACCGACCAAATCGCAAAGTCCACGATGTTGATACCATGGAACGAAAGCGACAAGAGCGGAAAAGTGAAGCCAAGCATGGCTCCACCAAGTGCGAAAGCGGGAGCTTTCTTGCCTGCCCTCATCTGCACAAATTCATCGTACGGTGTCCAAAGTTTGTACAACCACGTGAACAGTGCAAGCAGGGCGAGAGTCGCCACCGTGTAAAGCAAAAAATTTCCAACTGCCGGAAAAGAAATGTATTTCATTGTGAACTCCTATTGTTTGAAAGTTGAAATTCTGATTTCCCACACAATTAATTGTGTTACTCCACAAAATAGTGAGGGACAAAATGCGAATCATTCCCAGTGACGACGTTGTAGTCTTCACGGAAACCAATACCCGCAGATTCATCACCAATGACCCATGACCCTACGAGAGGACGGAAGCCATCGATAAGTGGTAGGTCAACCCATTGCTGGATAACATACCCACTCTTGTCGTACTCTGGGTTGAATTCTGATCCAGACAGATTCTTTTGTTTTCCATCTTGAACCATCGTCACATTCGCACCTTCGCGTGCAAGCAAAGGTTTACGAACCCACTTACCTGAAGATGGCATAACACCATCATCAAATCGTGATGAGAGCAGCAAAGGATGACCTTCATGCTTCTTCCACAAAAGTGGCAGCAGAGCCTTGTTTGAAAGCAGCATTTTCCACGGTGGCTCGATCCATCTGGTCGAAGCACTGCCAATGTTGCCACCAAATGGATTATTTACCATCCATTCCCACGGGTACAACTTGAACATTCCGACAATTGGTTGATCATTAAGGTCAACGAACGTTTTACCGTCCCAACCCACATCTTCAATCGCAAGATCGCTCACATTGATTCCCGCTTGGACAGCAGTATCCATGAGATAATCCAGATTCCCCCAGTCCTCACGGCCAGCTTCTTTCGTTGCACAGAAATGAACCCGCGGCAACATTGCAATCGACTGACCTACGACTTTCCAGCGTTCAATCAGCTTCTCGTGGATGCTATTGAATTGATCTCGGTTAGGAATTCCTTCCACCTGTTCAACCCAATTCCATTGCACCACAGATGCCTCAAGAAGACTCGTTGGCGTGTCAGCGTTGTACTCGAGCATTTTGATGTTTTTCCCATCATAAGCAAGATCAAAGCGACCATACAGATGTTTATCTCCTCGTTTCCACGACTCAGCTATCAAAGCTTTCACCTGATCACTGAAGCCGTATTCACTTGGAAAATCACCGGTTGTGAGAATATCGCTAACGATACCCATACACATATCGTGGAGTTCCTTTGTTGAATCATCGAGATGGTCGACTTGTGCAAGTGTGAGCTCATACCCAACACCTTCACTCCAATACCACGACCCATCACTTGAAGGCAGGTCGCAAAAATCAAAACCAACTTCACGACACTTACTTTCCCAGTTTGGGCGAAGCGCAAATTGTTTTCTCAACATGAGTATTAACCTCCTGAAGAATGACTACTACCACCTCCGAAACCACCACGAGCAACCGAAGTTGACCGCGCAGTTGATGGAGACGATTTTGCTGACGTAGATGACCTTGATGTAACCATAAATGGTTTCGACATTGCATGATTCGTTTTCGGTGCAAATGTTTGACCGTTGTACGTGACTGCTCTGTCGCCTGGATAGTAAGATGGCCCCCAATAAACCATGTGCGGACCACCACCAGAAACACCAGTTGTGTTTTCTGCAAACTTTCTTGCATCTGCTTCTTGCATTTGTTGGCAAAGTTCGGGTTTCCCCCAATCTGCCATGCAATCCTCGAACTTGGTATAGACATCCCGTTGTTGATCATCGGGTGTATCAACGCCACAACCTGCAAGCAGGATTGGCACAAGAACAAGTGAAAGATTTCTGGTCTTTCTTCTCATACTTTTCTCCTTTCAAAAAAACTGTTTCAAAGAGCCTATTTCTAGGTCTGTCAAGCATCCTAGCAAAGAAACTTTACAAAGTCAATATTTATTGTGTTATTAAAATAATACAGAAATCGCAGTGTGACGTTCTTTGTTGTACCATTCACCAGGTGCAACAAAACTACTGTGTGGTGTATGAGTGAACTGATTATTTTTAAAGCAGATAGTTACTGTATATACACCCCCTTGGTACATATGTAATGGAAGATATATTGTGCCCACAGACTTTTTACCAAAGAGTCTTTCACTCTGTAATTTTATTTTCTTAAATGCTTCTTTTTGCAAGAAAAAAGATCCAGACAGCCTCATGAGAACACCTTTATCCTGCAATCTCTTTTTAAGATTTTTTACAAACAAGTCTTGATATAGTACTGACCCAACACCACAATCGTCAGTAGAGTCGACAATAATCAGATCATATTTTTGGTCATTCCTTGAAATATATTCTACAGCATCTTCATAAACTATTTGTAATCGTGGGTCTAAAAGTATGTTCTTCTGGTTTGGGTATACATATTTTAGTGCAACATCAGTAACCATCTTATCTATTTCAACCAAGGTAACTGAAATATCTTTTTGTATGTTAAGTAATCGCAGCGCAATCCCTAAATCACCACCGCCAATAATTAAAATATTTTTAATATTTTTTTTCACAAAAAATGGCCAGTATGCAATACTTTCATGAAAGATGTACTCATCTTGTGTTGCAAGCTGAACAATTTCATCAAGTACCAAAACCTTTCCTAAAGTTTTCTGAGTATATACTTCTATTTTTTGATATTTTGACTTACCTGAAAACAATTTTTTTGAATACCGAAAACCCGAAAAAATGTCTTTATATAATAATTCTTTAAATAGTTTCATTGTACTTTGTTTCTATATGACTAACTGGATCAACTCCGAATATTTCTTTCATATGACGAGTAAATAATTCTAATTTTTCATTGTTACAACTTGCCACCTCAAGCCAAGTTCTGTTAGTCTCAGGCCAAGTATGAAGAGCACAATGACTCTCTGAAAGTAAAAAAGCTTTCGTATAACCTACAGGCGAAAAGTGATAATCCTGTTCACCAATAACGGTGAAAGTAGCATCAGTAAGAGCTTTTTTAATATGTGTATTTAATACACCTACATCAGTTGTGTCGAGGTACCAGATGGTTACCCACATTTGTGCTGTTTTATTCATTTATATATTATAACATAATATAATATTTAGTCAATATTTACATTTTTACTTTTAATATTTTAATAATATAAAATGGCCGTCGTAAACTAGACAATTATAAAAAGTGTGATATAATACTTTCCAGTAAATGCTCTTTAAAATCAATCATAAACTGACATAAAGGAAGATACATGACTCAAAAAATCATGGTTAATGGGGATTCGGTACAACAACCTCCCCTTTTGCAATTTGATGACAACACAATTACCGTTGCAATTTCGAGTCTATCGATTGGCGGGGCAGAGAAGATTGTCCTTGATTGGGCAAAACGCATCTATCCTCATTGGAAGGTACATCTCATCGTCCTGCGCAACCGAACACCAGACAAAGAATGGCCGGTACCCAGTTGCATCAAAGTAACCCGACTCAGTAACGAAAACAGGATGCAACCGCTCAGGCATTTGCCTTCAGTAGAGCACCGTCGAAATCATCAGCTGAAAGAAATTGGTCAGTCCTTAGCACAAAGCTCTAACCCGATATGTGTATGTCACCTGCTTACCAAAGCAGAACGAGATGCACTTACTGAAGGTGGGGCACAAGTTGTAACTGTCCTTCATAACGCCAAAAGTGGGTGGGTGGAGGAATCGCTTCAGCTTTCAGGGTCTGATCAAGTAATTTCTGTTTCTCAATCATGTGCTGATGACTTGCTGTCATCAGGTTGGCAAGGTCCGACATCGGTCATACGCCACATCCCTCCGAAAGTTGATACAAGCAGTGATGCTCGTATAGTGTATCGTAGGATGTGGAATATTCCAGAAACAGCGACAGTGATCGGCATGATTGGTGCAGTGAAGCCACAAAAAAATTACGGCTTTGCTTTGAGGGTGTTGAAAGAGGTGCTTAAGCTCCGAGATGTCTATCTCGTTATCTTGGGCGGCCCCGTCAATACCATTCAAGGTCGTCCAATCTGGGAAGAACTTGTGGCTGATGTACACCAGCTTGGTGTACGTCATCGTGTTGCGTTGCCCGGCTTTATTGCTGATGCATCCAAATGCCTCCCAGCATTTGATCTGATGCTTAACACAAGCCATTTTGAAGGTCTCAGCATAGCAACGCTTGAAGCATTGATTGCCGGTGTACCGGTAGTTGCATCAGCTGTAGGAGGACAGGGTGAGATAACATCTGATGCACTACGGCTGATTACAAAAGATGCTCAGGCTGATATCTGGGCACGGAGCGTTGATGAGCAGCTTGGTAAAAAATATGACTCACCCTCATGGGCTGATTTCCCTTCCTACCGGTTGTGGACGTTAGCTGGTTTGGCAAGGACATATGAACCATCTGAAAAAACACTCTTCATTACCGCGAATTTGAATTCAGGTGGTGCTCAACGATCACTCGTTAATCTTGCAACTGCAATTTCCGGAGAACTAGATTTCAGTATAACCGTTGCAGGGTCAAGCACTACAGATGTGTTTTATCACGAGCTAGTAAAAGCTGGTGTGAAGATCGATTGGACAGGAAAACCGTGGAATGCTTTTGGCTACGCTGAAAAGCTGACGCAGCAAATCGTAAACGAAAAAATTAGCAAGGTCTGCTTCTGGAATCTTGATGCACGGATCAAACTGCTTCTCGTAAAGGCTCTTGGGCACACAAAAGTGAAATTCATTGATGTGAGTCCTGGTGATTATCTTTATGACGAGCTTGGAGAAGTCGCGCAGTTCCAGGAACTTATCGCATTTGGTCGCGAAGAATATTTCAAGCGAATCGATAACCTTGTTCTCAAGTACGATGGATATCGACCAGAAGTCTGCAAAAAGAAAACTGTTGTGATCCCAAACGGGATACCTAAGGCAATAAAGACTAAGACTGACTATCGCACAGGGAGGAACCCACGTGTGGTAGTGAGCGGGAGAATCGCTGAGAGTAAATTCATCATTGAAATCATCGAAGCAATGAAATGTGTCTGGGAAACCATTCCACGTACTGAACTACATCTCTATGGTGGTGCAGAATTGTACCACCATGAGTATGCCAAGAAAGTTGAAGCAGCTGTTGGCGACGAAGCCAACAAGCGTATTTTCTTTCACGGCGTTGAGTTCGATACAAGGGCATATCTCCCGCAATACGATGTGTATGTCGTTTTAGGCAAACATCAAGGTTGCCCAAATGCACTTATGGAAGCACTGTCGGTCGGGATGCCATCAATTGCAAATGACGATGGCGGAACAAAAGAACAACTGATCCATGAAACAACTGGGTTGCTTGTCCCAGATACGAACCCTACGACAGTAGCAGAAGCAATTGTAAAGTTGCTTACCTCACGCACTTTTGCAGAACAACTTGGTAAAAATGCAATTAACCATATATCTGAAATGTTTTCTATCGAAAGAATGAAAAATGGGTATATGAAATTACTGAGAAACGAAGTTCCAGATAATGTCAGTTCCATCAACCAGCAACCAGGAGTAATCCATGAAGCAAGTTACCATTAAAGTTCGTGTACCGACCGACCGATCGTTTGTCGGCGAACTCATTGTTAATGTCAACGGTGAAAAAACAACTTTCCCTGTCAGTAGCATGATCTCTCCAGAGATCAATGGCACCGAACCCCCTGTTGGGAATTACACATGGGTCAAGACTGCCACAGTCACAGGAGATGACAACATTAACGCATTTGGCGAATATGTTGTTTTCTTCCAAAAAGAATCTGAGGAAATCATGCTTGCTGTTCACGGAGGAGCAACTGATCTTCACGGCTTACTGCTTGCCACAGAGGGTGGTTTGCGTTTGCACGACATGGACCTGCTTGAGTTGTGCCAACTCATCGAAGACTCAACCCCAACGTTGGTTATCGAAGAGTACAACCTGAGCTTCTACAGAAAACTAACTGGGAGCAAGATCAGCAAAAATGTTGTTCGGCCAAGGTACTACAGTGTTCATGGCAGCAATGCTCGTACATCGTTTACTGGCACATCGTTGAGTGACAACAATTACTACAACGATGACTTGAGCGACATGCTCTACTTGTTGTGGCTACTCAGTGACAACAGTCAATCATCAAACCAGACTCAAGACCCCGGAATTATTTCAGGGGAAGGCGGTGATTTTGGTGGAGGTGGAGTAACAGGTAGTTTCCCAGAGACTGCTGATAGCGGTTCGGAGATTACTACCCCCACCTCTGTCGAACCCGCTCATGAAAGTTCCCTTCCGATCATCAGTAACCCTTTTGAGATGGACCGAACTGAAGTAATCGCGAAGCAGAGTGATTCGGACCGTGTTTCGGTCCAAGATGTAATCAATACTCCACCTGAAAACAATGTCGAAAATGCTGAAAACGTTCAGGTAACAACCTCATCTGAAGAAGTCATGGAAACCAACGGTACCGCGTACTAGTTGCGATGTAATCCATGACCAAGCGGCTAACCACACTACGTGGTTAGCCGCTTTTTATTTATTAACTTCACGACTGAACCAGATTTACACCACTAACACACTTAACCTTTCGACTGCACGAGTATACCCAATGTAGTCAGAATTTTTGTGAATACTTTCCATGATTTTTTTGAATCGTTCTGAATGATGAGCACTCCTATCCTTTTCATTAATACAAATAACTGAATTGAACTCAGTTCCTTGTGATGCGAGCTTCGTCATTACTTTTACCTTTTCATCCTCTCGTATATATGACTGAATAGTGTGTCTCATTACTTCTCCATCACATAATATACCGAATGTTTCATCTTCTTTTCTATTAGCAAGGAGTTGTCGTATCTTGTTGGCAAGTTCTTCATGATTCAAAAGTGTGTGAACCTCCACATCACTTCCTTCTTTTGGATGCTCAGGGATTTCTACCGCATATCCTTGATTTTGTATAAACTCCAGAATCTGTTTTGTGTTTCGATACACCTTGTTTAATTCAACTTTTTTACACAGTATAAAATGAGTATCATTATGCACTGTTTCAGGTTTTAATAAACTTTTTTGATTAATATCACCGATGTAGACGATTGATTTATTACCTTCAGGAATACATTTCTTAATGACCGAAATTTGGTCATACGAATAGTTCTGGAATTCATCGACAATAATCATACTGTACTCGGTTTTAATTTTTCGAAGATATTTTTTGTACTTACCATTCCCAAGAGATCTATGAAACTCCCCTTCTTTACATAACTCACCTTCAAAAACCATCATACCTAGCATGATAGTTATATCGACATAATCGTACTTGTTTTCGTTTGAATGCTCTAAGAAAAGTGTATAGAACTTTTCGGATAGATTTTTCTTATACAAAACAGCTAACTCTTCTCTGAATGACTTTCCGAATTTTTTAAATGTAACTTTCCCTTTTTCTATAATACGGATTTTTGCTTCTAGATATTCAAGATATTCCTCAGTGATATTTGAAAGTGAAATTTCTTCAGCACCCTCTAGCTCAGCAAGCTCAGCTCCCCACTGGAAGTATGTCATTACCGACATATTTGGAATTCCTAGTTTCGGTAGTATCGATGAAAAGTACTCTTTAGTTGAAGCATCTTGCACAAACATAATCATAGGTCTCCCTGCATACACATCAGAAGTCTCAGGTGTCTGTAGTAAGTATGCTACACGGTGAAGGCATATAGTTGTCTTCCCTGACCCTGCAGGACCTGAAATAATAAGTTCTGACTTTGAATCAGCTTGAATAATTTTGTATTGCTCCTTCTCAATTTTCGAAACAATTTCTGAAAGTCCATACTCACTCTTAATGGTGCTTAGGAAATCTTCATAGATAATCTGCACACCATCTGGTCTATTTTCTTGTGAATAATAAATGATTCGCTCGTCAGCGATAACGTAAGTATCTTTTTGTTCGAGGTCTACTTTTTTGACTTTTTTATCAGGAAGAAGTATGTCACACTTACCGAGTTCTTCGAATCTTAGTTCAGCAATCGGTGCAACCCATGACGAAACCCCTTCACCTGAATATTCGAATTTAGAAATATATACTTCATTAACCTTATTCTCATCTCTATACACAACCTTTGCAAAAAATGGTGACTGCTTAAGGTGGCTAAGCTGCTCAATTCGTTTCTTAACATATTGCCACTGTTGCATAATTGCGTCCTGATCAGAACTGTATGCTTTTTGGTATCTGATTGCAATTGTTTTTTCTTCTTCAATGAGAGAGTCTATCTGTGCCAAAATCGAGCCACGTATTTCAGAAACTTTAGACTTCAAGCTAACAACCAGTAGATTTTTATGCTCTATATCTAACATACGTAAAAGTCTAGAGAGTATAGCATATTCACTAGCAGTCAGAAGTTTAATTGTGCGCCGGGCTGGATTTGCCTCTCCCGACTTGCTTGATTACAAGCTTCGCTGGACTGCGATTTCAACAGTCTGAATACAGACTAAGAAATCGGGAGCGCTTTGCTTGGCTCGAAGCCTACACCCGCTCGTTGCGGGTTGCGGGCTCTGCACTGCGATTTCAAGAAACTGAATACAGTTTAAGAAATCGGGAGCCCGCGGCTCAAATCCAGCCCGGCATTAAAAAATACCCTAATGGGTATTTTCTAGTGCGCATTAGTCGAGGAAGTTAGAACTTGAATTAATGAAATTTGAAGTGATTCCGTATATACCACATCTTAGTGCTTGGGTAGAAAAGTCTAATTACCCCACAGTAAGCAATACTACACATTCTTAATCAAAAAACATAACACGATTTGCTTTGTTTACAACATAACATTTAATTTAAGTAATGCTATTATTTTGAACATTTTGGAATAACCGTCTCTACTAATTAAACTTGCATAAAACATAAATCTGTGGTATAAAAAAGCCAGAAGAAATCTTTTCAGATTTCTAAAAATTCACACATTTACGATTCATACGAGGTAAAATCATGGACATAAACGATCGCCTCTACTTCGGTACATGGCAATTAGAAAAAGTACTTGAACAATCATCAATAAAGAGAGTTGAAGAAATCCTTCTTTTTGCAGTTGATTCTGGTATTAAGCGCTTTGATACAGCGGCTGTGTATGGAAAAGGAATGATTGAACAAGTGATAGGACGATGTCTCCCTGACACGACATATATCGTGACAAAAATTCCTGCAATGATCAAGCCGAGTCTTCATCATCCTATTCCAATAGGAGAGTGTTATTCACAAGATCATCTTAAACGGAGTTTGGAAGGCTCACTTAATCGACTTAAAAAGACAACTCTCGACACAGTGCTTCTCCATAACTGGTTACCTTCATGGTCAAAAGAAGTAGAAGATGTGCTTCAATATTTGGAAGTGGCAAAACAGTGGGGGCTTGTCAAAAAGGTGGGGATTTCTCTTCCGGATGACTTTTGCTCATATGTTGATGTGACGGTTTTGCCGTTTATTGATGTTATTGAAGCCCCGTGCAGTCGGAAGCAAGTATGGATTCTCAACCAGCTTCCAGCTCTGCTTGGTTTACAAAAGGAAGTCATTGTAAGAAGCATCTTTTGTCGAGGTACGCTGCTTGCCAGCTATTCACCGGAAGCACTGCTTCGTGAGGCACTCAACCATGGGTCCTCGTTTGTCATTGGAATGACCAATGAGGAGCATATCATTCACAATCTTAACGTTCTAAAGGAGTACCAAAATGCACTGGTCTGAAAAAATTGCTCACTCAGCTATCAATCGAGTTGGTCTTGAGAAAGACATCGTCATTGGGTCAGGGATATCATTGTCCGGACCCGTGCATGTCGGCCACAGCCGGGAGTTCCTTACTGCGGCACTTGTTGCCCACGCAGTGAAGTCACTTGGAGGAAAGGCTCGATTTATCGCGTTCTCTGATGACATGGATCCGATGCGTAAGGTGTACCCCTTCCTCCCGAAGGAGTACACGCGCTGGGTCGGGTGTCCGCTCTACAAGATCCCCGACCCTTGGGGTTGTCATGGAAGCTACGCTGATCACTACCTTGAGGAACTCTTGTCCGGGTTTGATGCCCTCGGTATCAAACCTGAACTGGTGACCTCAAGCGATCTTTACAACTCCGGTCAGTTCTCTGATCTCGTCACACTCACGCTTGAAAACCGTGCAAAAGTAAATGAGCTATTAGACCGTACCGTCGTTGAAAGTGGTGGTGAACCGCGGAAGTCAAAGAAGGAGTGGCCGTTTCAACCAGAGTGTCCTTCTTGTTCCTCGATACAAGCAACAAGCTTGCTTTCCTTGGAAGGCACAGCCCTTACCATGCACTGCTCATCGTGCGACAGGGATCACACTGTTGATTTGAAGCATGGCGGTGGCAAGCTGGTTTGGCGGTGCGACTGGCCGATGAGGTGGAAGAAGCTTGATGTTACAATTGAACCCTTCGGGCATGACCATAACGCATCCGGCGGATCCTACGAGTCAGGGGTCCTTCTTGCCAAGGAACTTTATGGCAACGAAGCACCAATACCGGTCCCGTATGGCTGGGTCCACTTCAAGAACGGTGAAGCGATGCACTCCTCTTCAGGGAAGGCAATATCGATCACCCAGCTAACTGCTGCATATCCTCCGGAAATTATCTGGTGGATGCTTGCAAGACGCGATCCTCTTTCGGTCATATCGTTTGATCCAGAAGGGACACTGCTTGAAGAAGCTCGGCTCTTGCGAGAGGCTAAGAAGGGGGAGTTGTGCTCGGACGCTCTTCGCATGGTTGAGTCGATTATAGGCATCCGTCCATCGCTTATCGAGTACCCTTTGGACCATCTTGTGCTTGTGGTGCAGTTGGCAAATTTCGATCCGGTAACATCGATGGAGATACTTCGTCGATCGGCCGCATATCGAGATGCGACAGTCCCTGTGACAGCGGAAGATATGGTTTTTATCAAGAATTGGCTGAACCTGTTTGGTGTAAACCATCGCGTGAGGATACGTAACGCTGGTGAAGTTGTTTCTGGTGCAACGCCAGAGCTCCGCCCTGTTCTCGATGCGCTTGAAGTAGCGCTTCGGGAGTTAGAGTGGGATGCACAGACGATACACAATACCGTTCACAACACTGCAAAGAGTTCCGGCATCAAGGCCGGCCTGCTCTTTGCAGAAGTGTATCGGCATGTGATTGGGCAAGAAAGAGGACCGAAAATAGGTTGGCTCTTTGAAACACTAGGACGAGAGAAAGTCCTCCAGTTGTTTGCCTGACTGGTAGCTGGTAAAGCGAAGCGTTACAAACGCTTCGCTTTTTTTATTCCACAATAACTTCTGATGAGTCAGTTAATATCATTGCTTGACTATTAGAAAGTTTTACTACTCTGTGAGATGTATTTTTTTCATACTCTGTGAGCGCTTCATCATGCTCTGTTTCGTAATGGGGGTGAACTTCAAACCGAATAATATTAAGTCCTGTTAAATCTGACAAGCCGACATTATTTGGTTCCGGGTCAACGGCTTCAGCGATTTGTATTGTAGGAGAAAGTATCATTGCTCCAGCGCTTACCCCTATATATATTCCTTGTCGCATTAGAAGATTTTCTATTGTTTCCTTAAAAGAAGCACCATGTGCGCACTCAAGAAGCTTAAACACGTCCCCACCACAAACATAGATGACACTATATTTGAAAAAGTTTACTTGAGTCTTTTGTTCAAGATCAATAAAGTGTATAATCTCAAAACCAAGGTCTTTAAACTGTGCTTCCGCTAGCTTAGAATATTTATTATTTTCCTTTCCTTCTGCTGCAGTTGTTATTATTGCAACTGACCTAATGGGTAGGTCTGCAAAATACGAAACAGCATGCTCGCGAATTGGTTCTGATGATAATCCTGTTGATGTGAGAATTATAACACCTTTTTCTGTAATATTCATGTGTGAAGTATATCACTTCACTGCTTCATAAAAAAGAGACATGCTTTTACATGTCTCTAAAAATCGACAAACTTTTCGATTCCATCTATCAACTCCAGTAGTCTTTTCCTTTCGGAGAGTTCAGTAGCAAGTTGGTAGGTGGGTATGTCGGAGTTATTTAGAAGTTTAGCTTGATCATCAAGTGATCTAAACCCTCGTAAAAAAATACGGCTTCTTGCAAACGCTAACCGTACCATTGCTGCTGCTATGTCAGATACGCAAAGAATATGTTCAATTGATCTTGTCTGGTTGATATGCTTCTTCAAGACACTGACCTTGCTTCGTATTTCCTCAACACACAAACCAGTAATAGCTTGTGAAAGGGTTAAAGGATAAGGGGTTAGCAATTTCTTTATACCGAGCGCGATGTCTATTGGGTCATGTAAGATTTCAGCCGTAGCCAAATCCCCGCACAACCCTTCAGGAAGCCAGTATCCAGTAGCCCAAGGGCGATGTTCGCCTCCAAGATTCTTACCCTGGATCCAGTTTCTCACTCGAGTATCCATCACCGACGGATTGTATATTGCTACTCCACCTGTTACGGAAAAGATGTCGAAGCGAACACTGTCATCACACGTAGAGAAGTTCCCTTTCGGAAAACGACTCTTTAGCATGGACTCTATGGGAAAAGCTTGTAGAGAGATGTCACCGTTATGGTAGCCAGCGAGAAAATCAACCTTCTCACGCGTCAGACCCCTGTTAAGCCCGACGCGAAGGAGTATTTCCATGCCTTCTATCTCAGCAAGTCCTCCTACAATACTAGTAATGATATCGCTGCTTTTCATATCGGCCCCACTCGAGCAAGATGTTTGAATACCGTCTGGCGTATGCCATAGGAAAATGAGCCGAGTTCTGGGTGTGTATGTAGTCCGTGCACCGTATCCCAGCCAATAACCTGCGCCGGAATGCCTAGTGAGTCCAGAACTATTTGCGCCCTTTCTGTGGTCATGTTGTATCCTGGTCCTTTGGCACAAAGTTGTCTTTGAACTAGTGAGCAACGAGATGTTTCGCATTCCAGTCGTGCAAAAATTTGCACAGAAGTGATGCTTGGTATCTGAAGCATATGTGTCAGTGCACAAGAAGATCTGAGGTACACAGGAACGTCAGGAAAGTATTCATCACTGAGCTTGAAGATGTAATCTACCAGCTCTTGTGGCAATGCTTTGACGTTGTCGTCTCGAGAAATATCAGGCATCGGAAGTTTGTAAATCTCCAACAACCCATTCTCTATACCTTCTGTCCATCTCAATCCACCGGGAACAATCATATCAACGATGCCGCTGTAGTGTTTCTTCACCCACATAAACATCATTTCAATCCTGTCTTTGTCCCCACTCCACTCTGGAACGATTGGTCTCATGTACCAAGCAATTGTTGCCCCTGCTTCTTTTGCTTCTTCCGCGTTACGGAATCGATTGTTGCGAATTGGTTCAATTGTGTCAGGATTGTCAGCCCAGCATAGTGATATCATCAGTCCACGTGTTGCTTTCGAGATTTTTGCAAAATCAATTTTTCTTCCTTTCGGAATACCACCTTTTGTAACAATCCAAAAAGGATTTCTTAATCCTCGATCAACAAACGCATTCATGATTTCAAATGTGCTCTCAGTTACTGCGCCAGGGGCGAATGGTTCAGTGCTTGCAGTCCCGATGCTAATGATCGTCTCATCCGCTATAAAAAATGGATGCTTGACCAGTTCATCCAGTATCTGATCAACAGTAAACCGGTTTCTGCGACGAGCCTGCTTAGGCATCTTACCTTCATCGGCTAAATCCTGATGCGTCCCTTGCACATGACAATATCTACACTGCCACGCACAACCAACCCAAAGATCAATACTCAGTGAACTGTTAGAAACACTCACCGATGAAAGCGGATGTGAATCATCCGGAACAAGTGCACCATAGGTGTACTTACGCAAGGAAAACTCTTGTCCCGTCGTCATACCTTTTATATGAACAAGCGGTTCGGAGTTAGCCGACATGAAATGTATCTGCTTAGAATTCATAATGAAAACTCCTGAAAATAAAAGGACAATGTATTAGGTTTGAAAGACCTCTTATAACTTTTCTATCATAACTGTATAACCTTGTAAAGTAGCAGACCTTAAGAACTTAAATTATAAGTAAAATAGGCTAGGTATATAGACCTCTAGGTGTTTTTATGATTGTGCGCCGGGCTGGATTTGAACCAGCGAAGCCCGAAGGGCGACAGATTTACAGTCTGTTGTGATTGACCACTCCACCACCGACGCATATGGTCGCCGTCATGCAGGAAGGATCACAAGTATATCTACGACATCACTTGATGTAATAAACAAAACTTTGCATCCTACCCCGCATGACAACGAACCGTATTCTATCAAAAAAACAAGAGTAAAGCAAAAGAATTAAGGGGCGGCCGTAGGCCGCCCCTTAATGCTTTAATACCCCAATCTCTTTACATAAACCATTCTACGAACTCTTCCTCATCGCTTCAGCTTTTGTGATTGGACTTGGAATCTTTCGTGGCTTCTTAGCTTCCACTACTATCTCCCCTTTCTTATCAATCGAGACTTCTGCGATACTTCCCTTCGCAAATTTCTTCGAAAGCATGAGTGATGCTATCTGATTAAGAATATGCGTCTGCATGAACCGTTTGATTGGACGTGCTCCATAATGAGGGTCATATGATTTCTCACTTATATGTGTAACCGCATCCGGTGTCACTTCAAGAATAATTTCTTTTTCAAGTAATCTCTTTGCAAGAATATCAATTTGAAGACCAACAATCTGCTTCACTTCATCCTTTGATAACACATCGAAGATAATAGTTTCATCGAGTCGGTTCAAAAACTCCGGCTTAAAGAATTCTTTTACAGCATCCATAACTCTATCTTTAACCTGAGAATACTCGGTACCAACTGCCATGTTAGAGAATCCAATCTGCTCCATCTTCTGTATATACTGACTGCCAATGTTAGAAGTCATAATGATGATTGTGTTCTTGAAGTTCACAATACGTCCCTTACTATCAGTAAGACGTCCTTCATCAAGTACTTGAAGAAGCAGGTTGAACACCTCAGGGTGAGCTTTTTCTACTTCATCAAAAAGTATCACAGCATACGGTCGATGACGCACAGCTTCAGTGAGCTGACCTGATTCATCGTACCCAACATACCCTGGAGGTGAACCAATTAACTTACTTGTACTGTGCTTTTCCATGTACTCACTCATGTCTACCTTAATGAGTGCTTTCTCATCATTAAACATAAATTCGGCAAGCGCCTTAGTGAGCTCAGTCTTTCCTACTCCAGTAGGACCTAGGAACATAAACGATCCAATAGGTCGTCCTGGGTCATTGATACCAGCTCGAGAACGCCTGACCGCGCCACTAATCTTACTGATAGCGTCCCGCTGTGAGATAACACGCTTACCTAGCTCTTCTTCCATTCGTGAGAGCTTCTCCTCTTCTTCTTCAAGCATACGCACAACTGGAATGCCAGTCCAACGAGCAACCACTGACGCAATCTCTTCTTCGGTAACTTCTTCCTTAAGAATACGACGGGTCTTCTGAAGTTTCTTTAGTTTCTCGATACGCTCACTTAACTCACGATTAAGTTCTGGGATTTGCCCATAACGAATCTCAGCCACACGAGTAAGATCTGCTCTAAGCTCAGCATTCTCACTTTCTACACGAAGTGACTCAAGAGACTTCTTGATCTCACCAATCTCCGCGAGTGTCTTCTTTTCATTCTTCCACTTAAGTTCAAGCTCACGAGTCTTTTCTTTCACATTCGCAATTTCTTCATCAATTACTGCGATGCGTTTCTTGGTTGATGACACACCTTCCTTATCCTCATCTGCAATGAGTTCTTTACTGAGCGCTTCTTTCTCAATCTCAAGACGCATAATCTTACGATGCGCATCTTCAAGAACTGGTGGCTTGTTTTCAAGAGCGATACGAAGTGATGACGCCGCTTCATCTATGAGGTCAATCGCCTTGTCAGGTAAGAATCGTGATGTGATGTAACGAGTAGAAAGATTCACTGCAGACACAAGAGCATCATCTGTGATACGCACACCATGGAAGAGCTCATACTTTTCTTTAAGACCACGTAAGATAGCAAGAGCGTCTGCTTCTGATGGCTCTTCTACAAATACCGGCTGGAATCTTCGAGCAAGTGCTGGATCTTTTTCGATATGCTTCTGATACTCCTTGAGAGTTGTTGCTCCAATTGCACGGAGTTCCCCACGAGAAAGTGCTGGCTTAAGAAGGTTCGCTGCATCCGCTGACCCTTCTGTTGCTCCAGCTCCTACGATTGTATGAATTTCATCAATGAAAAGAATGATACCGCCCTCTGAGCGTTCGATTTCTTTCATGATTGCCTTAAGACGCTCTTCGAATTCACCACGGAACTTTGTCCCAGCGATAAGCATTCCAAGATCAAGTGATACGAGCTCTTTACCCTTAAGAGATTCTGGAACATCACCCTTTGCCATACGTATAGCAAGACCTTCAACAACAGCTGTCTTTCCTGTACCTGCTTCACCGATAAGTATCGGATTATTTTTTGTACGACGTGAAAGTATTTGCATGAGACGCATAATTTCTGTATCACGACCAATCACAGGATCTAACTTATCCTGACGAGCCATGTCAGTGAAGTTACGAGTGTACTTAGCAAGTGCCTTATTTTTCTTTGGACCTTGTGCCTCAGTGATGTTCTGGGTACGAAGTTCTTCTAATATATGATACGCACTATCTTTATCAATTCTAAATCGTGCGAGCACTTCTCGCACCTGACCAGTAGATTCTAAGAGTGCAAGGAAAAGATGTTCAGTTGATACGAACTCATCGTTAAATGACTGCGCAACCTTAAGTGACATCTCAAGCGCTGTAGCAAGCTCAGGAGTAAGATACATCTGATATGACGGACTCATCGTAGCTGATGCACCTGGCACTTCTATTGCATCAATGATGCTGTCTGTGAGGTGAATGATATCGATCTCGAGCTTTTCGAGAATTGCATGCACTAAAGACTCCTCTTGTGTGAGAAGTGCACCCATCAAGTGGAGTGGGCTAACTTGGTTCTGTCCGCGCTCGATTGCTAGTTCATGCGCACGACGAATAACCTCTTTTGCTTTGGTTGTAAAATTATTAAATGATGGAGGCATATAAGATAGCTCTTAGCCTTTGGCCATTAGCCATTAGCTAATACAATTTCAAAACAAATAAATTTCACATTCCAATAAATACAAACGAAAATAACTAAAATCAAAACAATTTCTTTCTCTTACAGTGTATCAGGATTCGGACAATCAGGAGTGTGAATTAACTAATTAATCAGCATTTCTGAATATTCAATCGTAACGGTATACTCTTACATTCTCAAATATAGACCCAATAGTCAACTTGACAATTTAATTATTTAATTGTATTTATTAATTCTATATTTCCATCCAGAAAGACCGGACGCATACCGAGCACTTCTTCTATCTTATCATCACCGTATGGTGGACCCTGAAGCACATATATTTTCTTACCTAGAAAAAACATATATCCCATCTCAAGGAAAACGTTTGCACCAATTCTATTTTTCTTTCCACCTTTATCGAAGTTGCACACAAGCATCGCATCACTAACATCCATATGTAGCTTGTAACACATCATCCCCTCTTCTTTCATTTTCCAAATATCATTATCAGGTAAAACATTCTCAATTCCACCAACTGAATGTAGATACTCAGTAAAAGTATCTTTCCCAGTAGCAATCTCATCTTCAGTAAGAGAGGGCATGACTACGCTATGCCCCATACTTTCAAGTTCAACCTTTATCGCACTCATTCTTTCGAGAAAAACCATTGACCCTGCGAGAACTATTTTCATAATACGAAATATCTGTATTTACTACAGTCTACCGGCTAAAGTCTACAGTCTGTCTTCAACAGCATGCCAATCAATTGATGTCATAAACGCAGTAATATAATCCGCTCGCTTAAGTCCGTAGTCCACCATAAACGCATGCTCAAATACATCCATAACAAGTAATGGTACAAGCCCTGCAAGATGTCCTCCGTCATGTTCATTCACCCACACATTAAATAGCTTCCCTTCTTTTTTATCTAAACAAAGAATCACCCACCCGATTCCACGCATGGAAGCCATGCCTACGAATTCTTTTTGCCAATCCTCTACTGTCCCCCATGTCGTTTCAATCATCTTCTTAAGATTTCGCTCAGAAAGTGGCACACCATGCTTCCCAAGATTACCGAAGTAAAGCTCATGAAGTCGCATACCATTCCACTCCCAACCGAAACGTCGATGGAGCTCAGCGTACTCTGGAGTCCCTGCTTCTTTTGTCTTAAGGAGATCGATGAGTTTGTTAGTGTTAGTAACGTACCCTTGATAGAGCGTGAAGTGATTATTTAAAAGTGCGTCACTGAATCCAGGAGTTCCTAATAAATGTGAAAAATCTTTTGCTGTATACATGTTGGTTAATAGTTAATGGTTAATAGTTAATGGTTAATAGTTAATGGTAGTATACAATTCTTACTTAATTGTAGAAATTAACTTTGTTAGCATTTTCATTATTGACTCCAAAGCTGAGAATAAATCATTATATTCTGCTTCAGATAGAAAATTAAGATTTTTTGCAATAACAAGCTGTGATTCTATTTCGGCACTAGACCCCTGAGCTATTCGTAAAAAATGGGCAAATTCCTTTTTTGAACCTCGTTTACTACCCTCTGCGATATTAGATGATATGGAGACGGCCGCTCTACGCAATTGGTTAGTAATTCCATATACCTCTGTTGCAGGAAAATGAGAAGTTACCTTGTATATTACAGTTGCAAAATTAATTGCGTGTTGCCATACAACAAGATCTCTAAACGTTTTCATTACAACTTAAGTATACAATGTATTCGAATCTAAAACCATTTACCATTAACTATTAACCATTAACTTTTTCGATATTTCTCCACCATCTCTTTTATTACATCTACCAGTTTCAGCAAATCAGCTTTCGTTGTTGTTCTCCCCATACTTACACGAATATTTTCTTGTGCTTCTTGTTCTGTTGCACCAAGTGCCATCACTACATAGCTCCCTTCGGTCTCCATAGATGCACAAGCACTCTTGTGTGATACCGCGAAACCTTTTGCATCAAGACGAAGAATCATTTCTTCACTTGAAATTCCTGGAACACGACAGTTGATGTTATTCGGCAATCTTCTCATCTCCCCATTTGTAGACATCTGATGCCCAACTGTCTGACTGTCTGACTGTCTGACTTTATCAAATGCTCCGTAGAAAATAATTGATGGAATTTCTTTCTTTAGATTAGCAACAGTTTCGTCACGGAGCGCGCGCAAGCGCGCGCTCTCAGCATCCCGCATCTCAACTGCCTCTTGTAATGCAACTCCAAAGGCATAATGAAGTGGCACTGCTTCTGTTCCACTTCGTAGTTCACGTTCTTGACCACCACCATAGGTAACCGGTGCAATCATGATACCCTCACGCTTATAGAGTAACGCTGAACCTTTCGGACCATGCACTTTACTACTATTAACTGTCATGAGGTGACACTTAAGTCGGAGCACATCTAGGTTACAGTAATTCGCAGCCTGACATGCATCAGTATGAAAGTATGGATAGGACGTGAATGTCTTTCCATTCTCACGCTTCCACTCATCGATTGCACGTCCAATTTCTTTCACTGGCTGAATCGTACCTATCTCATTATTAGCATACATAACACTTACAAGAATTGTTTCTTCACACAATGATTCACGAAGGTCTTTTACTTTTACGACACCATCTTCATACACTGGTAGATAGGTCACGCGGACTTTTTTTTCTCGTTCAAGTTTCTTAATAGGTTCAAGGACTGCAGGATGCTCGATGGAAGAACTGATGATATGAGGGACAGTTTGATTGTCTGATTGTCTGATTGTCTGACGTCTGAATTCTTCATATACACCTAATACGGCGAGGTTGCAGGACTCAGTACCAGAAGACATAAAATATATTTCATATGCATGCGCATTAAGTGCAATAGCGCACATAGCTCGTGCCTTATCCAAGAGTTGTCCTGCACGAGATCCTTCATGATGAATGCCAGATGGGTTACCGTATGTAGAAAGAGCTTCAAGGAGCGCGACCTTCGGTCGCGCTCCTATCTCGGTCGCCCCCGCATTATCAAGATACACCCTCTTCGGTGTCGCATCTGTTACTTTCTTTTTAGTAAAAAATAATTTCATCGTATCTATACTATCTATACCAAGTACTCTATCATAAAAAAATATTCATCACGATGAATAGTGTTAGTACACAAAAGAAAAAGCCCCAGCTTGCATGCAAGCGGGGCGTCTGGACTTTTGGCGATAATGATAGCCCGAGACTACTATCATATTTGCTAGGGTTAATTAATTATTTTAGTAACTAACTAAACCTAGCGTGCCGGCGGATTTTTCCCTTTAAGGGAAAAAAGATTTACGTATTGCCTACCAGCCCGTTGCTAATTACTTAGCAGGTCGGGTAATTGGTCAAACCTCCTTTCTATTATTATCATTTATCGCCGTAGCAGCGTTGCTGGGGCGACGGGGTTGAAGAACAACGCCGGGACGGTCCATGGCCTCGCAGATTGCAAGGCGCGACCAACCGCGGCACTAACTAGCGCTTCACGCCTTGGCTCCACCATGCTGGCGGGGCCGGACTCGGCTCCTTCCCTCATAGGCCAGAGGGCGGTGCCGCAAGCATCGACGGGCGATGCGCTAGGAATTACATTATAGCATACTGAATTATTTTGTCAAGTACTTCCTTTTTCTTCTTTAAATTAAAGGTTTTATCAAAATAACTACAACTCCACCTATTCACAGCATTTCTTACTTACCATGTTACAATCCTCTATATCTATGGCATCTTTTTCAGCTTCAACACTTACGCATATATTCAGCAACCCTTCAATTCTCCTTGCTATTTTGTTATTCATTGTTGTCTGCTATGCACTTTACCTCGACCATAAAGTCGTAGTACTCACACGTGGAGCAAGTGGAGCATCCCTTGAAGACACTATCAGGCAGTGCCTAGCGAATGCTGAAGCAATCGAGAAACGTAATGCGCTTATCATGGAACATGCATCCGTCTTACATGAAAAGATGTCTCATGCTCTTCGTAACGCTCAAACTATGCGATACAAGGCCTTTGATTCTAATGGCTCCAACCAGAGCTTCTCTATTGCCCTTGTTAATGAAAAAGGAAATGGTGTCGTCATCTCTTCACTTCACTCCCACGAACGTATGAGCACATTTGCAAAACCAATCGAGAACTATGAAAGCACCTATGAACTCACCGAAGAAGAACTAGCAGTATTAGACGACGCTCGTGCAGCACACGGGAACTAGACAATCAGACAATCAGACAATCAGACAATCAGACAATCAGAGGAAGTTTATATCCTGGACTTTAGTGTACAAATCATCTATGTGTATAAGTAATGTAATTATCTATTGCCTGAAAGCGTAGCGGTCTGACAGTCTACTTGTCTGACTGTCACGCTATTAATTATTGACATTCTGTGGTATAATTGCTTTTACAATTTTATGTCTAAAAAGCTTACATCACTTGGCAATAGCGCCACAACTTCCCGCCAACCGATCATTGCGGTTTTAGGTCATGTCGACCACGGCAAGAGTTCACTCCTTGATTACATTCGAAAATCAAACGTTGTTGCTGGCGAAGCTGGTGGAATCACTCAGCGCATCTCAGCATATGAAGTTGAGCACAAGCAGGCAGATGGGAAAGTTAAACCAATCACATTCTTAGATACACCAGGGCACGCTGCATTCCAAGGAATGCGTGAGCGAGGTGTAGAGATTGCTGATATCGCTATTCTTATTGTTTCTGCAGAAGACGGTGTAAAGCCTCAGACTCTTGAAGCGTGGAAGACAATCGATGCTCACAAGCTCCCATATGTTGTAGCTATTAATAAGATAGACAAACCAGGAGCAGATATTCAGAAGACAAAAAACTCTCTTGTTGAACACGGTATCTACATCGAAGGTTACGGAGGTGATGTGCCATGTGTTGAGATTTCTGCAAAAGTAGGAACTGGAATTGATTTTCTTCTTGAAACACTCCTTCTCCTTGTTGAAATGAATGAACTCACTGCAACTCTTGATACAGATGCAACAGGATATGTCCTAGAAAGTTTCGTTGATGCAAAGCGTGGAATATCTGCAACGCTTGTTCTAAAAGATGGAACACTTGCTTCTAGTGGGGCAATCCTCGCAGGTACCGCGCTTTCCCCTATTCGTATTATTGAGAACTTCGCAGGTAAGCCAATTAAGAACGCTCACGCTGGTCAACCAATCATGGTAACAGGCTTCGATGAGATCCCAGCTTCTGGCGCTATCTTTATTTCTTCAGATGATAAGAAAGCAGTCGAGAAATTAGCTGACGAGACTCGCCAAGCACAGATAAAGCAAGTAATGGACCCACGTATCTATCGTAATGCTAAGGTAGTTATCCCTGTTGTGATTAAAGCTGACTCACTTGGGACACTTGATGCTGTTAAGACAGAGGTGAAGAAGCGTGAGACAGATGATATTAAGATAAAGATAATTGCAGAGGGTGTTGGTAATATTTCTGAGGGCGATATCATGCTTGCTTCATCTGATGAGAAGACGATTATTATTGGATTCACGGTTAAGATGGAAGCTAAAGCACGGGACCAAGCAGATCGCTTCAAGATCACACCACAGATTTTTGATATTATTTATAAGCTTTCAGAATGGTTCGATACTGTTGTTACTGATCGTCTTCCGTATGAAGAGAAAGAGACTACACTTGGGACACTTAAAATCCTCCGTACTTTTAGTTCACAAAAAGATAAGCATGTTATAGGTGGACGTGTTGAGACAGGCAAAATAGAAAACGGCGCACTCGTTCGTGTTATTCGTCGTGGTGTCGAACTAGGTCGAGGGCGAATCGTAGAACTTCAGTCACAAAAGATTAAGACTAATACTGTTATGGAAGGAAACGAATGTGGTCTCATGGTTGAAAGTAAAGTCGAAATGATTCCAGGAGACATGATTGAAGCAATCACTGTAGAAAAACTCCGCATATAACAGACTGTAGACTGTATTCAAATACAAAACCTTTAAGCTATTAACTACCACCATGGACGCTAATATTCCAAAATCACAACGCCAGCTCCAAGTCGAGCAACAAGTTCTCGGTATCACCCAGGACTTCTTTCAACGTGAGAGTTCAGGAGCTTCTATGATTACTGTTACTCGTACTGAAGTATCTCGTGATATGAAGCATGGAACTATTTTTATTACCGTACTTCCTGAGAACAAAGAAGATGCTGCAATTAACTTCGCTAAACGTATGCGAAGTGAACTACGACATTTCGTTATGAAAAGACTCCCGGTAAAAGTTATCCCATTTTTTGAGGTTGAGATAGATTTCGGAGAAAAAAACCGCCTCCACGTTGATGAACTCCTTCGTAAAGAAAAGAAAGCCAACGAGGAATACCAAGCTAAAATCACTCGACCTGCTGAACAAGTAGAAAGTGAAGTAAGTGATAACTAAAAAAGGCCGCGCTAAAGCGCGGCCTTTCACATTCCCATATATTACAGCATATTTTGACATTTTATTATACAATACATTACGCTGTTTGGCTACTTGACAAAATCTATATTTCGTGTATAATATGTAGTAGATTCTCGAAAGAGGATCTGAGTAGTACCTTTAACCCCCGCCCTACATATGGGCATAGACGGAGAATAGACACATGGCAAAGCAAGACCCGAAGAAGACCCTGGCCGACAAAAAGGCCGCTGGCAAGAAGCAAGGCGAGCAGCAAGCAGCTGCAACCCGAACCAAGCCCGCACCGAAGGTGAAGGGACCCGTGCCCGACTTCACACCGAACAAGGTGCGCGAGGAAGCTCACAACCTGAATGCATTCGCGAAAGCGATTGTCGATGGTCAACAACGGTTCTCGGCACTCGTTGCTGGAATCGAAGGTGTGTACCTCGTCGGCACCACCAAGGGCCAGTTCCTGAAGGGTCACTCCTTCGTTGTCAAAACGATCACCTTCCCCAAGAAGGATGACCGTGATGCATTTGACCAGTTGGTCATCGAGGAATACGCCCCTGTGGACCTGAAGTTCACTGTGCGCATCCCGCACAGCTGGCTGTTCCGCCCGTTCGCCAAGTGCAAGTTCGCACAAGGCGCAGTCGGAGAAGTGCAGCAGAACATGCTGGCCTTCCTGAAGGAAATGCTTGCGAAGGAAATTGACTTCGAACTGGCACGCCGCGAAGAGGCACGAATGGCTCTCGCAGCCACCAAGGCAATGAATGTAGCGGCAGACAGCGCTGCAAAGCTTGCTACCGCCGATAAGACCAGTAAGAAGACCTCCAAGGCCAAGCCTGCCGCTCCCGTCGCCGAAGCTGAAGTTGCGAGCACCGCAACCGAAGCCAGCGCCTAAACAGCGCAAAAGTGTGTGACAGCAATGTCACGCACCATACCCCACCAACGAACTACGGTTCATGGTGGGGTTTTATTTTTAAATATGTAAGTCCTAACATTGACAAATTATATAAATGTATTATAATATATAAGCTTAAACTGCTCATTAACACTACGCCTAGGAGGGCATATGAAGAATCTCGCCGGAAACACTGATTGCGACCAAGAAATTGTGCGCGAGCTCAAACGTGCAAAGATCAACATCGTACAAGGTGAACGGTCAAATCGTGAAGTCCCCGCGTCAATCACAGGTGAACTGAAAGGCTTCACCTTTGAGCGTGCATGGTACTATTGGACAGTTAAAGGGAAACTTCCTCTTGCTGTTGCTCAAAGTCTCTACCGCGACCCAGTCGGCGAGTATGACGTTCGCATCAATGGAGACTGTGGACGCCCAGCACCTGACGCTACGTACGCCAGCTGGTATGACTCCGCAGGTAACAGACTATTGCCATTTTCCGAAAAAAAACAGTTTGATAGCTTGCGGGAAAGTGGTTATTTGAGCCCGGAGTACCAGAACTGCAGCTTCGTAGACGACCCTTCAGTTGTTGGTGACGGTTTTATCGAAAGCTACCACATTGACACTGAGGTTGGTCTGCGGATTTTCGCAGACGCTCTCCGCTTGCTC
>CAYOQQ010000014.1:0-25699 GCA_964406165.1 uncultured Candidatus Saccharibacteria bacterium
TTCATGCCGGTAAGCGGAGTTCGACTCTCCGTGGGGTCACATCAACAAAAATACACAGGTTCTTCCTGTGTATTTTTGTTGACTGTGATCAGTAGAGAGCAAACCACCTGCGTGGTTTGCGGGAGAGTCGAATACGGGGTCGCGGAACCAACTCGAGGAGTTTATGACGAGGAGTTCCGTGACCGACTCTCCGTGCTTAAATATCACATACAAAAGTATATACTTATAAAATATGCAGAAACGTCACCATACTGTACCACTGTGCTACCTTGAGAATTTTACAGATAGTAATGGACATGTTTGGGTTTTGGATGTCAAAGATAATATTTTTAACACAAATCCAGAAAATATTTTAGTTGAAAGTAATTTCTATACTATAACTTTAAAGAACGGAGAAAAAAGTCTTCTGGTTGAGGATACTCTTGCTAATATTGAAAGCTCCTATGGAGCTATCTTTATAAACAAAATTTCAAAAAATTTAATATTAACTGCAGAAGAAAGAGCTACTGTGGCTATTTTTATAGCAGCATTGCTTTTAAGAACAAAATCATATAGAGAAGCTAATAGAAATATGTTTCAAAAACTTAAAAGTACCATTGAGGAATGGGAAGAAAATTTTAAACTAAATCCAAAATCTATGGATTTTTTGTATTCAGCTATACCAAGTGATGGAGAAAGTATAAATAAAAAAGATGTAGAAGAGTATCTTAAAAATTATAGTGAGCAACACTCTGTGAGTATTATTAGTCAATTGCCTGAAGTTGCTCAAATAATCTTCAATATGAAATGGTCAATCTTGGAGAGTTCTAATAATATTTTCGTTACTTGTGATAATCCAGTTACTCTTTTAAGACCAGAATCTATAAAAAAATACGGTAAAAAAGCGATTGGTAGTCAACCAGGACTACTATATAAAGATATTGAACTCACAATTCCGTTGTCAAAAAATAAGTTACTTTTAGCAGGCTGGATTCTAGAAAACGATTCTTATCTGACTATTGATGACGAAGTTGTTGCAAATCTTAACCATAGAACTATATCTAGTTCCAGTGAAAGAGTTATTACTAAATCTAAACAAGAAGCTGAAGCAATAAGAGATAAATATACTGAAACAGCTTATAAAAGTTCTAAAAAGAAAATTTCATAATTCTCTATCCCCGCCACCTCTTATAACTTCCTGATATACTTTCCTAATATGAAACTCTTCTTTAAATCCCTCGGCTTCATCATTGTCATTATAGGATGTCTCATAAATGGGCTAGGGATTCTCGCATCGATGCAGGGACCACATGGTATGGGGGCGGTTGTTGGCGGTGGAATATTCATTGCTCTTGGTATTGTAGTCATCATCATTAATCGCAAAGGGTACACTTGGTAAAAGATATGTACCACAAACAATTAATAAAACACATAACGCATCGTAAAAGTGAAAGAATCTCTGAAGCAGATATTCGAAAGGAAGTTGAAAGCGATGGTTGGAGTAAGGCAGATGTTGATGCTGCGTTTTATTATATTGAGAACCCAGACAAGCAAAAGCGTTTTTCTTTTGGTAGGATACTTCGTACGGAAGTAAGTGCTTTTACATTTCTTAGTTCACTTGTGGCAACAATTGGTATTTCGGCACTTCTTTTTTTACAATTCGGAACACAGGTCAACAACTATGTTCTTGTTACCCAGGCGGCAATTTCACCAGAAAAAATAGCATTTAGTTATGGGGTACAACCTGCGCTCTCTAATCCTGACTTTTTTAATAAAATAAAGACACAGTTTATAGATGATAAAGCAACATTTGTTGAAGTTGATCTTTCTCAGATGGTGGCTAGAGTATATACACAAGGTGTAGTGACGGTTGAAGTGCCAGTAAAGACTAAGGGGCGCGAAGGTTCATGGTGGGAAACTCCTGCTGGGCTATATAAAATACAGACAAAAGAAAAGTCTCATTATTCAAGTATGGGTCATGTTACACAACCATGGAGTATGCAGTTCCAAGGTAACTTCTTTATTCATGGGTGGCCTAAGTATGATGATGGAAGACCGGTATCTTCTACCTTTTCTGGTGGCTGTGTAAGACTAGCTGATGAGGATGCTAAAAAAATATTTGATGCAGTAACTGTAGGGACGCCGATTCTTGTGTACGAAAAAGATTTTATTTTGGACCAGTTTAGTTACTCTGAGAAAAAACCAGCTCCAGAGGCAGATGCATTTTTGTACGCTGATATGCATAACAACTTCGTCTTTTTGGAACAAGATAGAACAAAATCTGTTCCAATTGGAGGTCTGACTAAGCTTATGACTGCACTAATTGCTACCGAATACATAAATATTGAAAAGACGACAACAATTACTGAGAGCGACTTGGTGCCTACGGATGTGCCGCGACTAAAGGTTGGTATGAAGATAGACATGTACCAGCTGCTCTTCCCATTACTCCGTGAATCATCTAATGAAGCAGGAGAAGCTATTGCGAGATCATATGGAAGGAATGGATTCGTGAAGCACATGAATGAAAAGGCGAAGTCTATTGGCATGACCCATACTAAGTTCGTTGACCCTACTGGGGTGGCAGCAGAAAACGTCTCAACACCAGAAGACCTATTTATGTTAGCTAAGTATATTTACAATAACAGGAGTTTTATTTTTGACATTACTACTGGTACCGTTAAAACAAATACATACGGAGAAAGTATCTTCACATCACTAGGTAGCCCAAATAGCTTAAGTGGGAATAAGTATTTTTTTGGTGGGGTGAGTGGCCAAAATGACCCTTTCGGTGGGTATAACCTTGGAGTGTTTAAGGTGCCAATGAATGGCACAGTTAGGCCACTCTTTTTCATCACTCTTGGTTCAAAGGATGAGCAAGGCGATATAGAGAGAGGTCTTAAGTACGTAGC
This sequence comes from uncultured Candidatus Saccharibacteria bacterium, assembly GCA_964406165.1. GTDB lineage: Bacteria > Patescibacteriota > Minisyncoccia > Phycocordibacterales > UBA5272 > UBA11704. Next base: position 2,892 of record CAYOQQ010000014.1, read on the forward strand.
AGAGAAGTTTTAATTTTATACACAGCAGTTACGGCAATAAACAAGTATACTTAAAGTGTATGGAACTATTTTTTACACCGGCACATATTTTTTTGGCGACATTAGCAGGTTTTTTGGTGGGCATGGTTTGGTTTTCTCCGATTTTATTTATGAAGGCATGGATGAAAGGAGAAGGGATTACAAAAGATCAGGCGCCTAAGAGGACTACATTGTATACAATCCAGACACATGTGTATTCTTTTGTGGCACATGGGGCTATGGCTTCAGTGCTCGCTGTTATTTTCGATGTATTAGCTGTTAACTCTATTAATTTAGCGGTAGTTATTGGGCTACTTATTACATTTGGCTTTGTGGTTACTACGAAGTTTATTGAAATGGTGTATGTGCCCCACGGTAAGCATTATGAGTCACGATACCAGATACGATTCTTAGTAAATTCTGGCTACTATCTTCTAGTGGCAGTTGTCATGTCAGCTGTGCTTGTGCTAGCAACGCATGGCTAGGAACAGGTTATTTATTTCAGTTAGTGTGCTCATAAAATCCCGGATTTCTGTGAATTACTATAGTGTTTTTGGGGGAAGTGTTATACACTAAGTGTACGCGTCATAGACAGCTTACGTACCCACATGAAAGAACCGGAACAAAAGAAAATATTAATTATCGAAGATGAAAAACCACTCGCTCACGCACTCGACCTCAAACTTTCTCACGAAGGGTTCGCTATTACAGCAACAGGTAGCGGGGAAGAAGCACTCCAACTACTTTCAAAGGAGCACTTCGATTTGGTTCTTACTGATCTTATTATCCCAGGCGTCGACGGGTTCAAGGTTCTAGAGACTATTCAAGATAAAAAAATGAAAATACCTGTTATCGTAATGACAAATCTCAATCAAGAAGAAGACCGTAAACGTGCATCTGATTTAGGTGCGACTGACTTTTTCGTGAAGTCTAATTCCCCAATCTCTCTCATTGTTGAAAAAGTAAAGAATGTTATGTTAGCTTCGTGATACATACTTAACCCTCTATCCTATGAACATTGACACTAACAACATAAAAGAAATTCTCATCAACGGTAACTACATAAGTACCGAAGATGCGGATAAAGCAGAGGCGCTCGCGAAACAAAGTGAGATTAGCTTCGTTGATGCACTTTTACGTGACGGTGTTGTTAATAGTGACATTGTAGGTCAAGCTACTGCTGAAGCATATAACGTACCCTATGCTGACCTTAACTCAGCAGCTATTAGTGCAGACCAGGTGCGAAAGATACCAGAAGAGACAGCAAAGAAACTCCGAGTTGTACTTTTTGATGAAGAAAAGGAGAACGAAGTTATTGTAACTACAGATAACCCACTTCAAGAGGGGGTAGTTGCCGAGCTCCAACCACTTTTTGAAGGTAAAGAAATAAAAATCACTTATTCGCTTTCTGAAGATATTGATAGTTTCTTCGTTTACTATGAAAAGCCACTCGATACTCGATTCTCTAAGATTATTGAAGAATCGGACCGAGTTGCCCCAGAAATTTTGGAAGAAATTTTCGATGATGCTATTACCTATCGAGCATCTGACATCCACTTCGAACCGCAAGCAAAAGTAATCGTGATTCGTTTTCGTGTGGACGGAGTGCTTCATGAAGCTGGGCGCCTTCCAAAAGAATATTATGAGAACGTACTTAATAGAATAAAAGTAAAGAGTGCGCTTCGTATCGATGAGCACTATGCTGCACAAGACGGCTCACTTCACTATGATGGGAAGAACAACATATCTGTTGATATGCGTACATCAATTGTGCCAATTGTGGAAGGTGAGAAAGTAGTGCTTCGTGTACTCGGATCATATGTGCAAGGACTTACTTTCAACGATCTTGGTCTTACGCCTAAGAATCAGGAGTTACTTCGAGAAGCGGCGGATAAGCCGTTCGGGATGATTCTTGTGGTTGGTCCAACAGGAAGTGGAAAAACAACAACACTCTACTCACTTCTTAAGATGCTAAATAATCCAGACACAAACATTACAACTATTGAAGATCCGGTAGAATATAAGGTGCAAGGACTTAACCAGATTCAGGTGAATCAGACCACAGGACTAACTTTTGTGCGAGGTCTTCGTGCTATCGTGCGACAAGACCCAGATATTATTCTTGTGGGAGAAATTCGAGATCTTGAGACAGTGGAAATATCAGTGAACGCTGCGCTTACTGGGCACTTACTTCTTTCAACATTCCACGCTAACGATGCTGCAACCGCTATTCCGCGTCTTCTTGATATGGGAACAGAGCCGTTCTTGCTCTCGTCAACGATGAACCTTATTATCGCGCAACGTCTTGTACGTAAGATTTGTGACCACTGTAAAGTATCTGTTGTTAAGACGCCGAAAGATTTCGATACGCCACAACTACGGGACGTAATGAAGTTCTTACCTGAAAAAAATTTAACTTTATACGAGGGTAAGAAATGTGAAGTGTGTGGGTTTACAGGATACAAGGGGCGAACGTCGATCTACGAAGTTATTAAAATTACTCCGACCCTCCAGGAACTTATTGTGAAGCGTCCATCAGCCCAAGAAATTTGGGCACTTGCTCGTAAGGAGGGGGCGAAGTCAGTGTTTGAAGATGGTCTTGAGAAAGTAAAGAATGGTCTAACTTCTATCGAAGAGCTTGTACGTATCGCACCACCACCGGATAATATCATTCATGAAAAGCAGACAACTGTGTCAGCACCTAAGAAGGAAACAAAAAAGAAATAGTATACTCCTCCTCTAAGCTCTTACACAAATACATTACATGCCAACCGCAACTGTAAAAAAGAATATCGATATTAAATCAACTTCTAGAAAAACAAAGACCACTAAGTCTTCTGTTTCTAAAGAGACACTGGCGCTTTTTGGCGATGCTCCGTCTACTGATTCGAGTAAAGAAGCACCAGTACTAGAAGCTAAGGTTACCAAAAAGGCTGTAGGTACTACAAAAAAGGCTAAGGTGAAATCAGAAGATATTCAGGCTGAAGAGGTAAAAGTAGAGACAGAAGATGTGAGTGCTTCAACTAATGAAGAAGCATCGATTAAAGAAGTAGCGATTCCGCCTTCAAAAAAAGATGTTAAGAATGCATCAATCGAAAATATTCAGAAGTCTAGTATCTCTGAAAAGGAGACAGATAAAACAAAACAAAAATCGTCACTCTTGAGCTCTTTCTTAGGTAAGAAAAAAAATACTAATGAAGATGAAGGTGGAGAATCTGTTGATCAAGAGGTAATAAAACCAACCCAAGTTACCGAGAAACCAAAGGAGGCACTAAAAGATTCTAAAGAGTCAAAAGAAAAGAAGTCATTCTTTGGTTCACTTTTTGGAAAGAAAAAAACTGATGAAGAGTCTAAAAAAGAGGAGACAAAAGTAAATCCGCGCCTTAATGATAAAGTTACCATCTCTGAACCAGTAAAGGCTACTCCAATTCCACAGCGAAAAATTGCTGACCAAAAACATCTCTCAACGTTTGGTTTATCTAAGGAACGTGATCAGTTCATCGAGAACTTAAGTATGCTCGTGCTCTCAGGGATGACTATTATCGGTGCGCTTAGTTCAATTATTAAACAGACTAAGTCTCCGGGGATGAAGGCTATTCTTGAAAGAATGCTTGCAGAAATTGAAGCCGGATCACCTGTATGGAAGGCCCTTGATAGAACTCATTTTTTCAAAGGGTATACAATCTCACTCATTCGTCTAGGTGAAGAATCAGGAAACTTTGCAGAGAATCTAAAAGTGGTTGCTCTTGAAGAAGAGAAAGACAGAGAGTTTAAGTCAAAGGTAAAGTCAGCTCTCATGTATCCAATCTTCGTGCTTGGACTTACTGGAATTGTCGGTATTGGTATTTCTTGGTTTATTCTTCCTAAGCTTGCAAAGATTTTTTACGATCTTAAGCTTGCACTTCCTCTTATTACAAAAGTTCTCCTCGCGTTTGGACTTTTCCTTAACAAGCACGGTCTTATTGCTGTACCTGCAGGAGCTATAGTGATTGGAGGTATTGGGTTCGTGGTATTCGGGTGGAATAAGACAAAGTTCATCGGGGAAGCAATTATTTTCTCAATCCCCGGAATTAAATCTCTTCTTATGGAAGTAGAAGTTGCACGATTCGGGTATCTGCTTGGAACTTTACTTGAGGCGGGCCTCCCAGTAACTAAAGCTATTGATTCACTAGCGAGCGCGTCAGAAGTTATTAGATATAAAAAGTTTTATCTTGCGCTCCGTGAGTCAATTGATGCAGGGAACTCTTTCGAAAAAAGTTTTGCAGCATATAAAAATATAAATGCACTTATTCCTCCACCAGTTCAGCAACTTATTGTTTCTGGAGAACAGTCTGGTAACTTAAATAAAACACTCATAAAAGTAGGGCAGGTGCTTGAAGCAAAATCAGATACAACAACAAAGAATCTTACTATTATCATGGAGCCTATCTTGCTTGTGATTGTATGGGCAGGTGTGGTTTCGGTTGCTTTTGCGGTTATTCTTCCAATTTATAGTCTTGTAGGAGGCCTCAATAATATAAAATAATTCATCTATGAATGCGTATCACCTACTTAAGAAATGTCGAGTGCGAGGTTTTACACTTCCTGAGATGTTACTTTCGGTTACGCTCCTTACTATCATCGGTGGTATGGTCATTCCTTCATATCATACGTTTATTGTGCGAAATGATTTGGATATTGCAACGATGACTCTAGCACAGAATTTACGACGTGCCCAAGCGCTCTCTCAATCGTCAGATGGGGATATGACATGGGGGGTAAGACTTGGTGTAGGGAGTATACTAGTGTATAAAGGTTCAAGTTATGTTCTACGGGATGTAGAGTTTGATGAGAATACACAAATTCCAAAATCAATTGTTCCTACTGGATTAAGCGAAGTAACTTTTTCTAAAGTAATCGGGACTCCGAGTGCTACAGGAACATTTACTTTGACTTCACAAGCAAATGAAAAACGTAATGTCACAATTAATGAAAAAGGAATGGTTGACTACTAGTCGTGGTTTTCTTCTAGTTGAGATACTCCTCGCGAGCTCCATTTTCATGTTGTTTATGACAGCGTTTTCTGGGGCATTTTACTACGGTATTCAATCATCTACTCTTGCAGGAGATAGGGCACGAGCGATTACTTATGCAGAGGAGGGTCAAGAAGCAGTGCGAAGTATAAAAAATGTAAACTTTGCTAATCTGACTAATGGTACGTACGGGTTAAGTTATTCAAGCAGTACATGGAACCTCACAGGGTCTTCAGATACTTCAGGAATTTTTACAAGACAAGTAACTATTTCATCCATTGATGCTAATCGAAAAAATGTAGCTGTCACAGTTACATGGCAACAGACACCAGTCCGCACTGCAAGTATTACTACCAATGCGAGACTTACGAACTGGAAGACAATTCTTAACCTTGGCGTAGGAATTACAGTAAATAAGGTGGTAATTAATCATGGGATGAATAAGACATCAGTTGATTTTGCTCCATATAAAGTAGGTGCTACGACTGTTATTTTAGGTAGTTCTACAATTTTCGCACCAGGAACGTACACTGTATCTGAAACAACAAACCCAAGTTACACTCAAACCTTTACAGGAGATTGTAATAGCAGTGGCCAGATAACAGTTAGTTCTGGTACTGCTAAGCTCTGTACAATAACCAACGAAGAAAAATTAGCATATGTAACAGTTAATAAGACTGTTATTAACCATGGTAAAAATTTTACAACTGCAAACTTTGCTCCATATAAAGTTGGATCGACAACTGTGACATTAGGTGCGCAGACCCCAATTAATTCTGGAACATATTATATTACTGAATCTACTAGTTCTTCGTACTTAACGACGTATGCCGGAGACTGTTTTACAGATGGTTCCATTGTTTTAAGTGCAGGAGATAATAAAGTATGTAATCTTACTAACGAAGAAATAATTGTAGGGAATAGTAGTCAGTCACTTGCCGGTATTATGATTTATGGTGACGGGTCAAATGTTCCGAAATATAGAACCTTTAATCAAAATACTAATGTGTTTAGTGCAGAAACGGGGACGTTTACCGCAACAGTTGGTCCTACATGGATTCTCCGTACATCTCCTACACAGCACTTGGCGCTAGCTGGTTACTATGACCAATCGGGGACTCTTACTATTATGTGTTTTAACGGTACAACTTGGACACAAGAATATCAGGCTGCGTCAGGTGGTGTTGGTAATCGTCACCGTTTTGATATTGCGTTTGAAAAGACTTCCGGAGATGCGATGGTTATTTTTAGTAAAGGGGCTCATGTCTTTAGTCAGCTTGGGTGGCGGACAAAAACAGGAGGAACAAACTGCGGACAAGGTTGGTCCAACGAAGTGCTCCTTGACCCACTTCGAACTTCTAACGATATAATGTATGTAAAATTAGCTCAAGACAGACGAGTCGGATCTAATCTTCTCGCTGTGACTTGGGTGGATACAAGTGATGATATTTCGGCTAAGATTTGGGATGGTACTGCGTGGGTTAATGAGCCTAGTTCTGTTACAGATAATAATGTAGATATTGTCTCATCTTCACATGATATTGAGGATATGGATATTGAGTATGAGTCCCTTTCAGGGGATGTGATGCTTGTGTGGGCTAATGGTAGTGGTAATAATGGGAATAATGGAGTCAGATATAGAACTTGCTCTGGTGGAATAGCTAACTGTACATGGGGGGCCGTAACCACTCCTCCAACTTTTGCAGATGATGCAACAAGTCTTGATATTGCGGCTAACCAAAATACTGATGAAATGGTATTTGCTTCTATTGGGCAATCAGGTGGTGATCTTCAGTTAGGGTATTGGAATGGCACTGCATGGATAAATACTTCAAATGTTGATACATCGTGCACTTCACCATATACAGCTTCAAAGCTTGTGTCAGTTGGGTGGCTTACTAATGGAACCACAACGAGGTCTATTGTTGTTTATTCTGATTTTAATTCTACTAGCATTAATTGGTATACAGGAAATGCTGGAGTCTTCACAAGGCAACCGGACTTCGTACCAACACCCGCAATTGCTAGTCCTCGAGGGTATATGGATATACATATGAACCCACGTGATCAGGCTCAGCTTATGTACCTTACATCTGATGGAAATAGTGACCTGTATGCAAAGCGTCTTGTTATGACAAGTACCTCAACTCTGTCATGGTCTAACTCTGATGGTGGGGCACTCGAAACTACACTTCCGCAGACAATTTCTTCACCATTCTCGTTTGCATTTTGGCAGCAATAACATATGAGAAAATTTCAATCACAAAAAGGGTTTACACTAGTCGAACTCATTCTCTATGTTTCTATTTGTTCTATCCTTCTTCTTACTATTTCCTCATTTCTATCATTTTTACTTGGAGCACGAGTACGTAGTCAGGCAATAACAGAAGTAAATCAGCAAGGGTTTCAGGTAATGAGTATGATTACCCAAACTATTCGAAATGGGAGAAGTGTGCAAGTACCTAGTATGGGCACATCTTCTTCTACTTTATCCATCACTACACTTAATGCACTACTTAACCCTACCGTCTTTAACCTAAGCAGTACAACGCTTCAGGTGAAGGAGGGGTCTAAAATGGCACTACCACTTACTAATTCACGTATCCGAGTGTCCGGGCTTACCTTTGAGAATGTTTCTTCTGGGAGTTCTACTGAGAAAATTATTCGTATCTCCTATACAATTGATTACATAAATCCAGCAGGAAGAAGTGAATATGCTTTTACAAAGGCTTTCACCGGGAGTGCTACAATACGATAATAAACAGTATGAAGTCATTTATTTTCTTACAACAACAATCAAAAAGAGGATACATTGCGCTTATCTCGGTGATTTTAATGTCTGCTCTTGGTCTTGGAATCATGCTTTCTGTTATTGCGGCAGGAGTGAATGCTGGGAAAACAGATTTTTCACTCCAGCAATCAGGGGGTGCGAGAAGTCTTGCTTCATCATGTGCAGAGGAAGCTCTCCAAAAGATACTTGAAACAAGTACAACAACTAGTAACGGTAATCTTACTATTGGGTCAGGAACATGCACATACCTAATTACTTCAACAAGTAGTGGTCAAAATATCACCATTGCTTCAACTGGTGTCTTAGGGACAGTGACAAGTAAGATAAAAGTGGTAATTGCTACAACTACCCCAGGAATCACTTTATCCTCATGGGAGGAGGTTGCGGACTTTTAAAGCCTAAATTGTCTGCTATACTAAAATAGTAGGGTGGTTGGGCTTTCTTGCTACCTTACTGGTACGAGATAGTCCTCAATGTTTTATTATTTAAAAGTTAACGTTTAATCAGTTTAAAATACATACAACTGTATTCTTCATATTTATGAAAAAATTACTACAAAACCAAAAAGGATTTACACTTATTGAAATCCTCTTGGTGGTTGCGGCCATCGCTATTCTTGCAGGTATCGTTATCGTTGCTATCAACCCAGCTAAGCAGCTTGGAGATACTCGTAACGCTTCAAGAAACTCAGCTGTAAACACAATTCTTAACGCAGTTACACAGTATGCTGTAGATAACAATGGAATTCTTCCAGTGGGTATTTCAACAACAACAACTGAAATTTGTTCTTCAGCTGTTGCGACAACATCATGTACTGGTCTCGTAGATCTTTCTGTTCTTACGATTAACGGAAAGTATGTTACAGCTATCCCTGATGAACCACAAAAGACTAATCCTAACGGAGCAGGTTATACAATTGCTAAGAACTCAAGTGGACGCATCACTGTATCTGCTCAGTTCCCAGAAAGTGGAGCAGTTATCTCAGTAACACGATAGTCCAATTCTATGATTGCTTGGTTTTCGCGTAAGAAAAAAACACAAGCGCCATCGTTAAGAAAAGATGACTTTGTCGCTGTTTCTTCACATGAACTACGAAGCCCTCTGTCTATCATTAAATGGTACACAGAAATACTTCTAGATGGTGATGCTGGTCCTCTTACTGAGGAACAGAGAAAGTATCTTACGGTTATCGAAAATAGCAACCAAAGAGCAATAGACCTTATTAGGTCATTACTTAACGTATCCAGGTTAGACCTGGATACGTTTGGTATTACACCGTGCAGTCTTTCACTTCCTGAAATAGTTTCAGAAATGGTAACAGGAGTAAAACAAGAAGCAATAAAGAAGAATATTGAGATTGTTGAAGAGCAGGAGCAAGGCTTACCAAATATTAATTTGGACAAGCACCTTGTAACTCTTGTTATTAAACAACCACTTACTAATGCTATCGCTTATTCAAATGAAGGTAGTACAGTTAGGGTTTCAACATTTATGGTTAACAGTGGTGGTGTTGTAGGCACTATGACATTTCCCTATGACTGTATAGTTGTAACTGTAGCCGATACTGGAATGGGGATACCTGAAGCTGATCAGAGTAAAATCTTCACTAAGATGTTCCGTGGAAGTAATGTGCAAGATACGACAGGTTCTGATTCAGGACTTGGATTGTATGTTGCCAAAACTGTTATGAACCTTCCTCAAGTTGAGGGGGATATCTGGTTCACTTCAGAGGTGGGCAAAGGTACAACATTCTACACTGCGTTCCCAACCAAAGGCATGAAAGCAAAGGAGGGGAGAACAGTGTTGGAATAGACTGTAGCAATTAGTCTGTAGACTGTAGCGTAAATACAATACAAAGAGCGACCCGAAGGGTCGCTCTTTGTATTGTTCCTGTATTTAGTTGAGTATATTTTTTTCTACAGTCTACAGTCTGTTTACACTCCTCGTAACACTGTCACTTTTGCGCCGATACCATTAAGCCGCTCTGCGATGTCAGCATATCCGCGCTTGATAGAGTACACGTTTCTAAGAAGTGACTGTCCTTCAGCTGCGAGCATAGCAATTAAAATGATTGCAGTAGGACGGAGTGCAGGAGGTGACACAATCTGTGCTCCACGAAGTCTTTTTACGCCTGTGACGAGTGCTCGGTGTGGGTCGAGAAGTTTAATATCTGCCCCGAGCCGATTGAGCTCTGTAAAATAAATAGCACGATTCTCCCAGGTCCAGTCGTGAATAAGTGTTTGGCCTTCTGCAAAGCATGAAATTGGGACAAAGAAAGGTAGGTTATCATTATTAATTCCTGGGAATGGTTGTGTGTGAATTTTATCGTGTGGTGCAACAAGCTCTGACGGTGATACAGTGATATCTACCAATGAAGTCCTGTGATTTTTAGCTAGATACACTGGAGATTGTTTATAAACAAGACCCATTCGCTTCAACTTCTCAAGTTCAAGAGTTAAGAACTCTATAGGGCAACGGGTTACTGTGAGCTTACTTTTTGTAACGATACCAGCTGAGAGGAAGAACATACTCTCTATCGGGTCCTCACTATTAAAATGTTCAACATCACAGTTAATTTCTTTAACCCCGTGAACTGTGAGAGTCGTTGTTCCAATTCCTTCAATGCGAACTCCAAATGACTCAAGTAAGAAGCAAACGTCTTGCACTTGATAGTTAGGTGGAGCAAATTTTATTACTGTAGTACCTTCAATTTTTGATGCAGCGATGAGGGCAGTAATAGCCCCGGTATCAGATGACTCATAAAGAGGAATGACACCAGGAGTAAGTTTTTTGTAACTGATAACATAATGATCAGATTTCGTCTCGACGTGAACACCTAGATAATCAAGGGCATATTTATGTGAAGCAACAGTTCGTTCACCCATCTTACACCCACCTGAGTGGGGGAGGGTGAATGAATCACTGAAATGAATAAAAGCACCAGCAAACGTAAATGACCGAATTTTTTCTGCTACTGGTTTATTAATCTTTGAAAAAGAAAGTTTTTTAGGGGGAGTGATTTCAAGGGCGGTGTCATCGTGAGTCCAGCGGATCTTTACACCAACGCTTTCAAGAAGTTCTTTATACCTATGTACTTCTTCAATGTGGGGGATGTCACGGAGTACAGTAGTGCCTGAATTAACTAAAGCAGCAACCATCATGTTGATAGCTCCATTTTTAGATGTGTTCGTAGTAATACTTCCTTTTAATTTCCGCCCACCTTCAACTTTAAAGTCTATCGTGTCTTGGATACTTACGATATTATGCTTAAGTACCTCACCAATCTTCATAAGTTGCTCAATGGTAACGTTCTGATGCCCACTTTCGATTCGAGCAACTGCTGACTGTGATGTTTTTAGCTTCTTCGCGAACTCTCCCTGGGTCATTCCTTTCTCATCACGAAGTTTTTTGATAAAAAGCCCTATTTTTTCCTGGTCATTTGGTTCCATATGCTTACAGTATATCACATATGATATATTTTGTTGTGGAAAGAGAATAAAGAATTCTCTCTAGATTAGATAAATGAAATGACGGTAAGAATAGAAATAATCCCCATAATAAGAGCGGTAAGAGATGTAAATATATTACTTAATCTACCGTTTACATGAGCACCAAGGATAGAAGCATTGTTCGCTATCATGATAATGATAACAAGGAGTGGAGCAGCAAGGATTCCATTAATTGCAGCTGCATAATACAGCATCATGAGTGAGTCTGTCTTGGTAAAATTAAGAAGTACACCAATAAGTACTGCGATAGCTAGAATAATATAAAACCCAGGAGCTTGTCTAAATGTTTTACCAAGACCAATCTTGATATTACATGTCTCACCGACTGCATATGCAAGAGATCCTGCTAGAACCGGTATCGCAAGCAACCCTGTTCCTAAAATTCCAAACGCAAACAAGTAAACCGCGAAGTCTCCTGCAAGTGGGCGAAGTGACTCTGCAAGTTCGGTTGCTGAAGAGATGGTATGGTTCCCGTTTTGAGTTAGTGCACCGGATGCTGTTATGATGATAAAAAAAGCTACAAGATTAGAGAGTACCATTCCAGCTATCGTGTCAGCACGCATCTGTCTAAAATCATCTTTTGTAACAAGCGGCATCTCTCTTCCAAACTCTTTTATTTTTCCACTTTCAATTTCTTCTTCCACTTCTTCATCTGCTTGCCAGAAAAAAAGATACGGGGAGATGGTGGTCCCAAGAAACGCTGTTATGTTAAGTAAAAATGCTTTATTCCATTCCATGTGCGGGATAAGAGTTGCAAGTGTAATCTCTTTCCAATTTTGTTCAATAAAAAAAGCTGCGACGACATATGATAGAACTGTTGCTGCGAAATACTTAAGAATCTTTGCGTATGTCGGGTATGGAATAAGAACTGCTGTAAGAATGGTGAAGATAGTGATAATAGCTAGACCCATATGAGAAGAAAGAGGGGATATCATGCTTACTGCTTGCCCCATTGCACCAAGGTCAGCACCGATGTTAATGATATTGGCAACAGAAAGGAGAGCAACCGCAGTAATAAGTATCGATCGTGAATAGCTAGATTTTATAACTCCAGCTAGACCTTTACCAGTTACCATGCCGATGCGTGCACACATCTCTTGAACTGCAACCATAAATGGAATAGCGTAGAGCGCAAGCCATAGTTGAGCTAATCCGAAGATTGCTCCAGTTTGGGCATATGTTGCAATTCCTGATGGATCATCATCGGCGACTCCAGTAACGACACCTGGGCCAAAGGATTTTTTGAAACGATTCCAAAGAGATGACATGATGAGGTAAGTATACCAAAAAACAGCAATTAGCTGTTAGCTTTTAGCTGGCAGCCTCTCATTTCTGGTACAATTCATCATATGAAATCAACCCCATTTCTAGACTATATCCTCTATGATATCTTTGGTGAAAATGAACCAATTACTGCACGTGCCATGATGGGTGCACACGTGCTCTATTATGAAGGGAAGACGTTTGCAATTGTTGAAAACGATGAATTATTTTTTAAAGGGAGTAAAGAGTTAGCTAACTGGTACCTAGACCGTGGGTCTAGACAATTTGGCTATCAAAAAGAGGGGGCTGAGGCACATCTTTATTATTTCCTTGTACCATCAGATATATATGAGGATAAAGAATCACGAGAAGAGTGGTTAAGTGTTGCATTAACCGTCGCACGGTTACCCAAGCAAAAGAAAAAATTCTAATCTTACATATAAAAAACCTCGCTCACAAGCATGTGCTTATGTGCGAGGTTGTACTTGAATCATTCGTCTTCAAGGAAGTGCTCACGTTCACCTGACTCACCGTAGCAGTACAGCGGACAACCTACTCCGAGATAGAGCTTCTCAACCACCTTCAGCTTACCGGTGAGATAGCTTCGAATGATTGGGTTTTTAAGGAACCGCTTAACAACAGACGTGTATTCAGCTTGTAGAGGTATAGGAATGTTTTTCACATGTTCCTCAAGTACTCTTTGAGCTTCTACGAATGTTGGCCTTTTCTTCTTCGTCATTGTAACAACAACAGAAGCAGAAATCTCATACCCTAGTTGCTCATGTCCATGCATTACTGCAAATAGATATGAGTTAAGGATTTCATTGCAATCCGAGATTACATTCTTATTCCTAGCTTTAAATTCTCTGGCAATTTCTTTCCCGTATTCTGGGTGCCTACATCTGACGATGTGTTCAGTGAGCTCATGCGTAACCTTCAGCTCCTCATGTGCAGTCTGCATGTTAAGGATGTGGCTGACCTTGTCACTAGTCTTATACGAGCTTCTTGAGACGCTCTGCTTTATATCAGAAAGCAAGTTATCTGGCAAACTAACTCTTGGGAAAATGGTGTCCGCAGGAAGGTCATCAATAGACTTGAGTCCAAGCAAACCCTCCTGGAATAACCCCCTTAGAGTTTTCGTCTGGAGGATGTGTGCGTCATACTTCTTACACGCTACAGCAAAGGAAAGAATACAATCGACCATGCGCAGTGCATGGCGATAGGTTGCTTCCTTCGAGGCAGCGCTAAAAAAGCGATCAGCAGTTTTTTGAACTAGGATAACTCCATCATCTCGTAGTCGCGTCACCGCTTCTTCAGATAACACCCCAGAACGTTTTGCGTTAAGGAGTGACAGCTGAAAAAGGGAGAGCGAAGGATTGATCTTTACGACTTCCATAGCTCTCCCTGGTGTTACGCTACTGCGTAGGGGTCATCGGTGTCCACGGTATCCATCTTGAAGGTTTCTCGGGCGAGTCGCGCGAATTCAAAATTCAAGTTAGTTGGTGGAGTGTTGGCAAGAGAGGTCTGGATAACTTCCAGCACCCTATAGAAAACAGAAGGCGAGGTGGTCTTAAGGAGGAACGCAAGTTCTTCCCAACTACCTGCCTTCACACTCCTTTCGTCCACTTCCTCAGCATCCTCTTCTTCACTGAAGCAACCACACTTGTGATATGCGATCATTTCCTCATGAGGAAATGCAGTTGCAAGAGCAAGAATTCCAAGAGTGCTTTTCCCGAGTTCACGGAAAAATGTACCACTCTTACCTTCTTCATTGCGGGGGATGATCACCGCACAGAGGACATCACAGACATCACTGTCAGTTTCTGCTCTCTGGAGCGGAAGTCGACACACTGCATCCCGAAGGAGTGCTGGTGTCAACAGATCACCGACGATGCTCGTCTTCGTAAAGTCATAGGACTTCACGATTTCAGTGACAGCATGTGCTGGCAATTTCGCAACGAGTGCTTTTGCCACCTGGTCACCATGCTTGTCGGCTAGACCTTGAATGAGATCGTTGGCGACGACTGCACCAGATTGACGCAGTACGCTAACGACCGCTTGGGGTCTATCGTTGGCTGAGATAAGGTTAAGGTTCATGTTGGCTCCATTTCTTTGGTTGGGATTTCGAGGGCTTCATCGATGAATTTGTTCCACACAGCTTTGGCTGCTTGGAGAGGATCTTCGATGAGGTTGCTTAGTTGGCTACGGTCATATTCTTCCCGCTTCTTAGCATCCGAGAGAATCTCGTATGCTTCTGTCGCTTGTTTAAAGCGTAGGGAAAGTCTTTCGTCGCCATTGTTTCTGTCTGGGTGTGTCTTCATCGCAATGCGACGATAACAGTCCTTGATTTCTTGGGGTGTCGCCGTAGGCGATACCCCAAGGGTCTCGTAGTAGTTCATGAGTCTCCTTTTTAAAGTACAATTAATTGTACAGTATCATTAAAATACTAAAATGTCAATGTTATGTTATATAGAAAAAACCGCGCCCCGGGGCGCGGTTTTGGACTCGTCAGCGACTCAGTGGTCGCCGTACGGGTCAGGTTCGAAGTAACGAGCGACTTCAGGCTCGTACTTGACGAATGTCCGGCGGTCGTAAGCTGCGTCATGCAGGTCAGAACTCCGAACGGATTGATGGCTCATCACCTGTCGAGGTGTGGGGGCCGGAGGGAGGATTATGACTGTCACAGGGGTCACCTGGCATGCTGGTTGGGGCATGTATTTCCTTCTTTGTACGACCCTAACCATTAGGACCGATGTATATATTATACACTAAATATATATATTGTCAAGTACTGTTTAATCACTACTATTATGGGTGTAATCTAGTCCGATAATTGATGAGCAACAAGGTTTTGGTATATTGGATTAGTCGCCATGAGCTCATCATGAGTTCCTTCACCTGCAACTGTGCCTTTATCCATAACTATAATTTTATCAGCATCTCGTACCGTTGAAAGTCGGTGAGCGATGATGATTGTTGTTTTACCCTGTGACACATCGTTAATTGCGTCCATCACATACTTTTCATTTTCTGTATCAAGTGAAGACGTCGCTTCGTCAAAAATAAGAATATCTGGATTTTTTATTATTGCTCGTGCAATACCAACACGTTGGCGTTCTCCTCCTGAGAGCTTAATGCCACGTTCGCCAACAACTGTATTAAATCTCTTTTCGCCAAGACGATGGTAGAACTGGTCTATACGAGCAAGATGGGCTATTTCTTCTAACTTCTCTTCTTTGATTTTTTTCATACCGTCTTTTACACCAAAAACTATGTTTTCTCTAACTGTTTCATCAAGAAGGTCAACATGTTGTTCTACATATCCGACACGTTCACGTAAGTATGTAGTGTCGATTTCTTTTAGTTCAGTGTCTCCAATTGTGATAGATCCCTTATTATATGTATAGGCACGTAATAAGAGTTTTACAATTGTTGACTTACCTGAACCTGATGCGCCAACAAAAGCAGTTGTTTTGCTTGGTTCAATCGAAAAGGAAACATCCTCAAGAACAGAGTCTTGAGAGAGGGGGTAAAAGAAAGATACGTTAGAAAAAGTAATAGTAGTTGTTAGAGGTACAGTAGTAATTCCATGTTCTTTAAATGAAGGCTTCATGGTAATTGCCTCAATATATTTTTCCACTTCAAGGAACCAAATAGGCATGTCTCGAAGTGAGGAAGAGAAGGAATCAATATTATTATATATTCTTGAACAGACACTAAATACTAGGTAAAGCGTACCAACCTGGAATGAACCGTGAAGGAATAAGTAGACAGCAATACTTAATGTTACAAGTTCGCTAAAACCTCGCACAGTAAAGAGTTTGAACATGTGTTTTATAGCAAGCGTTCTTGTTACGGAGTGGTGCTTCACTATAATTGCCCGACGGTCAATATATTTCTCAACAAAAAAGTCCTCACGACCAAAAAGTTTTGCAAGTACAAGATGAGTAAAAGCCTCGGTTCTTATTTTATTGTTCAGTGTCCAGTTATCTCTATTTTTTCTTACATATGGGTTGTGAAATTTTCTAAAGTTAATTGACCAGGCAAAAAGTACTATGATAATAATAATACTTGTTACAGCAAGTAGAACACTGTAATATGCCAGTGTTGCAAGAGCAACTAGCGTATATAAAATAGTTGGTACAATATTTGTAAAAAAACTTCCTAAGATATTTTCAGCTGCTGTTTCTCCTCGAGAGATAATCTGCTGTTTAATTGCTGAGTGACTCTCAATATGTTGTTCAACGGTAAGGGAGAGTATTTTTTTAAGTGAATACTCCTGTAAATATTGAGCAACAGATTGGTCGAGTTTCCTTTCTCTTACCCAGTTTTGAGCATACGTGATTATGTTAAGCAGGATAACCACTATTCCCCACACAAAAAGAATAAGTAAGGTAGTGTTTATATTTTTTGCAACAAGTGCGTTAATAAGGTGACTATTAAGTAGACTAATTGTAATTGAAAATACTTGAGATATAAAAACTATTCCTAGCTGGATATAGAAATATTTTCTAAAGGGCTTGAATATTTGCCACAGAGTTTTTAGATGAGAAAAGTATTTTTGCATCCTCCTAGCATAGCAGACCTTTACATTTTTTGTAAGTCTTGTTTTATAAAGTTGGTGTATGATATAATAGAGTACAAGAAGAAAGGTATTGAAAGAGCGACGCCGTAGGCGTCGCTCTTTATATTGATTAGTATTTAGCTACAAGCTAAGAGCTAAAGTCTAATAGCTGTGCTTTAGGCGTGTAAATGCAAATAAATATCTTCAAGCGCTCGTACAGCATCTCCTGCTGCGATGTTATTCTGATGATAAAGCACATCAGTACAATCTCCGGCTGACCAGATGCCTTTTACTGACGTTTCTTGAGTACGAGGATTAATAACAATATTTTTAGTAGGGGTCATGTCTACTAGTCCTTCTACAAATGAAGTCGCAGGAATCTGTCCTATCTCAACGAACACCGCAGAAACCGGAAGCGTGGTCTCGTTGCCTGAATCATCTTTATAAGAGATGGACTCTACGAACACTGAGCCTTCAACTTTTGTTGGTACTGCATTTTCAATTAGTTTAAAATGCTCGTTCTTTTTAATCTTCTCAATAGTAATAGCATCAGCTCTTGGCGCGCTTCGAGATAAAAGGGTTACACTTTTACAGTATGCAAGAAGTTGTGCTGCTGATTCGAATCCAGCATTACCTCCACCAATAACTACAACATCGGTATCAGAGAAAAGTGGTCCGTCACATGATGCACAGTAGGTGAGACCTTTATGCTCGAGCATATCTGCCCCTGGGACATCGAGTCGTCTTCGTGATGATCCAGACGACACGAGCACAGTCTTACTTTTTTGCTCACCTTTAGAAGTGACTACAGTGAAATCTCCATCAACTCCTGTTACCTTAGCAACTTCTGATTCAAGAATAGTAAGAACATCACCTTTGTATTCTTCAACATGTGCACGGAGAGATTTTGCAAGGTTGGCTCCGGAGATGTGAGGTGTTCCTATCCAGTTTTGGATGTCTTCAGATACAGTTGACTGTCCTCCCCATTCTTTAACAATAAGAAGCGTCTTAAGTTGCTTGCGTGCGGCATATACCGCCGCTGCAGTTCCTGCTGGTCCTCCTCCGATAATAATGAGATCGTACATACTGGTTATTATTAATTAGTTATTCGTAATTGGTTGATAGGGGAAAGTATATCATGATACGTTTTGGTATCTGAAATGAGTTTGAAAGTGTAATTATCGAGAGTTTATATATTTGACAAATCATTATAAAATGTTATAATATATATCTGCGTCACAATGTCGTAACGTAGGTTCTTTGAAAGGAAATTCGAATGACTCAATTGAGAAATGTCCTCATGGACAGAATTGCAAGAGTATTTTTTTGTGAACAAAAACGTACTCCAATCGAAAGAGAGAGCAGGCGGAAACGGTATGAATGTCGAGCGCTAGTTCTCTACAACGACGGTATGCATCTGTATTCAAGGGTTGGCGGTTCATATGCACATCTTTTGTACAGACTGTATCGTCGAGAGACACAAGTAGCAAACATTCCTGGAGCATGCTTTTTCGAATCGAACGTGTTATTTAAAACATTTGGTCACACTCGAAACGGAAGTGTTATCGTTTCAGTACGTGAAAAAAGCGCGAACTGGGCAATCACAGTTGAGGTTTACTCGAATGCATGTATTGCAATTGATGAGTTCAACTCCTCTATACGAGTCTCAAGACTTTATTAGGAGATATCACAGATACACTTAGATAGATCACACAGCAAAAGATTTTGAATATTAGAGATTTGGGAAAGAATATTCTTTTACAATAAAAGGAATATCTTTATACAACGAAACCAATGATCTAATGTGGAAAATCTTTATGCGTGTCATCTGAGAATCTGTAATGGCCACCTACACAATAGGTGGTTTTATTTTTCTTAATTCTTTATTAAATCCCGGAAGTATTGATAAGTCGTAAGAATTCTTCTTCAGTTTCTGGTGTTATGGCTTGCAAGAAAAGAGTCATGCTGTTATCTAAGTGTGTGTCTCTAACATAATGGTTTCTCGCATACTCAAGATGTTCCTTGGTAAATTGTTCACTTGCTTTAAATCCAAAGTAACCTTTTAACTGAGACATTCTTTCAGCAATTTCATTTCCACTGAATAGATAATATATATAATCTTCAATGTGACGTCTGGTAAAATCCTCAGTTGTTTCATCAGGATACCTTTCATGATTCTTTTCAGGGAGGTCTTCTAAGGTTAGTGTTTCTACTTTTGGTATAACAAAACCCTTTCTAAAATAATCTTTAAAAAAAGTATTAAAGTATGGTCGTAATACGTGGCCTTTTTCATGGGCTTCAACTGCACTTTTAATTACTTTTTGCTTTTCTGGACTTGCATCAGACGCACCCATCATGGACAAACAATAACCTGTAAGTTGAGGCATGATTTCTCGAGATGTAACTTCTGGAACCTCAGTAGGATACATGGTTGTATTGTTGTAAGAAAAAATAGGGGATTGTTCTCGAGCGGTAACTCGTGGGACCTCCCTTGGGTCATAGGATATTGGAGTGTCTGTTTCGACAGTTTTTAGTCTTGTATAAAAATCTTCTAGAATTTCTTTTTTAGAGCGAGGAGTGTACTCCTTGTGCACCATTTTAACTTCATCTCTAGAAATTGAAATAATATTTCCGTGTTCATCATAAGCAACAGTTGTATCGCCTCGCTTAGCATGGTCTAACTCCTCTTCGTAAAGGAGGTCGATAAGTTGTTCTTGAATAAAAGGATTTCGCACTCTACTAAATAAAAGTAATGAGTGATTACCTTCAAAGTTTGCACTAGATTCTACACTGCAAGGGGCATCTTCTTGTGGCTGTTGTTTTTCTTGTTGCTTAGGGCTTTGTTCCATGAGAGATAGTATAACAAATGGCAGGGTGTGTTCTTTTGTTGTCTGTATTCTTTACAGGGAATGCAAGTTGTATTGACAATATCTTATTTTACTGTAGGATTGTTACCGGGTATTTTCCTTTCACATTTGGAGAAATAAATGAAGTTTAGAGTGTTTATTAATTGGGTTGCCTTTATCCTTTCTGCAATACTTCTTGCACAACTGATTGTCGAACCTACTGTTATCTTTATGGAGAAGATTCCTCTTCTTCATACAGCTGCTCTCACAAATGTTTCGTGCTGTAATGAAATTGGTGTTCCAAAAGCCAGGTTGCAGCTCGTTCAAATGAGCAATATTTGGTTTTGGGAACCAATCGTCAACCACTCGATTCACGTCCTCACTGTCCTTATTGCCAGTTCACTTGTAATTGGGGTGCTCATTTTTGTAGAGCATGCGATGTTTGGTGATCTAGCATCATCATTTCTGCTGTCTGTCGCCTTCCTTATCGGTTCGGGTTCGATGAAGGTGTATGAACTCTTCACACGCGGACATGTATTCAGTGAAGACATGGTGAGGATGGTTAACTTAATCATCGTACTCTATGTTTGTTGGATTATTCTTGTGCGTTCTTACAACAAGTTTTCTAAACCAAAAGCCGATACTTCTAACCTTTCTCCTGCTAAGGATGCAACTTGAAATGAAAAACCGCCACATTGTGGCGGTTTCTTATATCTATTTCTTTCGGCGGAGGAATGGTGGTAACGCTTCCCATTCATCTTCGTCATCTTCATCTTCAAATTTAAATACTGGCTTCTTGCCTGCTACTTGAGCAGTTGTTCCTGACTTCTTAGTATCCTCTACAAGTTTAGTCTCTCCTTCTTTCATTTCGAGATCGATTCTGTCGATACGCTTTTCTTCTGTTGCTTCGATGATGGTCTCGCGGATTGATTCTGTCTTTTCTGCACGTGGTTCTGGTCGTAGTGACTCTTCACGCTTTGCAATTTCTTCGTGCATGTTAGTGCCAACATGTTCAAGTGGTGCATGACGCTGGTTAACGAATCCACTTGGGAAACCTGTCGCGATAACAGTTACCTTTATCTCGTCCTTCTTAAGTGTTGGATCAGTAGCAATACCGAAGATAATCTTCGCATCTTTATCAACCGACTCTGTAATAATCTTCGCAGCTTCCTGAACTTCGAACATTCCTAGATCCTCAGCACCATAGATTGCAAAGAGAACACCCTTGGCACCATGAATAGAGACATCAAGAAGAGGGGAGTTAACTGCAGCTGTTGCAGCCTCGCGAGCGCGGTTCTCACCCATACCACGTCCTACACCCATAAGTGCAGTCCCTGAGTCCTTAAGGATACGCTTGATATCGGCGAAGTCGAGGTTAATAGTTCCTGCGGTACGAATAATATCTGAAATACCTTCAACTGCTTGCTTAAGAACCTCGTCACACATTTCAAACGCTTGCTTTACGGTTGTGTTCTTATCAATAACAGAAAGTAATCTGTCGTTAGGGATAACAATGAGTGCATCCACTTCTTTTTCAAGTTCTTCAAGACCGCGTTCCGCAAGCTTCATACGTGATGCACCTTCGAAGAAGAATGGCTTAGTAACAACTCCGATAGTAAGGATACCTTCATTCTTCGCAACTGAAGCAACAACTGGAGCAGCTCCAGTACCAGTTCCTCCACCCATTCCACCTGCAATGAAAACCATGTCAGCCCCTTTGATGACATCTTGAATTTCTTCACGAGTTTCTTCTGCACTTCGCTTTCCAACTTCTGGATCCATTCCGGCACCGAGACCTTTTGTAAGATTCTTCCCTATGTGAATTTTTTTCTCAGCTAACGAGTGATGAAGGTCTTGTGTGTCAGTGTTCATTGCGACGAATTCAACTCCTTGAAGTTTAGAGTTGATCATGTGGTTGAGCGCTCCTTTACCACTTCCTCCGATACCAATTACTTTGATGCGTGCGAAGCTTTCAATTTCAGGGTTTACTTTTGCCATAGGGGATAAGATATCATTACATTACTATGTAATAACTATACCAACTACAGATGTTTTTTGCAAAGGTGGTTTTTTAGGGGGTAACAACTAAAATACCTTTATATATCAAGGTAAAAACTGAGAAAGCACTTTTTTGACACGAGTCCATATTGATGTTATCAAATCCTTTATGACATCTTTTTCTGTATCTTGTGGAGCCAAGAATGTAAGACCGTAACTCCTAGCCCATCCACCATCTCGTAGTGTGTCTCCAGTGATTCGTACAAGTTCATTGGTAACAATTTTTATTGGTAGACGAAGTTCATTTCTAAAAACATATTCAAGACGAGGAACAAGTGAAGATGAGCCTGTGATAATAATTCCGGCAGGGAGTAATTCACTACGCTGAATACGAGTAAGTTCTTTTGTTATCTTCATGCAGAGATCTTCTAGACGAGCCTCAATTATCTCTTCTACTTTTCGTTTCGAGTACGCATAAGTTGCGCGACCACACTTCATGTCTTCTGCTTCTTCAAGTGTGACTTTCATACCAAGAGCGATATCTTTAGTGATGTCATCTCCACCAACAGCAATTGTTGAAACGAGGAGTGGAATATTTTTTTCGTATACTAAAAGGGACGTTACTGCTTGTCCAATATTAATGAGTGCGACTCCAGCAATTTTTTGTTTCTTAGTTAAGAGGGGGATACTTTCAGCGATGGGGCCAGCGACGATATCGGTAATACGTACTTCAGCACTCTCGAGGGTCTTTTTTAAAATGTTCATGCACTGAAGAGGGTAGGTGACAAAGAGTGTCTTGGCCTCAAG